>JASLZG010000368.1 GCA_030754995.1 Lentisphaeria bacterium
GTTCCATCGACCGTGGTGTACTGGACGGTGATATCCTGTTCGGTCGGCTTGTCGATGGTCACGGTGAACGTTAAATAATACCCCGCCCCCCCGTGGGGTGCGACCCCCTCCTCGACGGCGACTGCCAACGTTGCGATGTCGTCATTCAAAATGGTCGCCACTGCCGGGTTGACGCCGAGCAGCAGATTCGGATCGACTGGCAACAGATTGGCCAGCGTGATTGAGAAGTTCTCGTCGGCCTCGTTGACATCGTCGTTATTTACAAGGATCACGACAGTCAAACGCGTCGTGCCGGGATTGAATGTGAGCGTGCCGGTGCCCGAGCGATAGTCGCTGTCCGAGGTCGCAGTGCCGTCGCTCGTGAAGTAATCGACATGGACAGGAAAGGCCACAGGGCCGGTGAGCGTGACGTCGACAATGAAAGAGGCGGTCGGCTCGACCTCGCGGCCAGTAGCCTGGGCGGTCTCCAGCTGAGTTGGCGCCGAGATGTTGACATTGACCGTGTCATCGTTCTGAATCGTGTGCTCGGCGGTAAGGATGCTGCCGCGCAACGCCGTATTGGTCTGGTTCTCGTTGGTAAACGATATCGAAAACTTCTCGTCGCCCTCCAGCAACGGATCGTCATTCACGTTGATGACTGTTCCCTTCAACGTTTCGTACGGCAGGAAATTGACTGTGCCGTCAACGACAGCGGTATAGTCGTTGTCTGCGGTCATAGCACTGACGTCTAACGTGTTGATGTCGACGTCGATGGCCAGGTACCACGGTTTGTTCAAGCGCAGATTGATGGTCGGCGATATGGTTTCGTTGTCCGCGGAGTTGGCCACCTCGAACTCCACGGCCGGGGGTACATGCTCATCGAAGCCGATATCGACAATGCTGGCGTCCGTGTCCTGCGGATTGGGCGGCAGGACGGCGTAGCGCGGCTCCAACTCGAAATCGTGGGTGGGTGCGACTGCTGCATTCGCCATGTCAATACAAGGAGACCCTGCCATGAGCCGGCAGTCATAGAGCTTGTACTCACTGGTATCCGTGGTGCCGGCAATCGCGGTTGCATCGCCCCACACAGTCAATGACGTAGAATCGTTCGACAGCACCCGAAACCCCCGCGACTGGGTAGAGTTCGGGTTGACTATGATACCGGCCAGCTCGTCCGGCACCCAGGTGCCGGAATCACGTGTCAATGTTGTGATGAATCCGGACGGCACCGCAGCGCGCCAGGTTCCGGGTTCGCCGGTCCGAATCAATAGCGGATCCTGGGAGATGTTGCTGCCGGTCAGCGTTTCACCCGGCACATTGCAATACTCGATCAAGGATGTGACATTGTCGTCCAGCAGGTCAACGGTCGTGGCGTAATCCGGATCCCACAGGATCGTATTGTACATCTCCACGGGCGAAGTCACATCGGTGTACAACTCGGCGCCAGCGCCGCCCTGGTTGTCATTGTAGGAAATCGTGCAATTGGTGATCGACAGCGTCGAGCCGTTGGTCGCCGCAATGCCGCCGCCCAGCTTGTCGCCGGCGACGACCACGTTGCCGGAGATCAGGGAATTCCTGATTATTGCCTCCGAATAGTCGGTGAGAATACCGCCGCCCGCATGGGTGTTCGCCAGGTTGCCGACAATCATGCAAACATCGATAACCGGCGAAGATTTGTTGAGGTAGATGCCGCCGCCGCCCATCGCGCCGTTGTTCACCGAAATCGTGCAGGTTTCGATCTGCGGGTGAGATGATTCGATGCAGGCAATACCACCGCCAAAACCGGAACCAAGTGCCTCGTTGTCGCAGATTCGCAGGTTCCGCAGCGTCGGTGACGAATAGTTGCTGCACAGAATACCACCGCCGTGGATGCTGTCGATCGAACCGTTGGTGATGGTGAAGCCTTCGAATACGCTCTGGTCCGTCTCGCCGTTACGGAACCATGCACCGCGGCCGCCGCTGGCATCGATGATCGTCACCGCCGGACCGTCTTGTGATGTCAGACTGACGGCTTTGCCGAGAAAGTCGAGGTCGAAGTTGCCGGCGCCGGCATAGACGCCCTGCACAACGATCACGCTGGTACCCCCGGTGGCCCGGGCCAAGGCCTCCTGGATAGTCAGCAACGGGCTCCCGGACGTGCCGTCGTTGCCGTCATTGCCCGGTAAATTGACATTGACAAACAGCACCGAACGTTCGAAAACCCCCAGGTCGGCGGCCAGATCACCGGCAGTGGCACTGTTGCCAACCGACAAATCGTCGATCCGCTGGCGGTCGCGTTTGTCGAGCTGCAACGCAGTTGCAATGTCCCCCTGATCGATCGCAGGCGACCCCTCGTCCAGCTCGAAATTGTTGTTCAGCGCATCGATAAACTGCGGGTCGGCGGTGGAAATCTGGCTACCGGCTCCGGCTCCGGCGAAACCGCCGCGAACGATACAGAAATCGATGGTCACCGAATCGGAGGGATCGTAGATCTCCGAACCGTCGCCATCGGCAGTATAGAGAATTGAATTGTAAATGGTCACCGCCGCGGTGTCGCCATACAGCGCCCGGCCATTCAACGCGGCATTCTCGACGATGGTGCAATTGAGGATCGTCGTGGTGGCATTGACAACCATAATGGCACCACCGTCCTCGGCCGCCTTGTTGCTGTAGAACTCGGTGTTTTCGATTCTCACATTGGCTATGCCGGCGATCTTGAATCCGCCGCCGCCGCCGTCGCCGTCCATATCGTCGGCAATATTGTTAAGAACCGTGCATTGTTCGACGATTGCATGACAGGTCAAGGTGCTGAATTCCGCCGCACCGCCGAAATTTGCCTGGTTCGCGTCAAACGTGCAATCCTCGAATCGTGGCGACGACTCGGCGTAAACAGCGCCGCCGAAGTCGGCGACGTTGTCCAGGAAGGAGCAATTGATGAAGACCGGATCGGAATTGTTGACGCAGTATACGGCGCCGCCCTGGCCGCCTGTCATGTCGCCGTTGCGAAGGGTGAAGTCATTGAAAATGCAGTTGCGATCCTCGCCGTTCTGGAAAACTATGGCGCGACCACGCGCCTGGGCATCAATGATCGTAGCCTCCGATCCCGACGCCGCGGTGACGTAAACAGAGACATCCGGGATCAGGCCGCCGCGATCGATCCATGTCGAGTCGTCAGCATCGATGCCCGCCGGGCCGGAGTCGATAAAAACGACGTTCTTCGCGGCCCCGGTCGAGATATCTCCCTCCTGCGGCGAGCCGTTGAGTTCGATGTCGCTTGCTTCGTCGTACTGGCCGTTGCTGTTGGAATCCACCCATATCGAGTCGCCGGCCGTGAATCCCGAAATGCCGTCGTCGTCGATATACACCGCCGTACCAAGGTAGCTGGTGGACGAAGTGCCTTCCGCCGGCTCCTGACCGATCAGATGCGTGTCGTCGGCAGCGTTGTACCTGAGGTTGCCCGGCAGGTATTCACCCGAAGCGACCTCGATAATCTGGCCGGGGTTCGCTGTCGCCAGAGCACGGGTAATCGACTGGAATGGTGAAGCTGCGGCGCCGGTGCCGGCCGCGTCGTCACCGGTCGTGCAGTCGACAAAGAGCGAAGACCCGGGGACATCGTCGTCATTGACCGGCGAAGCGTTGCCGGCGTATTCGAAGAGATTGGTAAACGTGTCGGTATCCGGGTCCAGGTCGGCATCCGCCACCAGCGGATCGAAGCCAAACTTCTCTTCCCACCAGTCGGCAATGCCATCACTGTCTGTATCGACAAACTCATAGGCCCCCATATCGATCGAGCCGGTGCGCGGTTGCGATGTGATGTCGACAGTCGGCAAAGCCGGCGCCTCAGCCGTGCCGGCATCGATCGCTGTCGATAAGCCCGGCACACCGCCGCGCAGGCGAAAGTCGAAGAATTTGTACCCCACCAGACCGGGATCGGAAATGATGCCGGCAATGACAATCTCCGTGCTCGTGTTGCTGACAATCGCGTAAAGCTCCGTCTTGTCGATGTCGATGGCGAGGAATTTGCCGTACAATTCGTTCAGCGTGTAATCAGCCCGGCAATCCTCCAAAGTCGTCCGACAGGCCGGTACATCCTGACTATGCCCCGACCACTCACCGTCCGGCACCGAAATATCGGATTTGGTCGGCGACACGAATTGCGGGCCGTACACAGGATCATCGATGTTGGTTTCATCGCCTGTACCGATGTCGAAGTTGAACTGAAAAACCGGATTACCGCTGCTGGTGTACGTCGGGTCGCCGTTGAGCGAAAAAATATTATTGTAAAAAGCACCGTCGTCCCCGCTCGGGTTGTCGTAGAACAGGCCGCCGGGCTCCCCATCACCAGTCCCACCGCTGACGGTGTTGTTCACGATCGTGTTGTTGGTCACGATCGAGCCGTTGCCCATGCCGTATAAGGCACCGCCGGCAACTGTTGCGACGTTGCCGGCAACCACAGAATTGACCAGGACCACGCGTCCCGCTGGAGCTTGCTCGCTTATCGTGCCGATACCGGCGCCGTTGGCGGCATGATTGCCCGTGATGATGGACCGGTGAATGATAGTCGTGGCATTGTAACCTGTCGTAA
>JASLZG010000369.1 GCA_030754995.1 Lentisphaeria bacterium
GACCTCGACAGACCGCGGCCCGTGCTGATAGCCGGTCATTGTGAGGCTCACGCGGTCAGCGCCCGAAGCCTTGATGTCGCGCAAGGCCTGGAGCCAGTGGCGGTCGTGCAGGTCGCGCCTGGACCAGATCGGCAGGGCCATGCCCTTGTAATAGTCCGTTGCCTTCTTACCGGTTGCGCCGTTGTCGGTGGCGAGTTTCTGCAACCGCGGCCGGTGAAGTGAGACCAAATGACCTGGCGTCTCGTGCAGGTAGGCCAGCGCGTCCCGCCATTGCGCCGCGGCCGCCGCTGCCTGGATCGGCGTCTCCGGTGGCGGAAAACCGTTGCGGATGGCGAAATTCACCCGGCCTGGATCATCGTTCAGGCGCTCCAGAAACTGCCGGCGCGGCGGCAGTTCGAGCCATTCGCTGCGTAGTGGATGAAAGAGAAACAGATGTTCGTCGCCGCGCTCGTCACGGAAGGTGACGGTGGCGGTGGTGTAGTCGTCGTCGCGCATGTCGATAACTTCGAGCCGCCTCTTCATCGGTGGCCGGACGATTTGCCAGCCTTCGGTTTTTCGGTCACAGGAAAGCAGTTGGTCACCGGCGGCAATCAACAGGCGGTCCCTGGTGATCGCCAGGTAGCGCACGGTGGCCCGTTCGCAGCCGAACGCCGTCACCTTTGGGGCCAGGTCGGTGCGACTCCGCGTGGTCTCGTCGTAGACCTGAAGGAATTTGTCCTCGACAGCGATCCAGACGCGCCTGCGGTTGTCACGCTCACGCCAGGTTTTCATTATGCGGCCGCCGGCCCCGGCCAGGATTTCAATGCGCCTCACCTCGGCCGCGAAGGTATCGGTGCGCAGCAACTGGTCGAACTGGTTCTGCACCGTGCCGCGGATGGCCGGATCGTTGATCGCGGCGATCAACGCGTGGACGTCAGCCAACTTGATGTGATTGAAGAACATCGCGCTCGACTGCACGGCGCCGGCCAGGATTTTTGCGATCTCCGCAGATTTCCCGTCAACCAGCAGTACGTGCGCCTGCAACAGGCGGTAGCGGGCGTTGTAAGGGCGCAGCCGCAGGGCGGTGCGGGCGCAGGCCGCCGCTGCGGTGACGTTGTCGAGCGCCAGGTAGGTCCAGCCGAGCCGGCTCCAGAGTGGGTCGTTGAGCGGGTCGTTGCCCAGTTGTGCCGCGAGCTTCTTGCGGACGTGCTCGGCGTTGTTGGCCTGGACCCGCGGCGTCGCCATTTCCATGACGTACTCGCGCGGCAGCAGTGAGTCGGCGCCGGTGGCCGGCAGGCAGAGGAGGGGAAGCAACAGCGCGGCGCCCAGTTGCAGCCGCCTTCCGTGTCTGGGGCGCCGTGGCAACTTAGATTCCGAGGCTTCTGAGGCGGAGGTGTTCCTCGTTCGAGAAATCGCTGACACAACTATGGCCCGAAAGTGGCAGGATCTTTTGGTGGATGGCGTCGACCAGCCATTCCGGCTGCGGGAAGAAGGCTTTCTCCAGCTCGTACGCCGGCGTGATCCAGTTGCGCGACCCAACCACTACGGGAGGGGCGTCGAGATAGTCGAAGGCGAGTTCCGAAATGTTCTGGGCGACGTCGTTGAGGAAGGAGCCGCGCTGGCAGGCGTCACTGCACAGCAGCAGGCGTCCGGTCTTTTTCACCGAGTCGACGATCGGCGCGTAGTTGAGCGGTGTCAGGGTGCGCAAATCGATGAGCTCTGCTTCCACTCCGTAGCCTTGCAGCATGTCGGCGGCCTCGACCGCGGTATACAGCGTATGGCCGGCGGTGACGATGGTGATGTCCTTGCCGCTGCGTTTGATATCCGGCTCGCCGAGCGGGACTTCGTAGAACCCTTCCGGCACGCCGTCGGACTGGAACAGTTCGCCGATGTCGTAGCTGCGCTGGGATTCGAAGAAGATGACCGGATCGGTACCGCGCAGTGCGGCGTTCATTAGGCCTTTAGCGTCGTACGGGGTGGCCGGAAAGACGACCTTGAGCCCTGGTATGTGGGTGCACAGGCTCGAGAAATCCTGGGAATGCTGAGCGCCGTATTTCGAACCGACCGAGACGCGGATGATCACTGGCATCGGCAGTACGCCCGCACTCATGGCTTGCCACTTGGAAAGCTGGTTGAAAATCTCGTCGCCCGAGCGCCCCAGGAAATCGCAGTACATCAGTTCGGCAATGATACGGCCACCACATAGTCCGTAACCGACGGCGGCGCCGACGATGGCGCCTTCGGAAATCGGCGAATTGAACAGGCGCTGGTAGGGCAGGGCTTCGGTCAGGCCGCGGTAGACAGCGAAGGCACCGCCCCAGTCACGGTTTTCCTCACCCCAGGCGACCAGCGTCGGATCGGTGTAGAAGCCGTCCAAAATCGCCTCGAAAATGGCGTCGCGGTACTGCACCGCCTTGCCTTTGGCGAGTTCTTTGCCGCTGTCGTCGACCCCTTTGCGGCTGCGGCGGGCGATTTGCTTGACGCGCGGATTGTCTTTCTTCGGCATGTTGACCGTGCATTCCCGGTCTTCCATTTTCTCGACGTTGTTGTCGGAGTACATGAACCGGGCAACAGCATCGGGGTCGGTCAACGGGTCGAGACGCGGCGACAGCTCGTCGTCCATTGCCAGCTTCAAGGCGGTCACTATGATTGCACCGGTCTCTTCGCGGATCGTGTCGAGCTGGTCCTGGGTGCAGACCTCGTGTTTGACCAGATCACCGCCGTAGATGACGATCGGGTCGACGGCTTCCCAGGCAGCGACCTCCTCCCGTTCACGATAGGAGGAGGCGTCGGAGGGCGAGTGTCCGCAAACGCGGTAGGTGAGGGTGTCGAGCAGCACCGGCCCTTCCTTCTTCTTCAGCACCTCGACCTTGCGCTGGAAGGCGTCGATGACAGCCAGCGGATTGTAGCCGTCGATGCGTTCGCTATGCATCTGGTGGCGATTGGCGCCGGCGCCGACGCGTGCCATGATTTCCTGGCCCATGGTTTCGCCAAGGGTCTGACCGCCCATGCCGTAGAGGTTGTTCATGACGTTGATGATCAACGGCAGCCCGCCTTTGAACTCGCCTTCCCACAGCTCCTTGTACTGCCCCATCGTGGCCATGCAGATCGCTTCCCAGACAGGCCCACAACCCATCGATGCATCGCCGATATTACAGACGACGATGCCGGGCTTCTGATTGATTTTCTTGAACAGTGAGGCGCCGACCGAGATGTCCGCCGAGCCACCGACGATGGCGTTGTTCGGGTAAATGCCGAAGCCCGGGAAAAAAACGTGCATCGAACCGCCGAGACCGCGGTTGAAACCGGTTTGCCGCCCGAATATCTCCGCCAGCGCGCCGTACACCAGGAAATCTGTCGCCAGCGCTTTGACGTTGTCGCGCTTGTTGCGCTCGACGACCCGCAGCGTCTCACCGGCGAACTGGTTTTCCATGATCCGCAGCAGTGTGTCGTCCTGGTTCTTGGCGATGGCGCTCAGGCCCTTTGCCAGAATCTCACCGTGACTGCGGTGCGAACCGAAAATGAAATCGTCGATGTCAAGTACATAGGCCTGGCCGACAGCCGACGCTTCCTGGCCGATCGACAGATGTGCCGGTCCCGGATAGTTGTAGGCGACGCCGCTGTATTCGCCGGTCGTCTTGATCAGGTTCAGCATCGTCTCGAATTCGCGGATCACCGCCATATCGCGGTAGATCCCGATCATCTCGTCGGTCGAAAAGTTCTTGACCTCGTCAGCGAACGAGCGGCGATAGTGGTTGACCGGAATGTCGGCCAGTTTGACGTGGCTGCGTTTACGAATTTTTTTCGGATCGATGAACTGTGATTTAGGCATAAATCAGATTCCGTCTTGCAGATTGCGGCTTGCAGTTGTTACAGGAACAGGGCCAGGTCGAAGTTCGCGATATTTGCACACAGTGCCTTGAGATAGGCTGCAGCAGGTGCACCGTCGACAGCGCGATGATCGATGGTCAGGGACAACCCCAGGTGCGGGCGCATGACGTAGTCGTCGTTTTCCTGCACCGGGCGCGGTGTGATCGTGTTGATGCCGAGGATGGCTACCTGCGGCAGGTTCAGCACCGGCGTGAATGACTCGACGCCGAAAGAACCGAGGTTGGAAATGGTGAACGTGCCGCCGGTCATCTGGTCGGAGGAAATTGTGCCGTCACGCACCTGGCCGGCGAGTTCCTTGCCGGCCAGCGCCAGCTCGTTCAGCGTCATGCTGTTGGCGAACGGAATCACCGGCACCAGCAGGCCGCGCGGGGAATCGGCGGCAAACGCCAGGTGCACGTTCTCGAACTGGCGTATCTTGTCGCCCAGAAAATGAGCGTTCATCTCAGGGAACTGCAGCAGCGTTTGAACCGTTGCGTATGCCACCAGATCGTTGATGTTGATGTCCGTGATGCCGAGTTTCTCGCGTCGCTCCTTGATGACGCGGCGACAGGCCATGATCGCGGTAGCGTCGGCGCCGGCGGTGAGCGTGAACTGCGCTGCCTGCTGCAGCGATTCGACCGTGCGCGTGGCGATGATCTTGCGGACGTTGCTGAGCTTGATGT
>JASLZG010000036.1:0-12205 GCA_030754995.1 Lentisphaeria bacterium
TCCGCCTCGTGCGGACTCCGCAAACGACCCCGGATACCGTCTACTGGAATCCCGCCACGGCAGAGTTCACCGACAACGCCCTCGACGGCATCGACGCGGTCGTGCATCTCGCCGGCGAGAACATCGCGTCCGGCCGCTGGACCGCCGCCCGCAAGGCCCGCATCAGGGACAGCCGGGTCGTCGGCACCCGCCTGCTGGCCGACGCCATGGCCGCCGCGGCGAACCCGCCGCGGCACTGGATCTGCGCTTCCGCCATCGGCTGCTACGGCAATCGCGGCGACGAGCGCCTCACCGAGACCAGCCGCGCCGGCAACGGCTTCCTCGCCGAGCTCTGCCTCGAGTGGGAAGCCGCCGCGGCGCCGGCCGTGGCCGCCGGCGTCCGCGTCGTCCTGCCGCGCATCGGCATTGTCCTGAGCAACCGCGGCGGGGCGCTGGCGAAGCTGTCACTGCCGTTCAAGCTCTGCCTCGGCGGCCGCCGCGGCCACGGCCGGCAATACATGAGCTGGATCTCCCTGCACGACCTGGTACGCGCCCTGCAGTTCCTGCTGGTCACCGAAAGCATCTCGGGGCCGGTCAACCTGTGCGCCCCGAACCCGGCCACCAACCGCGAGTTCACCAAGGCCATGGGCCGGGCGCTCGGCCGCCCGACGCCGTTCCCGGCGCCGGCCGCGATGCTGCGTCTGCTGCTCGGCGAGATGGCCGGGCAGCTCCTGCTCAACAGTGTCCGCGCCACCCCGGACACCCTGGTCGACCACGGCTTTCAGTTCAACCACGAGAAACTCGACGAGGCCTTGGCAGCGGCGCTGGCAGGCGGCTGACCGCAAGCGGCAAGATTTTCACCACGAAGCCCACGGCACCCACGAAGGAATTTCCTGTTCCAGTTGCCCTGTCCCCCATCCGTTGCCGCCCTTCTAAGTTGGCACCGGCGAAAATCTGCCCAATCTGCGGATAGATTACCACATGCGAATTACCAGCATCCAGAATCCCCGGGTCAAGCACGCCGTGCAACTGCGCGACCGCCGTCATCGCGACCACAGTGGCGAGATGCTGGTCGAGGGCTATCGTGAGCTGCGGCACGCCGTCGACAGCGGCCATGCCCCGACAACTCTCTTTTATTGCCCGGAGTTTTTTCTCGGCAGCAACGAGCCGGCACTGGTCGACAGTGCGGCCGCGCTCGGCGCCGCGTTGATCGCAACCTCCAAGCGCGTCTTCGAGAAACTCTCCTACCGCGACCGCCCCGACGGGCTGCTTGCGGTGGCGCCGCAGATCGGCATCGCCCTCGACACCGTGGCCCCCCGCGACCCGGCCCTGTTGCTGATCGCCGAAGCCATCGAAAAGCCCGGCAACCTCGGCACCATGCTGCGCTCCGCCGACGCCACCAATGTCGATGCCGTGCTGGTGTGCGATCGAACCACCGACATCAACAATCCCAACGTCGTACGCGCCAGCGTCGGTACGCTGTTTACCGTTCCCGTCTGTGAGGCGGATTCGACGGCGGCCCTGCAGATGTGCCGCGACCGCGGCATCTCCGTTGTCGCCGCCACCCCGGCCGGGACCGAGATGTATTGGGACGCCGACTATCGCGGCCCGGTGGCGATCGTCGCCGGCAGCGAACAGTATGGCCTCAGCGACGCCTGGCTCGACGCGGCCGACACCCGCGTCCGGATCCCCATGCACGGCCAGGCCGACTCTCTCAATGTCGCCACTGCCGCAACGCTGCTGATGTACGAAGCCGTCCGCCAGCGGTCGTAAGGCGCCGACCGCATCTACGGCAATCGCTGGCAACAACCCCGCAGCACTGCGGACAGCCAATCGGGAACGAAAAGGATTGCGGCCGGGGAGGGTCAAGGTTTGCTGGACTTTTTCACTCCGTTCCGTTACCAGTATTCACACTCGCCGGCAGTTCTCGAAAACCGGCGCAAAACGGTCTACATTATTGTCCAATGCAACACAAGGTCACCAAATTCAGTATCGCCGATCTCGCCCTGGACTATGAGCTGGTGGCGAAATGCCTGAACCAGCATTGCCGCAACGGCCAGTACCGGGTCGGCGGTTTGTGCCAGACCGAGACCAGTGTATTTTTTTCGTTCGAGACCAACTTCGAGGCGCCGCGGCAGTATGTGCTGGCACCGTTCACTGCCTGTTCCGATGCCGACATCCTCGCGGACCTGGATACGCGCTGGCACTCCGGCTTCAGCACCCGCGGCCTGATCCGGCTGTCCGACTCCTACCTCGGCCTCTTCGAAATCCCGGTTGACGTTGTGGACCTCAATCCGGACACCGACACCGAGCTGGACGAGGCCTCGGACATCTCCGTTTCACCGGGCCGCATCCGAGCGGAGTGAGGTCATCGTGTCCCACTCGCTGTCCCACCTGTGACAGGCCTGTCCCGTCCGCTTCAACCCATTGGTTTTCAAATAGATACGTGACATAAACGAGTTACTGGTGACAGGCTGGGCGCCCCGTCCGAAATTCCTGAAAAATTTTTAATCTCCTTGTTACCAAATAGTTAAAACAGTGTCACTGCCAGTGGCACTGATACTGCTTTTTTTCACGCATGTCATAAATAACCGCATGTACAAAAACGTGCAGCGGCTGAATCTCACACTTGCTGGAGGATCACAGTGGCTAAGATTTTAGGGATCGACCTGGGCACGACCAATTCGTGCATGGCCATTATGGAAGGGGGCGAACCGGTCGTCATACCGAACGCCGAGGGCGCCCGGACGACACCGTCAGTCGTGGCGTTCACCAAAGACGGCGAACGCCTGGTCGGCCACACGGCCCGCAACCAGGCAGTCACCAATCCACAGAACACGCTGTTTTCGATCAAGCGCTTCATCGGCCGCAAGTTCGACGAGGTACAGCACGAGATCGACCTGGTGCCGTACACCGTCGCCGCCGCCGCCAATGGCGATGCCCACGTCAAGGTCGATGACAAGACGTATTCGCCGCCGGAAATCGCCGCGATGATCCTGGCCAAGCTCAAGACCGACGCCGAAGCGTACCTCGGCGAGCCCATTTCCGAAGCGGTGATCACCGTGCCGGCCTACTTTAATGACAGTCAGCGCCAGGCCACCAAGGACGCCGGGCGCATCGCCGGACTCGAGGTGCGCCGCATCATCAACGAACCGACCGCCGCCTCCCTGGCCTACGGCCTCGACAAGAAGAAGGACGAAAAAATCGCCGTCTACGACCTCGGCGGCGGTACTTTCGACATCTCGATCCTCGAGCTTGGCGACGGTGTTTTCGAAGTGCGCGCCACCAATGGCGACACCCATCTGGGCGGCGACGATTTAGACGAGGCGATCATCGACTGGCAGGTGGATATCTTCAAGAAAGCCAACGGCATCGACCTCAAGGACGATCCAATGGCCCTGCAGCGGCTCAAGGACGCCGCCGAAAAGGCCAAGTGCGAACTGTCCTCGAACCAGAGCGCCGACATCAACCTGCCGTTCATCACCGCCGACGCCAGCGGTCCCAAGCATCTGACCGAAACCCTGTCACGCGCCAAGCTGGAACAGCTCACCGACAGCCTGCTCGACCGTACGATCGCCCCGTGCCAGGACTGTCTGAAAGATTCCGGGCTGGACACTTCCGAGATCGACGAAATCGTCATGGTCGGTGGCCAGACGCGCATGCCGAAGGTCATCGAAATGACCGAACAGATCTTCGGCAAGAGCCCGAATCGCGGCGTCAACCCCGATGAAGTGGTGGCCCTCGGTGCCGCCATCCAGGGTGGCGTGCTTGTCGGCGACGTCGACGACGTGCTGCTGCTCGACGTCAGCCCGCTGTCGCTCGGTATCGAAACCTATGGCGGCGTCTTCACGCGCCTGATCGAGCGCAACACGACCATCCCGACGCGCAAGAGCGAAACCTTCAGCACCGCCAGCGACAACCAGCCGTCGGTCGAGGTCCATGTGCTCCAGGGCGAACGTGAGATGGCCAACGGCAACAAGACCATCGGCCGCTTCCATCTCGACGGCATACCCCCCGCACCGCGCGGCCGGCCGCAGATCGAAGTGACCTTCGACATCGACGCCAACGGCATCCTCCACGTCTCCGCCAAGGACCTGGGCACCGGCAAGGAGCAGAAGATTGCGATCACCGCAAACTCCGGCCTCGACGAGGACGAGATCCAGAAAATGGTCAAGGACGCCGAGGCGCACGCCGACGAAGACCGCGTCAAGCGCACGCACGTCGACACCCGCAACCAGGCCGAGTCCCTGGTGCACCAGACCGAAAAACACCTGCAGGAAAACGAGGACAAGGTGCCGGCGGAAATACGTGGGCCAATCGAATCGGCCATCGAGAAACTCAAGAAAGCCATCGAGGCCGACGACGTCGAAGAGATGAAGTCGCTCATGGAAGAGTTGCAGAACGCCATGCACGCGGTGGCCGAAGAACTGTACAAGAACGCCGGCGCCGAGGCCGCCGGCGCCGAGGCCGCCGGACCGCCGCCGGGTGACAACGGCGAACCCGCTGACGGCGGCGACCCGGACGTCATAGACGCCGACTTCGAAGAGGTCGGCGACGACAAGAAATAACCGAACCCGGTGAACCGTTAACCTTAATTCTCATACCAACCAGCAAACCCAACCCGACAGGAGGAGGAACAAAACATGAACATCAAACCACTCGGAGACCGCGTGCTGCTGCAAGTAGCCGACGTCGAAGAACAGATCAAGGGCGGCATCGTCATCCCTGACAGTGCCAAGGAAAAGCCGCAGGAGGCCAAGGTCGTTACCCTGGGAACCGGCGGCACCGATGACGACGGCAACAAGATCAAGTTCGACGTCAAAGTCGGCGATCTCGTGCTGACTAACAAGTACGGCGGCACCGATGTCACCGTTGAAGACGAGGAGTTCAAGATCGTCAAGTCGGACGACATCCTCGCCGTTGTTGGCTGACACAAGCCAGGCCACGGATCAGGGACTTTGGACCAATCCGGCCAGTTCCTGACAGCGGCTTTCTGATTACTACCAAAACCTCCCAAGGAGACCACAGCTTATGCCTGCCAAACAGTTGTCATTCAGCGAAGACGCCCGACGCGAACTGCTCAAGGGCGCCGAACAACTCAGCCGCGCTGTCAAGGCCACCCTTGGCCCGCGCGGCCGCAACGTCGTTCTCGACAAGAAGTGGGGTTCCCCCACGGTCACCAAGGACGGCGTCACCGTCGCCAAGGAAGTCGAGCTCGAGTCCCAGTACCAGAACATGGGCGCCCAGATGGTGAAGGAAGTCGCCAGCAAGACCTCCGACATCGCGGGTGACGGCACCACCACCGCCATCGTCCTGGCCGAAGGCATCTTCCGTGAGGGCCTTAAGAACGTGACCGCCGGCGCCAACCCGATGTGCCTGAAGCGCGGCATCGATGCCGGCGTCGCGGCCATCACCACCGCCCTCACCAAGGCCAGCAAGCGCGTCGAAGAGCGCGAGCAGATCGCGCAGGTCGCGACGATCTCGGCCAATGGCGACCATACGATCGGTGACATCATCGCCGATGCCATGGACAAGGTCGGCAAGGACGGCACCATCACGGTCGAGGAAGCCAAGAGCATCGAAACCACCCTGGACGTCGTCGAAGGCATGCAGTTCGACAAGGGCTATCTGTCGCCCTACTTCGTCACCGACCAGGCGGCGATGGAAGTGGTGCTCGAAGACTGCCTGATCCTCATCCACGAGAAGAAGATCAGCAGCCTCCAGGACCTGCTGCCGCTGCTGCAGAACGTCTCGAAGCAGGGCAAGCCGCTGCTGATCATCGCTGAAGATGTCGAAGGCGAAGCGCTGGCCACCCTGGTGGTCAACAAGCTGCGCGGCACGCTCAACATCTGCGCCGTCAAGGCGCCAGGTTTTGGCGACCGTCGCAAGGCCATGCTCGAAGACATCGCCATCCTGACGGGCGGCACCTGCATCACGGAAGACCTCGGCATCAAGCTCGAGAACGTCCCGGTCGACCAGCTCGGCAGCGTCAAGCGCCTGACCATCGACAAGGACAACACGGTCATCGTCGAAGGCGGCGGCACCCAGAAGGCGATCGCCGGCCGGGTCAACCAGATCCGCTTCCAGATCGAAGAGACCACCTCCGACTACGACCGCGAGAAGCTCCAGGAGCGCCTGGCCAAGCTCGCCGGCGGAGTCGCCGTGATCAATGTCGGGGCTGCGACCGAGACCGAGATGAAGGAGAAGAAGGCCCGCGTCGAAGACGCGCTGCACGCCACCCGTGCCGCCGTCGAGGAAGGCATCGTTGCGGGCGGCGGAGTCGCCCTCATTCGTGCCTCCAAGGCACTCGCCAAGGTCGATGTCGAAGGTGACGAAGCGATTGGTGTCGATATCGTGCGCCGTGCCATAACCGAGCCGCTGCGTCAGCTCGCGGCCAACGCCGGCCTCGAAGGCGCCGTCATCGTCAAGGAAGTCGAATCCAAGAAAGGCAACCAGGGCTATGACGTGGCAAACGGCAACTATGTCGACATGCTCACGGCCGGCATCCTGGACCCGACCAAGGTGACGCGTTCGGCCCTGCAGAATGCCGCCTCCATCGCCGGGCTCATGCTGACCACGGAATGCCTGGTAACGGAAATCCCCGAGCCGGAACCCCCCGCACCCCCCGCCGGCGGCGGTGACATGGGCGGCGGCATGGGCGGTATGGGCGGCATGTACTAAGCCGACCCGCCGAAGCACCAACCAAAGAGCCCCGGGCATCATGCCCGGGGCTCTTTTTTGCCCGCCGTTCCACCTTGATCCCGGCCGCCCGCAATCCATCTTCTCCCGGATGACCGGCGGCCCGGCTCGAGGAGGCTTTCAGGGGGACGAGGTCAAATACACGCCCCGCCGCCCCGGCACGGGCGGTCGCCGGCCACCCGGCACGTGCATATTCTGCAACCCTGGTGTACTGGTATTGGTCCAACGCACAACCGCATCATTACCCGGAAGGATTTCATGCCCCGTACATTCGCAATCCTTGCCTGTCTTCTGATCGCTGCCGCCGGCCGCGCTGAAGAGGTGACGGTCCGCAAGCTGCGCCTGGAGTTTCGCAGCAAAGTCATCAAGGCCATCGGCCTGCGCTTTGAAAAGCTGGACACCGGCAAATCCATCCGGCGCGCCAGCCTGATTGCCCGTGAGACGTTCGGTCCGCACACCGAGCTGCTGAAGGCCGAAGCCCGTCGCGAAATGTCAAGGCTCACCCAGATCACCGAGGAGGACCTGCAGCCGTACAAGACGAAGATACCGGCGATGCAGGAGGTCATCAACGACACCCTCAGCACCTACCAATCCGACGGCCCGCACCTCGGCATCATGTACCTCGACGGCTGGTCGGCGCGTACCGTCGCCGAACGCGCCAAGCAGTTCATCGTGCCGCGCCTGACGCCGGCGAAGGAAATGGCCAACCGCACGATGCTGGAGAAATTCATCGACGACGTCTACTACCGGCTCAACGACGACTACATCAACCCCGTCGTCGTCATCAAGTCGCTCGACGAAGTCTTCCTGGTGACCCTCGAGATGGATCCCGAAACCGGCATCTACCTGCCGGTCAAACTTGGCTGGCTCAAGAAAAAGCGCCAGCGGTAGCAGGCCCCGATCACGGCACCACGAAAACACCGGCGCAACTGGAAAGCGCCGGTTCACGGAAGTATATAATCCCCATCAATCCCGGGAACATTGATGGCCATGGAAATCGCTGCGAAAGCTTTCTTTGTAATGGCCCTGGTACTGCTCAACGGCTTCTTTGTCGCCGCGGAGTTTGCCCTGGTCAAGGTCCGTCGTGCCCGCCTGGAGGCCAGCGCCAAGGATGGCGGCAAGCTGGCGCGCATGGCGCTGCACGTCACCCACAACCTTGATTCCTACCTGTCCGGCTGCCAGCTCGGCATTACCCTGGCCAGCCTCGGGCTCGGCTGGATCGGCGAACCGCTCGTGGCCAAGACGCTCGAGCCGTTGTTCGAGCACCTCGGCGTGGCGACGCAGCACATGCACGTCATCAGCTTCGTCATCGCTTTCAGCTTCATTACTTTTCTGCACATTTCCATCGGCGAGCAGGTCCCGAAGATGATGGCGATCGTCAAGGATCAGTCGGTTGCCCAGTACTGCGCCCCACCGCTCATCCTCTTTTACAACATCTTCAAACCTTTTATCTGGGTGCTCAACACCTCCAGCAACATCATGCTGCGCGCCATCGGCATCAACATCTCCGAGACCCACGACGAAATGACCGAGGAGGAGGTGCGCCTGCTGCTTACTGAAGCTGCCAGTGGCGGCCACCTCTCCGACGCTGAACAAGTGATGATGGAGAACATCCTCGACCTCGAGGACAAGATCGCGCGCCCTTACATCGTGCCGCGCAACGAGATCGTCTTCCTCGACAGCAACCTGCCCGTCGCCGAGAACTTGCGGATCGCCGCGGCCAGCGGCCATTCCCGCCTGCCGCTGTGCGATCATGATCTCGAAAATATCCACGGCATCGTGCACACCAAGGACCTTTTCGCTGCACTGGCAACCGACCAGTCGCCGGAGCAGCTTGCCGGCCTGGCACGCCCGCCGACGTTCGTGCCCGAGTCGATCCGGCTCGATCACCTGCTGCGAAATTTCCAGCGCGACCACGGGCACCTGGTGCTGGTCGTCAGCGAGTACGGCGACATCAGCGGTATGATCACCCTCGAAAACGTCCTCGAACAAGTCGTCGGCCCGATCCAGGACGAGTTCGACAATGAGCAGCCGCTGCTGCGCAAGGCCGACGGCGGTTTTATCGCCAACGGGGCCTGCCTGCTCAGCGAGCTGACCGAAAAAGCGGGCCTGGACGTGCCCCCGGGCACCGGGGTCGACACCATCGGCGGCCTGCTGACGGAACTGCTCGGGCATCTGCCCACGGTGAACGAAACCGTCGACTGCGGCGGCCATCTGCTGACGGCGCTGGCAGTCGAGACAACACGGGTGATCAGCGTCCGCATCGACCTGATCGCGGTGGACGGCTAAGAATTCATGATCTGGAAATGGGCCGTAGCGCCATTATAGTCGTCCTATGGATCTCCTTTTGACCATTTGGGAAACGAGCCTTTTCACCTTGTCCGACGGGCACCAGGTCCGGGTCAGCCAAGTGGCGCTGGCGCTGCTCTTCCTGGTCACCGGGTTCCTGCTCGTTTCGGTGTTTACGAGGATTCTGGCAAGGAAACTCCTGCAGCGGCAGATGCCCGAGGCAGCGGTGCACCTGGCAGAGAAAGTAATTTTCTATCTGCTGGTTATTGCCGTCGTCTTCTCGGCTCTGCGAATTCTGGCGGTCCCCCTGACGGTGTTCGCGTTCCTGGGCGGCGCCCTGGCGATTGGTGCGGGATTCGGCACGCAGAACATCCTCAACAACCTTATCAGCGGCTGGATTCTGACCATCGAACGGCCGGTGCGCGTCGGCGACCTGGTGGAAATCGACGGTACCATCGGTCGTGTCGCGGCGATGAAAGGCCGCTGCACGCGCATTCGCCGGACGGACGGCATTGACCTGCTGGTGCCCAACAGCCAGCTGCTCGAGCGCGTCCTGACGAACTGGACGCTCACCGACAAGGAGATCCGAACGGCGGTGCGCGTCGGCGTGCGCTATGGTTCCCCGACCGATCAGGTCGCCGCCCTGATTGCGCAGGCGGCCCGGGAGAACGCGGAAATCCTCAAGCGCCCGGAGCCGATCGTCATCTTCGAGGACTTCGCCGACAGTGCCCTGATCTTTGACATCTACTTTTGGTGTGTGGCGGAGACGGACATGAAACTGCGGCAAGTGCGAAGTGCCTTACGCTTTCACATCGACGAGTTATTTCGCGAGGCAGACATCGTCATCGCCTATCCCCAGCAGGACATCCACCTGGATACGGAAAAGACCCTGGACGTACGGCTCATCGACGACTCCCCAGCCCCCTGACCGTACGGCAGAATAGCGCCATATTGACCCATGTGCCCATTGGCTGATTGTGCCATCATGTGCCGATATGGCAGATTATTGGATTTTTTGTTGTGTCGTAATTTGTTGTTGTAAAGATAGTTAAGTAGTAGACTCCGGGTATTCGGCATC
Organism: Lentisphaeria bacterium; assembly: GCA_030754995.1. GTDB lineage: Bacteria > Verrucomicrobiota > Lentisphaeria > JABSQK01 > CAJWLW01 > CAJWLW01. Next base: position 10,046 of record JASLZG010000036.1, read on the forward strand.
TCTGATGCTATTAAGAAAGGCGAAGGACGGACAATCGGTCCGCCTCAACAAACAACAATCGCCACACATACACCGGAGGCGCCAAATGAACCGCACCCTCAACCACCCCTGGAACGAACTCGATCGACTCTGGAACATGTTCGATCAGGTGTTCCGCAATCCCGTCGGCAGCGGCTCGTCCAGCCGGGGCAAGTTCCCGAAAGTGCAGGCCTGGAGCCGGGACGGTCACTACGTCGTCACCGCCGAGCTGCCTGGCGTCGAACTCGATGCGGTCAATGTCTCGGCCCAGGACAACACCCTGACCATCAGCGGCGAATTGACCCAGCCGCCGGCAGCTGACGGGGTGTACCATCGCAACGAGCGGGCCTACGGCAACTTCCATCGGGAACTGCGTCTGCCGATCAGTGTCGATGGCAGCAAAACAACCGCACAACTGAAGAATGGTGTCCTGACCGTGACCATTGGTCCGGTCGAGGCCGATCAACCCAAAGAGATCAAGGTGACCGCGTAAGCGCGCCTCGAACCAACCCAACGAAGGAGACAAAACCATGAGCACCACAGCAGTTCAACCCAAGAAGGATGCGCCGATTGAACAGCCGGCCAGCGAGCACTGCTACACGCCGCGCGTCGACATCCGCGAGACCACGGAAGCCATTCACGTTCAAGCCGAAATGCCTGGCGTCGACAACAAGCACGTCGACGTGCGGCTCGAGGAAGGCACCCTGACCATCCTCGGCCGCGTCACCGGCGACGATAACGGCAAGCCGGTCTACAGCGAATACCGCACCGGCAACTTCGAGCGGGCTTTCCGGATCTCCGAAGCGATCAATGCCAAGGGGATCCAGGCAACCATGGCCAATGGCATCCTGAGCCTGACGCTGCCCAAGGCCGAGTCGGCCAAGCCCCGGCAGATCAGGGTCAACGCGGCATAACAATAACGAGCAACAACCAAACGGGGGCGCCACTGAAAAGCGGCGACCCCCTTGCATTTAAGGATCTCGCTGGCATCGAAAAGCACAATCACCAGGCGACTAGTCGGCGAAGAAGGTGAATTCGCCGTCGGCGTAGCTGGCGGTCAGTCCGGTGTTCTCATCGAACTCGCCGGCAACGATCATTCGTGAGACGGCATTCTCCAGCCGGTTGGTGATCACCCGGCGCAACGGCCGGGCGCCGTAGGCCGGATCATACCCCTCCGCCGCCAGTTGTTCACGGGCCGCATCGGTGACCGCCACCTGGCGGTTGAGCTTGCCGACCTTCGCTTCGAACCTGGTCAACTGGATGTCGACGATGGTGCGCAGGTCCTCGGCCGTCAGCGCCTTGAAGACGATGATGTCATCGACCCGGTTGAGGAACTCCGGCCGGAACAGTTGCTGCAGCTCGGCGAGCACGCGGGCCTCGAGCTGCGCCTCATCGGCGGCTTCGTCGAGCAGATGCCGGCCGCCGACATTCGAGGTCATGATCACGACGGTGTTCTGGAAATCGACAACGTGCCCCTGTGAATCGGTCAGCCGCCCGTCGTCGAGCAGCTGCAACAGGACGTTGAACACCTCCGGATGCGCCTTTTCGATCTCGTCGAACAGGATGACGGCGTACGGTCGCCGGCGAACCGCCTCGGTGAGCTGGCCGCCCTCGTCGTAGCCGACGTAGCCGGGCGGCGCGCCGATCAGGCGGGAGACGCTGTGCTTTTCCATATACTCGGACATGTCGATGCGCACCATGGCATGCTCGTCGTCGAAGAGGAATTCGGCCAGCGTCCGGGCCAGCTCCGTCTTGCCGACGCCGGTCGGTCCGAGGAAGATGAAACTGCCGTTGGGCCGCCCCGGGTCCTGCAAGCCGGCACGGGCGCGCAGCACGGCGTTGGCCACGGCGTCGACCGCCTGGTCCTGGGCAACGACGCGCTTGTGGAGGTGGTCGGCGAGATGCAGCAGGCGCTGGCGTTCGCCCTGCAGCAGCTTCGACACTGGAATATGGGTCCAGCGGCTGATGATCTCGGCGATGTCGTCCTCGGTGACTTCCTCGCGCAGCATGCGGTTGGCGCCTTCGACATGCATCCGGGCCTGCTTGTCGGCCATCTGCTTCTCGATGCCGGGAATGGTGCCGTGGCGCAGTTCGGCGACGGTGTCGAGGTCGTAGTCGCGTTCCGCCTGGGCCAGGCGACGG
>JASLZG010000036.1:12215-24679 GCA_030754995.1 Lentisphaeria bacterium
GATTGGTCATCAAAACGTTGAAGCAGTTGCGAAAGGATATCGAGAAACGAATCTCGGCATTGACAGACACCAACGAGATCTTGCCTCTTACTGTCGGCATGAAGCGCCTCGGTGCAATAATTGCTGTCCTCGAGGGCGCTGCGCAGGGCGTGCAACTCCTCGATACCGCCCTTCTCGTTGTCCCAGCGGGCCTGCAGTTCGTTGAGTTTGTCATCGGTGTCCGCCAGCTCGTCGCGGAGTTCGGCAAGCGGCCCCTGCGACTCCGGGTCCTCCTCCTTGCTGAGGCCGGCGATCTCGATCTCCAGCTGCATCTTGCGCCGGGCCACTTCATCGATCTCGAGCGGCCGGCTGTCGATTTCCGTGCGCAGGCGGGCGGCGGCCTCGTCGATCAGGTCGATCGCCTTGTCGGGCAGGAACCGGTCGCTGATGTAGCGGTCGGAGAGCACCGCCGCGTTGACCAGGGCGGCGTCGCGGAACCTGACGCCGTGGTGCACTTCGTAGCGCTCGCGCAAACCGCGCAGGATGGAGATGGTGTCCTCGACCGACGGCTGCTCGACCAGGACGCTCTGGAAGCGGCGTTCCAGTGCCTTGTCCTTTTCAATGTGCCGGCGATACTCGTCGAGCGTCGTGGCGCCGATGCAATGGAGTTCGCCGCGCGCCAGCAGCGGCTTGAGCAGGTTGCCGGCGTCCATGGCGCCTTCGGCGGCGCCGGCGCCGACGACGGTGTGCAGCTCGTCGATAAACAGGATCACCTCACCATCGGCGGCGGTGACTTCCTTGAGCACCGCCTTGAGGCGCTCCTCGAACTCACCGCGGTACTTGGCGCCGGCGATCAGGGCGCCCATGTCGAGGGCCATGAGGCGCCGGTTTTTCAGGCCTTCGGGCACGTCACCGGCAACGATGCGGCGGGCCAACCCCTCGACAATGGCAGTCTTGCCGACGCCCGGGTCACCGATCAGCACCGGGTTGTTCTTGGTGCGGCGTGACAGGATCTGCACCATGCGGCGGATCTCCTCGTCGCGGCCGATGACCGGGTCGAGTTTTTCCTGGGCGGCCAGGGCGGTCATGTCGACCGCGTACTTGCCGAGCGTGTCGAAGGTGGCTTCGGGATTGGTCGAGGTAACGCGCTGGTTGCCGCGGACTTCCTGCAGCGCCTGCAGCAACAGGTCGCGGGTGATCTTGAACTGCTTCATCAGCTCGCTGCAGGCCGGGTCACTGCCAAGGGCCAGGAAGATGTGCTCGACACTGACGTAGTCGTCGTTCAGGCGCCCGGCGGTCTCCTCGGCATCGATCATGACTTTGCTCAGTTCACGGGTGGCGCCGACCTGGCCGGCGCCGGGGCCGGTGACCGCCGGCACGCCGTCAAGCTCGCGGTGGACGGCGCTGTCGAAATCGGCCAGGGGCACTTCGAGTTTCTGCAGCAACGCCGGCACCAGTCCGTCCTCCTGCCCGAGCAATGCGGCGAGCAGGTGCAGGGGCACGAGGTACTGGTGGTCGGCTTTCACCGCCAGCTCGTGAGCATTGGCAACGGCCTCACGCGACCGTTCTGTCAATCGTTCCATATTCATCGTGGTCCTCCGCTGTTGGCGCGCAATTTTGGTGTTCTTTCGTCGACTTTGAAATGCATCTTCTTTGCCAACGATCGGGCGACTCATGCAACCTACTGGGGCAGCGTCAGATACCTTATTTCCCGGGCCACAATGTCACTATTCTGTCACATTAAAAGTGACGGGAATATTAGAAAAGTGCGCCATTATGGCGCGATACTGCCCGGTAAGGGGGCGGGTATAATTACTGTAACTACTCTTTTCTCAGGTGGTTATGCGGTCAGTCGCGGCTGCCGCCGAGCAGGCCGAAGCGCATCACCAGGTAAAGCAGCTGGGCCACGGCAGTGATCGTCGCTGCGACATAGGTCATCGCCGCCGCGGAAAGAACGGCGGAGACGCCCTGGGCCTCCTCCCGGCTGCCGACAATGCCGATGGACTGCAACGCTTTCTTGGCCCGGGACGAAGCGTCGAACTCGACCGGCAAGGTGATGATTTGAAAGATCACCAGGCCGGAAAACAGGACAATACCGACCTTGACCAGGCCGAGACTGCCGAGCATGGCGCCGATGATGATCATCGGCCAGGACAGCCAGGAGCCGAAATTGGCCATCGGCACGATTGCCGAGCGCAGGTGCAGCGGTGCGTAGTTCCTGGCATGCTGCAGTGCGTGCCCCGCCTCGTGGGCCGCGATACCGACCGCCGCGACGCTGTTGCTGTGATAGATGTTGGGTGACAGCCGCAATGTCTTGCTGGCCGGATCGTAATGATCCGACAGCCAGCCTTGAGTGACCTCGATGTTGACATCGTTGACGCCGCCGGCGCGCATCACTGCAGCGGCCGCGTTGACGCCGGTGTAGCCGCCGCTGGTAGCGTACTTCGACCAGTGCTTGACCGATGATTTGACCTTCAGCTGGGCCCACAGGGCAAGCAGCATAGCGGGGCCGATGAGCAGCCAGTAGAGAGGATCGAACAAGGCGAAGAAAGACATGTCTCAACTCTCCTTGGAGCATTATGAATATGAAATGGATTGATCCGTATGAGCACGCCCTGTGCCAAATGCCGCCGGCTTCATTGTGCCGGGGCAACGGGCTGGGCGGGCACTGGTTCTTAATCTATCATTTAACCCATTCGCCTCAAGTCAATTACATTCTATTTGTCGAGCTTTCAGGACGTTCCGGCGAGCGGACCCGGGCAAGCCGGACAGGTAAATCCGTAGAGCAGTGTATGGATCAGGCTGTCACAATCGTCACGTACCGATGCGTCGTTTTGACCCAGGCGCCGGACTGCAATGAAAGACCGCACTTCGCGGCGGCTTGTTCATTGTTTTTGCCGATGGGCGCAATATAGTCGCAGTCCGGTCAATCGCGTCCCCGTACGTAATGGAGGGTTGAAGGACTGGTGTGCTGCAGCGTTCGGGCAAACAGACTTTTTCCATGCCCACGCAACCGGCGCAAGACGCCAAGACGCCGCCATCCTGTCGGCATGGCTGTACGCTTAATCAAAAATGAGATCCTAAAATGAGCACCCTAGCAAGTTTCAGACTCGACAGCCGGGTATCCGTCGTCACCGGCGGTGCCCGCGGCCTGGGCTATGACATTGCCGATGCCCTGGCTGAAGCCGGCAGCGACCTGGTCATTACCTCCCGCCAGCAGGAGACCGTCGATGAAGCAGCGGACAAGTTCCGCCAGGCCCACGGCGTACAGGTACTGCCGCTCACACTCGATCACTGTGACTTTGACCAGGTGGTGGCAGTAGCGCAGCAGGCCGCCGACTGGCAGGGGCGCATCGACGTCCTGGTCAACAACGCTGGTGGTGGTGTCGGCGGCATCCCGGATCTGTTCGAGCGCCCACCTGAAGCGATCAAGACGATGATCGAGACCAACCTCATCGGGCCGATGTACTGCTGCCGGGAGTTCGGCCGGACAATGGTCGGGGCGGGCCGCGGCAGCATCATCAATATCGCCTCGATCGCCGGCATGTGCGGGCGCGACCGTCGCATGTACGACCGCACCGGGCTCGGCCAGCAACCCATTGGTTATGCCGCCGCCAAGGGCGGCGTCATCAGCATGACCATGGACCTGGCCGGGTACCTGACGCCAAAGGGCGTTCGGGTCAACGCGATCTCCCCCGGCGGCTTCGAGCGCGGCCAGGTGCAGGCATTCATCGATGCGTACAGTGACGCGACACCGATGGGCCGCATGGGCCGGGACGGCGTCGATCTGAAGGGCGCAATTCTATTCCTGGCCTCCGACGCCTCGGCATATGTCACCGGCCAGAACCTCGCTGTCGACGGCGGCTTCGTGATGTGGAAATAGGAGTGGCGCATGAGCCGATCAGAATCCACCAGCGCTGACGCCGGGAAGCGCACCGTCCTTGTCGTTGGCTGCGGCTCGATCGGGCGGCGCCACATCCGTTTGCTGAGCGAGCGCCCGGACACCCGGGTCCTGGCCTGCGACCATGACCCGGCAATCCTGGCAGACGCCATCCGCGAGACGCCTGTCGAGCAGTCATTCAACGACCTCGATGCGGCGCTTGCCGCCGCCCCGGAATTCGTCTGGGTCTGCACGCCGGATCCGGCTCACGAAGCCGTGGCGACACCCGCCCTGCGGGCCGGCGCCCATGTCTTCTGCGAAAAGCCACTGGCCCACACTGTCGAATCGGGCCGTGCCATCGCGACCGTAGCACAAGAGACCGGCCGGACTGTCGGTGTCGGATACGTCATCCGTTGCGAAGACGGCTATCAGCGCATCAAGCAACTGCTGGACAACGGCGAGCTCGGAACAGTCGTCGCCGGCTGCGTCAAGGTCGGTGCCTACGACACGCTGCTGAATATGAAATCCGGCTTCATAACGGACCGCAAAGACAGCATCATGCTGGACTACTCCCACGAGCTGGACTATCTGAACTGGTTCCTGGGACCGGTCGCCGAGGTAACGGCAACAGCCGCGTCGATCGGCAATCTGCCGCTCAAGCCCGATCCGAATGTTGTCGCCGCAACGCTGCGATTCGAGAGTGGCGCTGTGGTCAGCCTCCACCTGAACTATGTGCAACTGCCCAGCAGCAGGACGATCGAGCTTTTCGGCGATGCCGGCAACCTCTCCTACACTATTGCCAGTGGACAGATTATCCTGCAGGCACACGGAGCTGAAGCCGTAACTGAAATCCCGGTCGCCGGCGAGCGCGACGACTGGTTTCGCAAGGAACATCAAAGCTTTTTCGACGCCGTGGCGGCGGGGCAGCAGCCACTGGTGTCCGCCGAAGACGGCGTGGCCACACTGCGGGTCGCCGAGGCGGTCATCACGGCATACCGCGAAAATCGTGTAGTGCACTTAAACTGAGGCCCCATTCATGAGCAGCACGCTTGACGTCGGCTTTGCCGGTTTCGATTTTACCCCGGCGATACATCCAGAGTACGGCGCCTGGGGCACCACACCCGGCATGACCGAAGTCGACATGCCGCTGCTCGGCCGCTGCATCGCCTTGAGCCAGGGTGAAGAGCTCCTGCTCTGGTACGGTATCGACCTCTGCGGCAACCCCCCGAAAGAAGTCACGGAGATCCGCGACGAGCTGGCGAGCGCCCTCAGCCTGCAGCGCCGGCAGATTATCTGGTCCACCAGCCAGACGCACTCAAGCCCAACGCTGCCCGGCTCCGACATGCCCGGCGGCAGCAGCATTACCGAGTGCGGTTCATACGACACCGATTACTGCAACGCCGAGCGCCGCGTGTTCATGCAGAACTGCATCGATGCCGGACGCCAGGCCATCGACCGCCGGCAGCCGGCTCAAATGCGGGCCGGCAGCGGCTTTTGCGATTCCATCAGCTACAACACCCGCTTCCCGATGCCGAACGGCGGCGTCAAGTTCAGCCGGCACCACACCGAAGGCCTGCAGAGCGGCAAGTTCTTTGATCCGACTGTCGGGCTGGTCGTCTTCGAGGATGAATCCGGCAAAGCGCTCGGTGCCATCTTCAACTTCTGCTCGCACCCCGCGACGATGATCAACGACAAGTACGTCTCGCCCGACTGGGTCGGCACCGCCAGGGCCGAGATCGAAGGGGCCATCGGCAGCGCCCCGGCAATGTATGTCCAGGGCTTCTGCGGCGACGTCAACTGCCATCACATCTTCGGCACCCCGGCACAGGCCAGGTCGACCGGCACGCGTCTCGGCAAAGCCGCAGTCGACGCGCTGCCGACGCTCATACCGGCGCGCACCGCGCCGTTCGCGGTCCGCACCGAGACGGTCCGGATCGACTGCCAGCCGATGTACACGCACCCGGAACTCGACCAGGCGCTGAAGTTGCGCCACGACTACATCGACAGCCTCGCAACCGACCCGGGCGCCACGTGGTTCGCCGGCATCAACGCACCCGAGTTCATGAACACCGAGGAAAGGACCGCCTTCGTCCAGGTGCAGATCGATCATCTCGAAGAAGGCCGGCGCCTCCTGGAAACCGGCGAACCGGTCCGCCAACAACTGGACTTCGAACTCACGGCAGTCCGCATGGGCGACGTCGCCGCAATCATCTCATACGGCGAAAACTTCACGCAGACCGGTGCAGATATCCGCCACCGCTCCCCCTTCGTCCACACCCTGATCTGCGGCGACAGCAACGGCCTGTGGGGCTATCTCGGAGACGACGGCGAAATCGACCGCGCCGGCTACGAGACGGACTCCTACTGGAAAATGCTCTTTCTCGACGGCTTCCGCCGCGCCCCCGCCAAAGGCAGCGCCGGGCAGATCATCGACACCAGCGTCAGGATGCTGTGGGAGTTGCAGGAACACAAGGGCTGAACCTGCGTCGCCCCGTGGCGATCTCTCATGGGTCGGCGTTCACCCCCCGAAACTGGTTGTATCCAGTCGGGATGAGTTCGCCGGTCGGCGGGTCGTGGCGTGGGTTGAGCCCGCCGGGATCGGTACCGCGCAGACGGATCCAACAGAAGAAGGGCCAGGTTCCCAGGTCTGCCTTGACGTCGGGAGAACAGACCCGCATGGTCATGCCGCAGCGGATTCGATTGCTGGTGTTTGCTTCGGAACAGTGCACCAGGGCATCCGTATGCAGTGACATCTCGCCGGCCTTCAAGCCGAGGTCGACAGCCTGGCTCTCGTTGACCTCGCTCGATGCCAACGCCTGTGCCAGTACATCGCTCTCCTTCAACTCACCGGCATGTTCCAGCACCGCCTTGTGTGAGCCCGGGATGACTTTCATGCAGCCGTTGGACGGGTCCGTATCGTACAACGCGATCCAGGCAGTGACGTTGTGCTCGGCCGGCTTCAGCGGCCAATAGGATATGTCCTGGTGCCACGGCACCGTCTTGCCGTCGCCCGGCGCCTTGTGGAAATACTGGCCGCCCCAGATGAACAGGTCGGGGCCGAGCAGGTCCTCGAAGCAGTCGAGTACAGCTGGCGTCTTGCAAACGTTCCAGAACCCCTTGTGCACGGCCCACCAGCCATTGACATCGTTATGCGTCAGGCCCTTCTCGGCAAGACCGGCCGTCACCTTCTCGAACAGTTCCCGGGCCTGCCCGAGAAGCTCGTCGTCCAAGACGCGAATGCCCTTGACGTACCCCTGTTCGTGGAACTGTTCAATCTGTTCAGCGGAAAGCATTTTATTCCTCGTCAAATTCCTGTTCGGCGTGTAGCAACTTAATATAGGCCGCCGCGTCACCAATCCCACATACAGCCATCGCACCTGACTCAGCATAAATTGCAATCAGGCGCGGGGCCGATTACCGTTGTCACCTGCGCTCGCACCAGCAGTCAATGAAGGACGGCAAGTTGAACGACGAAAACCCTGAATACCGGGCCATGCGGCAGCGCTTTCTGTGGACGCTCTGCCTGGTCTTTTTGCTGCATGCCTGGTTACGCGGCGGCAACGGCCCCGATGCCTCCGGGTTGCAGTACGCCTATATCGGCCCCGGCGCCGGCATCGCCATACTCGGATCGTTCCTGGCTGTCGCAGCGGCGATGTTTGCGGCGGTCCTGGCGCTGCTCACGTGGCCGGTCCGGCGGCTCTGGCGCGCCTTCCGCGGCCACCGGACAGCGGCCAACGCCAAGGTCGGGCGCGTCGTCATTGTCGGCCTTGACGGTCTCGAGCCCGGACTCGTCGACGAGTACCTCGAGGCCGGGCTGATGCCGAACCTGGCGCAACTCAAGGCGTCCGGCAGCTACACCCGTCTCGGCACCACGTGCCCGCCCCTGTCACCCGTGGCGTGGTCGTCGTTCAGCACCGGCACAAACCCGGGCAAGCACAACATCTTCGACTTCATCAGCCGCAATCCGAACGATTACCGGCCGCAGATTTCGTCGGTACGCATTGAACCCGGCCGGCGCCCGCTGAAGCTCGGCAAATACCTCGTCCCGCTCGGCAGGCCGAGGGTCACCGGCCGGCGCAAGAGCAAGCCGTTCTGGAACGTGCTCGGCGAGGCCGGCGTTTTCAGTGCCGTGCTGCGCGTGCCGATAACCTTCCCGCCCGACCGTTTCCACGGCGTGCAGCTGGCCGCGATGTGTGTGCCCGATCTGCGTGGGACGCAGGGGATGTTCTCCTGCTTTTCCGAGAGCGCCGAGACCGGCGCCATGATGGACGGCGACGTCGGCGGCGAACGCCTCCGCGTCCGGCGCGACGGCAACCGCCTGCACGGTGAGCTCATCGGGCCGGCCAATACCCTGCTCGCCGGCCAGCCGGAGGTGCGCGCGAAGTTCACCGTCGTGCTCAACGCCGCCACTGCCGTGCTGCACATCGCCGGCCGGAAGATCGCCTTGCCCTTGAACGCCTACACCGACTGGATCACGGTGCGATTCCGCCTGGCGCCGGGATTCCGGGTCAACGGCGTCTGCCGTTTCCACCTGATCAGCACCAAGCCGTTCACCATGTACTGCACGCCGGTGCAGATCGATCCGGACAAGCCGGTCATGCCGATCTCGCACCCGACGGTTTACGCCAATTACCTGGCGCGCCTGCTCGGCAAGTACTCGACGCTCGGCCTGGCAGAGGACACCTGGTCGCTGTCCGAGGGTGTGCTCGACGAAGACGCGTTCCTGACGCAGGCCTACGACATCCATGAAGAACGCGAACGCATGCTGATCGATTCGCTCGACCGCGTGCGACGCGGCATGGTAGCCTGCGTCTTCGATGCGCCCGACCGCATCCAGCACATGTTCTGGCGCTTCATCGACAACAATCATCCGGCACTCGCCGAGCGGCCCAATACTCATCCCGATACGATTCGCGACATGTACCGGCGCATGGATGAAACTGTCGGCAAAGTAATGGAACGGCTCGACGAGGACACTACGCTGATCGTCATGTCCGATCACGGCTTCAAACCGTTCCGGCGCGGCCTCGATCTCAACGCCTGGCTGCTGGCCAATGATTACCTGAGGCTGAAGGACGATGCCGCCAGCACCGACTCCGAATACCTGGCGGACGTCGACTGGACCCGTACCCGCGCCTACGCCATCGGTCTCGCCGGCATCTATGTCAATCGCCGTGGCCGCGAGGCCCAAGGCATCGTGGCGGCGGAGGAAACCGAGGCACTGGTTGCGGAGCTCGCGAAAAAACTCACCGGCCTCGTCGATACAGAGACCGGCGACATCGCCGTTCACGAGGCGATCCCCGGCAACCGCGCCTACCGCGGGCCGTACGTCGACGCCGCACCGGACCTGGTCCTCGGCTACACCGTCGGCTATCGGGTCGCTTGGGACGCTGCCGTCGGCAAGTGCGGCGCCGAAATTTTCGCAGCGAATACAAACGCCTGGAGCGGCGACCATTGCGTCCACCCCGACCTGGTGCCCGGCGTCTTGTTCAGCAGCATCAAGCTCAAGGACAACGCCAGCATCATCGATGTCGGGCCGACAGCGTTGGAGCTGCTCGGCGTCGCAAGACCCGGCTACATGGATGGGGAGTCATTGCTATGCGACACCAAATAGCAGGGCTGGTTTTCGCATCGGTGCTTCTCGCTGCCTCGGCAAGCACCGGCGGCGAACCGCAACGTGTCCTGGTCCTTGGCTTCGACGGCATGGACCCGAAAGTCTGCCGGGAACTGATGGCGGCAAACAAGCTGCCGTTCATCCAGCAGCTGGCGAAATCCGGCACGTTCACCTCGCTGGCTACCAGCAACCCGCCGCAAAGCCCTGTCGCCTGGTCGAATGTCATCAGTGGCGCCGGCGCCGGGGTCCATCAGATTTTCGATTTCATTCATCGCGACCCGAACCCGGACGATCCTTTCTTGCCGCTGCGCCCCTTTCTATCGATCTCCGCGATTGTGCCACCCGAAAAAACGCGCGCCATCGATATCGGCGAGTGGAGCATTCCACTGACCCGCGGCAAGCCGGTATCACTGCGTCGCGGCAGTGCGTTCTGGGATCACCTGGTGATCAACGGTGTCGATACGGCCATCTACCGGATGCCGGCCAACTACCCGCCTCCCGAGGCCACCGGGTCCGGCCATTTCAGTTGTCTCTGCGGCATGGGTACGCCGGACCTGTTGGGGACCTACGGCGAGTTCACCCTGTACACGCCGGATGCCCCATTTCACCCACGCATCGTACCGGGCGGCAAATTCGTCAGCTTGTTCATGATCGAACATCGCGGTACGGAGCAACTGACCGGCCCGGCGAATTTTTTGAAAGCTGAATCGCCGAACAGCAAGACGCCGTCGCTGGCGATCGAGTTCGAAGTGGTCAGGGACCCGCAGGCCGATGTCGCCAAGATCTCGATTGGCGAACATCTCGAAATCATCAATGCCGGCGAGTGGACCAGGTGGCTGCCGATCACGTTCGAGACCGGCGTGCCGGGTGCCGCGGTGCTGGACGCTTTGCAGGCGCCCGTGTCGGTGCCGGCGATGGTCAGGTTCTACCTGAAGTCTGTACACCCGAAACTCGAACTCTATGCCAGCCCGCTGAACATCGACCCGCTGCGGGCGGCAACACAGATCAGCACACCCGACGATTTCGCCGGTGATCTGGCAAAAGCAACCGGGCGCTACTTTACCACCGGCATCCCTGAAGACGCCAAGGCAATCCGCGCCGCTGCTCTCGACGAGGACGAATTCCTCAAGCAGGTCGACCTGGTCCTGGAAGAGCGCATTGTCCAGTATCGGCACGCACTGAAAAACTTCGACGATGGTCTGTTGTTCTTTTATTTCGGCACACCCGACTTGCTCTCACACATCTTCTGGCGCGACCGCGACCCCGGCCACCCCGGGCGCGACCCGGAACAGGGCGACCGCTACGCCGAAGTCATCAACGATTGCTACATCCGCATGGACGCACTCATCGGCGAGGCACTCGACGAGATGGGTGAATCCGACACACTCATCGTCTTGTCTGACCACGGATTCACCAGCTTCCGGCGTTCCGTACACCTCAATACCTGGCTGCACCACAACGGCTATCTAAAAATCAAAGCCGGCCATGTAGCCAGCGAAACACCAATGTTCGAGCATGTCGACTGGTCGGAAACTCGAGCCTATGCTTTCGGCATCAACGGCCTGTTCGTCAATCAGCAAGAACGTGAGAAAAACGGCATTGTCGCGCCCGGCAACGACACAGAAAAATTGCTGCAGGAGATTACGGAAAAACTGCAATTGCTCCAGGACGATGACGGCTCACCGGCAATCGAAAAGATATATCGCGTGAGCGATGTGCATCCCGGGGCCGATGCCGATCTCTCGCCGGACCTCATTGTCGGTTACGCAGACTTTTATCGCGCCAGTTGGACCACGGCACTGGGCGGCATCGCCGACGAGGTGTTCGAGGACAACCTCGACCGCTGGAGCGGCGACCACTGTGTCGCACCACACCTCGTGCCCGGCATCCTTGCCAGCAATCGCCAGGTCGACATCGACGATCCACGACTCGCCGACGTCACCGCAACTATCCTCAGCTTGTTTGATATCGAAACAGACACGCAGATGAACGGGCGCAATTTGATCACTGAACCCTAAAACCTCCTGACCACCATGTTCGGACCAAAAATAAAGATCGACAAAAGCCTCTACGAACGCCTCGAGAAAGCTGCCGGGAAAGCAGGCTACGCAACTACCGATGAATTCATCATCCACGTCCTGGAACGTGAGGTTGCGCAGCTCGAACGCGGCCAGGACGACGAGGAAGTGCGGAAGCAGCTACGCGGGCTTGGCTATATCGAGTGAGCTTCGTCAACCACATAACCACAGCCGTATTCGATGTGCTGATGGCACCGCTCGAAGCACTGCCGCCATTGCTGGTGCTGATCATCTGGTCTGTCGTGACCGGTATCGTGATGGCCGTGGTCTTTCGCTGCACGTCGAACCAGAAAGCACTGGCAAAGGTCGCCAATGAAACCAGCGCAAATATCCTGGCAATAAAACTTTTCCAGGATGACCTCGGCGTCACTTTCCACTGCCTGCTGAAGCTCCTGCACAATATCGTGCAGCGCCTGCGGCACTCGTTGCGGCCGATGCTTATCATGCTCGTGCCGCTGGTGTTGCTGCTGGTTCAGCTCGCCCTGCGATTCGAGTACGCACCGCTGCAGATTTCGGAGTCCGCAGTGGTCGAACTGCGGCTGGCGCCGGCCGTGTGGGAACAGTTCAACACCGTCCGGATCGAGGCGCCCGACACCGTCAGGGTCGAGACACCGGCGATGCGCGACTACAAGCTGCACACAGTCTACTGGCGCCTGTCTGCGACGACAGCAGAACCGGTCGGAATCCGATGGACAGTCGGTGACCGGACAATCGAGAAAGGCATTGCCGTCGCGGCTAGTTCAGCAAGATTACTAAGGGTCGACACAGTGCGTCCCGGCGCCAACTGGCTTGAACAACTGCTGCACCCCGGTGAGCAATCGTTCGACGACGACTCACCGGTTCGCGACATTGTCATGCACCACGGCCGACGCGTGACGCCGATTCTCAACTGCAACGTCCCCTGGTGGGCGAC
>JASLZG010000370.1 GCA_030754995.1 Lentisphaeria bacterium
TCTACGGGATACGTGTGATTTTTTTTATGGAAGTTTCTCCACGTGTGTCGTTTGGCATCATTCCGTTCGCAGCTTCATCAACGCAACGGTTCGCCGCGCCATCTCGAGGCGAATACCGTCCAGGTCGCCATTCTCAAGATCGACGTTACGCAGCCAATCATACGTTTCGGGTACAAGCGGTTCGTCGGGAAACCGACCGGCACAGTCGCCAAGGACGGCCAGAAGCGTCGTGAGATAGCGGACGTCGTCCACACCTTCGCGCGAACCTTCCCAGTGCAGGGTGTCGAGTACACCGCCGTCGGTTCGGTAAACTGCGCCATACAACATTCTCTGAACTAAAGGGTCACTGGCGATGTGGCTGTAGGACCAGTTCATGGTCCCGTCGAAACCAGAGCGCCAGAGACCGAGACCGCGATTCCGCCGCTGCAGCCCCGGCAGGAACTGGCCGGCCATCGGATTCATATAGGTGAATATCCTGCCGCCCCGGGCATGGACGCCATCAATTGCTTTGCAGCGTTCAGGGTCACGAATGAGTTCAAGTCTGCCGGCCTTGGCAATCGTCGGCATGTTTCGCAGCGATGACTTTTCGTCAAATTCCGATGAGGCAAGGCTGGACAGCCGTTCCCGGGTCCCGGCGCTTAGAATTGGCAGGTCGAGCAGGTCGCCGACGCGCTCGAAAAACGCTGCCCCGTTGACGGCGGCAAACATCTTTCCGCCGGCGTCTCGGATGCACTGCATGCTGTTTCTCGCTGCCGTCAGTTTGTCGCCTTTCCATTCGTCAAAAGTCATGTGATAGACTTCATAGCCGCGGGCACGTGCCCATTCGTTGGTTTGCCTGACGTAACGCTGGTTCTTTTTACACTCTTCATCGGTCAGCGGCCGGTCTGCGATCAGGATCTGGGAACCGGCCAGGTAAAGAACCTTCCGCCGCATGCCGGCACGTTCACGCAGCTCGAGAATCTGATCCATCTGTTCAACAATCAGGCTGCCGTCTTCTCCAAACACCGGACCGTTATAGATATTGGGATTCGTCAGGCCATGAGCGACCATGTTTCTGCATTCCGCGAGGTATTGCCGCGGGGTGAGATGCGCAGTGTTTCTCCACGCTCCGGATCGCCAGTCCGGGGAACCTTCGGGCACCAATGTCACGGGATAGTAGATCGAGTACTCGAGCATCGAAGGCAGCAGCTCGAAGGGATGAACTTCGACCTCGAGCGTCAGTTCCGAAGCCGGTGCGTTGGCGGGCAGGATTTGCAGCCTGGCGGTATAGGTACCTGCCGTTGCATCGTCGGGCACGTGGACAGTGATCCAGAATTGCCTGCGGCTGTCGATCTGCACCGGTTGCAGTGTATCCGCGTCATGAAACGGCCCTTTGGCGACCGGTTTTTTCCAGCCGTATTTATCGTTGGGGATCGGTTCCATAACCAGGAAATTCTCATCGTGCACCAGCAGGATCGGCACGTCGACGGCAAGATGCCCTTCGCCCTGGGCAAGGGTCCAGCAAAACATCTCCTTTACTACGCGGACATCCACAGCTGCGGCCGGCCAGGTGCCACCGGGACCCGACAACCGGTCCACCTCGATGCGCACGTCCTTAAGCGCTTGAGGTGCGCTGACGACAAAGGCAGCCGGCTCGTACTCGCCGCGACAGGCGGCAATTGAGAGGGTATCGCCGGGTCGGCAGACGGGCGGCAGCGGGGCGTCCCGCAGGATCATGTGATCGGTAACCGCCGGTGTTACGATGTGCACATCGTAGTCGGCAGCGTGGCTGATTACCGCAACGACGAGGGCAAGGCCGGCTGGCAGGATGGTTCTCATTTGCCTCTTTCGGATTCACACGGCCCCACGGCATCCGGATGAAGCCGTGGTCCCATTTCCTGTCAAACAGAGACTTCCCGCCGTTTCTCGGCCGACTCGTAAATTGCCGCCAGGATCTTCATGACAGTCAGGCCCTGGGCCGCGGTACACATCGGCTGCGAACCGTCCAGCACGCAATCTATGAAGTGCCCCATGGGTGTCACCGGCGATTCGTCGAACCGCGCAATGACCGTGTCGGTCGAACGACCGTCGTGATTAGCCATTCGCCGCAGCACGCCGCCGGCCTCCAGGCAGCCGCCTTTCGTGCCCATGAGCAGCGTGTTCATTTCGGACTCATCCAGTGACAGGTAGGACAGGTAGCTCGCCTGCAGAATCAGGGACGCACCATTGGCAAAGCGCAGCAGCGACGCGGAGAATTCCTCGACTGAATAGGATTTGCCGGTTCGTTCGGTCTCGGCCTTCGCCAGGCAGTCATAGTTCATGCCGCTGACTGTCTCGACCTCCGGGAACCCCATCAGCCAAAGCGTCTGGTCGAGCCGGTGGACACCGATATCGAGCAGCGGACCGCCACCGGCCAGTTCTTTGTCGGTGAACCAGGTGCCGAACGTGCCGATGAAGAACCGGCGAAGCCATTGGGTTTGGGCGTGATAGATGTCGCCCAGCTCGCCGGCGTCGATCATTTTCTTCACGTGCTGCGCCCACGGGTCGAAGCGCTGGTTGAAACCGAACATGAAACGGCCGGCGGCTTTGTCGGCCGCCGCCGCGACCGCTTCCGCACCCGCAACATCCGACGCCGGCGGTTTCTCGCAGTACACATGCTTGCCGGCATCGAGCAATGCCACCGACAATGGCGCATGGACGATGTTCGGCGTGGCGACGATGGCGGCATCGAAGTCGCCATCGGCAATGAGCGCATCGATCTCGGTGAAAGTATCCGCGACACCGAGCTCGGCGGCGGCGCGTTCCGCCGCTTCACCACTGGAATCGCATATCGCGACAATCTCGCCGCGCCCGTCGGTGATGACTCTTTGCGCGTTGTGTCGCCCCATGTTACCGGTACCCACGAGAGCGAATTTGACTTTGTCCGGCATTGTTGGTCCCGCTGCTATTTCAGCGCCGCCCCGTGTGTGATGAGTGTCACTTTCGCTGATTGCCCTTTGCCCGCACCTGTCTCACACGAGAAGCTCAATTTGTTATCGCCATTCCTGATGATCGGTGCCTTGCCTTGCGGCTCGACCTCGACCTGGGTGTTGCCGTTTTCATCGAACACGCGAACCGGTCCGGTGCCGTTGTATTCAAGATACCAGCCCGGTTGCATCACCCCCGGGAACGTAATGGCGGCACCGTTCACCGTCAATCCCGGATTGTGAATCCCCTGCGGCGTCTCTTTCAGCGCCTCGAGTTGACCGAAGTGCACCGCTGTCTTGGCACCCGCCGGCATGTTGGTCACAAACACATAGATGCGATCGATGGCATCGTAAGCCATGTTGCCGAGGGCCCAATAGCCGCTGAAGGGAAATTTGAAATCGTAGATCTCACCGCCGGCAGGTTCCGCCATGGTGATGAATTTCCAGCCCTCGAAATCCAGCCGCACATAAAAGTCCCGCACCACCCGGCGACCCGCTTCAACCGTGAAATGCAGCACCGTGCCGGAGCCGTCACCATGCACCCACGTACCAAGGGCCCGGTGCCCGGACAAGTCATGCATGCCGTCGAGGATGACCTCCGCGCAGGCCCAGCCCATCGGTGTGTCGCTGTTGTTGGCCGCGTTGACTTGAAAGGAGTTGCCGCCATCCGGTGCCTGTTCATCGGAGCTGCGCAACTGCAGCTCCGATCCCTTCGATTGGCGCTCGCGCCAATTGGGGCCGGGCCCTTCAGTTTGCAGGTTCAAAGGTCCGGGTTTCATCAATACGACGTTCTGCTCGTCGCCGTAGGCCGTCAACGATGATGACGGCATGAGGTGGACACGCAGTGGCTGATCCGGATCCAGGTTATCGAACGACCAGCTCGTTTGCCTGTCATTGACGAAGTGATCCGGGGCGTATGACACGGGCTTGACTTGCCACTTCGCCTTTTGTTCGAATCCGTAATCGGTCGCGGTCTGATTGGCGGTGCTCATTTCCTTTCTGACCAGGGCAAATTCCCTTCCCGGTTCCTTCATCTGATCGCGTACCGATGCCGGGAAGTAGTTCGCGAGCTTCAACGCTTCCCAGTTTTTTATGCGGGCAAGAATTTTCGGCATGCGGCCGTTGTTACGCAGTGTGCTCATCGGCACGTTGAACGAAATCGGTGCGCCATAGGCCAACGCTTTTGCCCAGACATACTCAATCTCGCGGGGTCGTGATGCCGGATGGTTGATCGAATGGATGAAGGCGCCGTACCAGCCAAAATCAAATGACTGACGATTCGCTTTCAGTATCGGGATGTCGGGCAGGCTGATCGTATCGAAATGCTGCATGCCACCGTTACCCACACAGTCGGTGTGGTTCCCCTGGACCATCATGTGCCAGGCATGCGTCGAAACCACACCGTGGGCAAACATCACTTCGCGTTTCGTGTAGTCAAACCGTGTCAGATTGGATCGGCCGCGCGCATACCAGCGGGGCAGCTTCGGGTTTCGCGACACGTTCTCACCGGAGCCGTCCGGGTAGTAGTAGTCGACGTTGTATTTGTC
>JASLZG010000371.1 GCA_030754995.1 Lentisphaeria bacterium
ATGACGCCATGAACCCGATGGACGCGTTCACGATAGCGACCCACGTTGCCGTCGCCCTCGATTTCGTCTGGTCCGAGTTTCTCACCATCCACCGGGACGTCAAGCCACAGAACGTGATGGTCGACAAGGAAGGTTACGTCAAGGTGCTCGACTTCGGCCTGGTCACTGCCCACGAACGCTCGGCCGTCGACATCAGCGCCGTCGAGGGCACGCCGTTCTACCTGAGCCCCGAGAGCGTCACCCAGGATGCCTACCAGGACAATCGTTCCGACATCTACTCGCTCGGCTGCACGCTCTATCACCTGATCGCCAATGAGCCGCCGTTCTGCTATGACGAGCTGCTCGATGTTGTCGACGCCCGCACCAAGGAGCCGGCGCCGGATGTCCGCAAGGTCAAGCCGGATGTCCCGGGCCCGGTCGCCAGCGTCCTGCTGACCATGATGGCGCGAGAACCTGAAGACCGCTATGTCACGGCGCGGGAGTGCCTGGAGGATCTGCAGCGCGTCATTCGTAACGAAGCACCGCTGCTGATCGATCCGTCGCGGCCGAAGGTGAACGTCTGACCCAGGGGCAAACGCATGCGCGCTATCTACGCATTTTCCGGTGACCCGATCACTTACGGGCATATCGACATTGCCCAGCGTGCGGCACGCACGTACAGCGAAGTCGTCGTCGCGATCGGCGAGAATCCACAGAAAGTCGGCGACTACCTGTTCACCAGTGACGAACGCCTGGCCTTGTCGCAACAGTGCTTCGACGGTCTCGACAACGTCACCTGCGTGCGCTTTACCGGGCTGCTCGCCGAGTACGCCTACCGCAACGACTTTGACTTCATCGTCCGCGGCGTCCGCAACAACAGCGACCTCGAGGGCGAGATGGTGCAGTTCGCCGTCAACGACATCCTGCACGACGGCGTCGACACCGTTTTCTATCCGACCCGTCCGCAGCTGTCGCACATCAGTTCCAGCGTCGTCAAGGCAATCGTCGCCGAGGGCGGAGATGTCAGCAACTACTGCCCGCTGCATGTCAAGGAAGCCCTGGAGCGGCGCATACGCGGCACCTTCACGATCGGCATTGCGGGCGGCATTGCGGCCGGCAAGACACGCGTCGCGCAGCAGCTTGTCGAGCAATTACAGAAGCAGGTGACGGCAACCTACATCAGCCTCGACGAAGTCGGTCACTACGTGCTCAGCGATTCCGACGATGCCATCTACCGCAAGACCCGCGACCGCATCGTTGACGAGTTCGGACAGCAGCTCATGCTCGAGGGAGGCGCCATCGACCGCCGGGCCCTCGGCCAGATCGTCTTCGCCAATCCCGCCGCCCTGACGCAGTTGAACCAGATCATGCGCGAGCCCATGATGGCCCGGCTGTATGAGAAGACCCAGACCTCACCGCGGGGCATTGTCGTACTCGAAGGTGCCATCCTCGTTGAAGCGCAATGGACCAAGCTGGTCAATAACAACATCATCCTGGTCGATGCTTCCGAAGCCGTCCGGCTCGAGCGCCTGATGAACCGGTCACAGATCGAGACGGACGAAGCCCGCCCGAAGATCGAGCGACAGGTGAGCAGCGACGAACGCCGCACCATGATCGAGACGCATATCGCCAATGACCGGTGGGGCCGGCTCTGGCACCTCAACACCGACGATGGCAACCCCGACATCAACGCCGTGTGCAACGATATCCTGGCGATCTTCGAAGGACGGTGAGAGGTTCACCACGAGGGCAAAGCTGATCGCACGGCACCGGCCCGAAGCAAGATCAATGCTCATGTCGCAGGCCCCGACAGCAGTGGACTGCGGACCCATTTTGCGACAAAGAAGGAGGCTGTCCCCACGCCTCCCCCACCCCGTCGCGGCCCTTGCGGACTCCGTACTTTTAGGCCATGCCGGGCGCCGTCAAGGGTTGCACACTCCGGGCTCCTGATGATATAGTCCCGGCACTGATTCAACATTCCACTTCAACCCCGACTCTTGCGATCCATGGCACACGTCAACGAACACTATCTGAAGCTCCAGGCAGGTTATCTCTTCCCCGAAATCGGCCGGCGCGTCAGCGCCTTTGCCGATGCCAATAGCGCCGCAAAAATTATCCGCATGGGTATCGGCGATGTCGTCAAAGGCATCCCGCGCCCGATCGTCGACGCAATGAAAAGCGCCGCCGAGGAACTTGCCCACGACGAGTCGTTCCGCGGCTATCCCTCCGAGCAGGGTCTCGACTTTCTGCGTGAAGCGATCGCAAAAAACGAATACCAGGATGCCGGCGTCGATGTTGGCGCCGATGAGATCTTCGTCTCCGACGGGTCGAAGTGCGATTCCGGCAACATCCAGGAAATCTTCGCCGCCGACAGTACCATCGCCCTCACCGATCCGGTCTATCCGGTCTACTGCGACAGCAACGTCATGGCCGGCCGTACCGGCGCCTGCCGCGACGGCCGCTATGATGGCCTGGTCTATTTGCCGTGCACCGAGGACAACAACTTCGTACCGGCGCTGCCGGAGCAGGATGTCGACCTGATCTATCTCTGCTCCCCGAACAACCCGACCGGTGCAGTGATGTCCCGCGACGCCCTGGCGGAATGGGTCGAGTACGCCAGGGCGGGAAACGCCATCATCCTTTTCGATGCCGCCTACGAGGGCTACATCACCGACGATGGCCTGCCCCATTCGATCTACGAGATCGACGGCGCCCGCGAGGTTGCCATCGAGTTCCGCAGCTATTCCAAGAGCGCCGGCTTCACCGGCACCCGCTGCGCCTTCACGGTGGTGCCTCGTGAGCTCACGGGGCACACCGCAAGCGGCGAACCCGTGGCGCTGCACGGCCTGTGGAACCGTCGCCAGAGCACCAAGTTCAATGGCGTCTCCTACCCCGTGCAACGCGCCGCCGAGGCCAGCTACACACCGGAAGGCACGGCCGCGGTGCGCGGCCTCATCGCGTTCTATCTCGAGAACGCCGCGGTCATGCGCGAGCGTCTCGCAGCCTGCGGCTATACCATCTTCGGCGGGGTCAACGCCCCGTACCTGTGGCTGCGCACGCCGGCGGGCTTCGACAGTTGGGGTTTTTTCGATCACCTCCTGCAGAACGCCCACGTTGTCGGCACCCCCGGCTCCGGATTCGGCGCCGCCGGCGAGGGTTTCTTCCGCCTGTCCGCCTTCAATCAGCGTGATGCCGTGGAAGAGGCGATGGACCGCATCAGCGGGTTGAAATGAGTATCACGGACACCATGCAGGCGACCTTCCTGGACAACGAGGATCGGCAGCGCAAGGTCTATTCGGAGTTGGTCCGGAGACATGGTGATTCGTACAAATCACTGCACTGGCACTCACTCCAGACGCAGCAGGTGCGATTCAAGGCGCTTCTGCAGATCGGCGAGCTCGATGGCTGCAGCGTGCTCGACATCGGTTGCGGCATCGGCGACTTCGCGGTGTACCTGGAAAGTTGCGGCATCAACGTCGATTTCACCGGGTACGATATCGTGCCGGAGGCCATCAAGTTGGCGCAGCGCAAGTGCCCGGCCGCCGTCTTCGAGGCACGCAACATTCTGCTGGCACCGCCGACGCAACGTTTCGATTACATCGTCAGCAGCGGCATCTTCGCGTTCGGCGACCAGCCGTTCTTCGAGGGTATCGTCGAGCGTGCCGTATCCCTGGCGCAGGTCGCCTACGGTTTCAACCTGTATCAGACCAGCCAGTCGAGCTTCTTCAGCCCGACCATCGAGTACGTCCTCGACTTCTGCACCAGTCTCGGCATCGACCGGACCGAAGTCGTCGCCGACTACCTGCACGACGATTATACCTTCTTCGCGTACCGCTGAGACGCCGAGCGTCAATCTGCCGCAATCAGGTCCACAAGCCGCGCGACGCCGGCAGCAAACTCCGATTGCGGTGTCAGCAGGCTGCAGACGAGGCAATGATCCTCGTCGAAGTCAAACAGAAAGCCTGGATGCATGAGCACATCCTGTTCGGTCAACAAACGCAGCGCCCACTCCTCGTCGTTGTGCCGACCGGGCATGCGGACGATGGCATACCAGCCGCCCTCGACGGGCAGCACCCCGGCAGCGCTGCCGTCCACGGCCGCCGCCAGGGTTGCCAGGTTGAAGCGCAGCCGTGAGAGGATCTGGGCCTGTAATTCGTGGCGCGCCTCGAGTAACGCCGGCAGCGCCAGCTGCACCGGGGTCGACACCGAGAGAAACGTGTCGGCGATAAGCTCCAAGCCATCGAGGGCGGCGCCCCGCGAGGCCGGCGGTCCACCCACGGCGATCCAGCCGAGCTTCATCTGCGGCAGCGCCGCCACTTTGGCAAGGCCGCTGATGACAAACGTCGGCATCGGCGGCTGTCCGGCAACCGTGGTGAGCGTGTCCGCCGGCTGGTCAATTGCGTAGTCCGCAAAAACCTCGTCGACGATCGCCGCCAGGTTGTGGGTGACGCAAATCGAACAGATTACGTTCCAGGCTTCGCGGGTCAGCCAGGCACCCGTTGGAT
>JASLZG010000372.1 GCA_030754995.1 Lentisphaeria bacterium
CTGTCGGCGAACGGATCGGCCAGGCTTGGCAGCGTCTCTGGTGTCACCACAGATAAGAGACGCAGTCCACCGGCTTGGTGGCGACACCGTATGCCGGGCTCCAGTCATAGGTGTTGAATGGGGCGCTTGACAGGTCGGCCCGGCCGGCCGGCCGGGCACTGCCATCGAGCATCCTCATATTCGCCTTGTCCCGGTGCCGGAGGGCGATCCCCCAGTCGCGGGGAACTGTAGACACGTCCTTGGCGTTGGGAACCATCGAAAAGTCGTGATCGAGCGCTCCACTGGTGCTGTCCATCAGGAACGAACAATCCGAGGGGCTCATGGCGGTATTCCCGAGAAACTGGGAATAGTTGTTCATCCTGTATTTTCTGCCGGCGAACGAGGTTGCGCCAACTTCTCCGGAGCAATTCACCCAGGATGCGTAGGTCGCAGCCCAGCCGGCGGGCGCCTGGGGATAGGCGATGCTGCTGGTGGGACAAACGACAAGATCATAGCTCCCGGACGGTCCCTTCAAACTTTCTTGCGCAACACCCGCATGATAATAAGACAACAGCCATGGCCAGGCGTGTGTCGGCCCGCCCGATGTACTGTCCATGGGCGGCACGCGGCCATCGTCTGATTCGGCGTAGTAATACGTCGCCAGACCACACTGCTTCAACTGGCACATGCAGGTTATAGCCTTGGCTGTATCCTTGGCCTGGTTCAAGGCCGGCAACAGCATCGCTGCCAGTATGGCAATGATGGCAATGACCACGAGCAACTCGATCAGCGTGAAACCAAATTCAAGACGTCCCGGGATATTCCGGCAACGCCGCATTGACGAATTGTTGTCGTTGACCATCTTTGGCAGTTGACCTTGTTGGTTCCCTACTATGAGCGAGTTGGCGCGACAATACGCCGCATCATGCGATTTTACAAGACGCTTGTCGGCCCGGGAAACAGGTAGACAGATCTGTTCGGGCACGTATCTTTCATGGTACACACAGGGACGGCGACACGGCCGTTGGAGATCGACTCTTTACCACGACAACTCCCGGATGACGGACAAAACAGCAGCCGAGTTCAAAACCCAATACCAGCAGGACGGCTTCGTCGCACCGCTCGATATTTTCAACGACCGGGAGACCAGCGCCATCCGCGGATCCTTCGATGCGCTTGAGACGGAAGTCGGCCGGGAAGATGCCCAGGTGACGCTGATTCAGAAGGAGCGCCAGCACGAGTTCATCTGGAAGATGGCCACCGATCACCGGATCCTCGACCTGGTGAGCGCCGTGTACGGCCCGGACCTGGTCCTGATCGGCACCCATTTTTTCTGTAAATACCCGGCAGCCCAAGTCGGCCGGGACGCCTTCGTCGCCTGGCACCAGGACGTCACGTACTGGGGCCTCGAGCCGCCCAAAGCGACCACGGCATGGGTGGCGGTCGACGATGTCGACACCGCAAACGGCGCGATGATGATCATTCCCGGGACGCATCGGAAGGGGTTGCTGGATCACGGCAAGAGCGACCGGCAGGGGAATTTGCTGTCGATCAATCAAGCGATTCCCGAGGACCAGTTCACCCCCGACACGGCGGTCAGCATCGAACTGAAAGCCGGACAGATGGCGCTGCACCATGGCATGGTGATCCACGGCTCCCACCCGAACCACTCCGATCGCCGGCGCTGCGGCTTGACCATTCGCTATACCACACCGGACGTCAGGTTTGTGCGCAGCGAGAATCTCAAGGCGCCGTTTCAGCCAATACTGGTCCGCGGCTCGGATCGGTTCGGTTACAACCAGTACAACGACCCACCCACCTTCAACCCGGGACCCTGATGAAAATAACCGGCATTCGCACCGTTCTCTACGAGTACGGCCTCAAGCGCCCGATTGGCGACGCCAACTCGGTGCGTGGCGTTCAACACGTCCCGGGCCTGGCGGTTTTTATCGATACGGATGCCGGGCTGACCGGCGTCTCGGCGGGCACGCCTGGTGCCCGGCTGAACATCCAGTCGATGGGCAACAACCTGCTGGTCGGCCAGGATCCGCGCGGCGTCCGTGGCCTCTGGCAACGGCTGGTCGATGGTCTTTTCAAGCTCGGCAACCGCGGTGTCGGGACCGAGGCGATTGCCGCCCTCGACGTCGCCTTGTGGGATTTGAAGGCAAAATCAAATGACGAACCACTGTGGCGGACCTTCGGCGCTGCCGAGGGCCGGGCAAAGGCATACGCAAGCGGTATCGACTTGTGCCTGTCGGACAGCGCGCTCAGCGACTTTTACCAGGGCATGGCGGCGAAAGGCATCGCCGCCGGCAAGTTGAAGGTGGGGCTCGACATCGATCGTGATTTAGAGCGCCTCGGCATCATGCGCGAGGCGCTCGCCACATCAGGGAAAACGCCCGCTTTGATGGTCGACAGCAACGAATACTGGTCGCCGAAACAGTCGATCCGCCACATTCGCAGGCTCGAGGAAGCCTACGACCTGACCTGGGTCGAGGAGCCTGCCCGGCGTTGGGATTATCGCGGGCTCCGCAAGGTTTCAGAAAGTGTCCGGGCGGCCGTGGCAACCGGCGAAAACCTTTCGCATGTCAGTGAATTCACGCCGTTGGTCGACCATGGCGCGGTCGATATCGTGCAGGTCGGCTGGGAGTGCTCGGGGTTCACGGGGGTCATGCAGGTGGCGGATCTTGCCTATGCCTACGAGCTGCCGGTGGCGATCATGAACGCGGCCGCCAATCTTGCCGCGCACATGGCGGCCGCACTGCCGAACCATATCGGCATGGAAGTGATCGATGCGGGCCGCGACATCGCCATGCGCGTCGACAACCACATTGAGGATGGCTGGATTCTGCTCGGCGACAAACCCGGACTCGGCATCGAGTACGACGAGGACAAACTGGCGGAGCTCGAGATCAAAGAGCCGACCGCCGAACCGCCTTCGGTATGGTCGCGGCGGCCGGGTGCCGGATTGTACGAGTCCGGTGCACAAGGGCTGATGAACGAGTAGCGCGCGGCGCCGCGGCGCCATGACGGCGAAAACAGAAACGGCCGCGCAAAGCTTGAATTCCGGCCCGTGCAGCGGTCTCTTGCCATCGTTGCGAAAAAAACAAAATCCCTGTCTTTCGGATTGTTGAAATGGAAGAACTGATTATTGGGCTGGCGCCGTATCCGGGCGAAAAACAAAAAGAAAAGTTTCCGGGCAAGATGGACGTCGCCGCAGAGGTCATCAGCTCTTACCATGCCGGCGCCTCCCTTGCGCATCTGCATGTGCGAGATGAAAACGGCCTGCAAACGACCGACCTCCGCTGCTTTCAAGGCGACCTGGAAAAAATCCGCGCCGCGGCGCCAATGATCATGGAAGTTTCCACTGGCGGCACACCGGAGCACACCCTGGCCGAGCGCTGCGTTTCCTTTACCGTGCCGGGGATCGACATGGGGTCTTTGAACCTGGGCTCCATCAATATGTACGGTGATGTCTTTAAGAACCCGATTTCCGACATCCGCTTTTACGCCGGCGAATTGAATAAAAGGAACCTCAAGCCATTCCTGGACTGTTACGACCTTTCCCACTTCAGCTGCGTTGACAGGCTCGAAAAGGAGAACCTTATTGCACCGCCTTATACGTTCGGCCTGGTTTTTGACATCCCCGACAGCTTGCGCTACCAGGACAGGTACCTGGATATTTTCCTGCAGCAGCTGCCTGCGGACAGTGCCTGGTTCCTGATCCGGGACCATGCTGCCGGAGCGAAAGATTTCATCAAGGCGCTGGAACAGGGAGGGCACGTCCGGGTTGGTTATGAGGATGGGCCATTTTTATCCAGTGGCCAGCGTGCCCGCTCCAATGCGGAATTGGTTGAGGATGTGGTCAAGGCGGCTGAGCAGGTTGGCCGAAAAGTGGTGGGGCCGGACAGGGCCAGGGAAATCCTGGGACTGCCGGAGTTAAAACAATGATTTCAAGGAGGTCATGATGAGTATGGAAGGACGAGTGGCCATCGTCACGGGCGCTGCCAAAGGCATCGGCAGAGGCGTGGCGCGGACCCTGGCAAGGGAAGGCGCGGATATCGTCATCGTCGACATCAACCTGCAGGGAGCCCAGCAAGTGGCTGATGAAATCCAGGCCGGCGGCCGGAAAACGTTGGCCATGAAAGTCGATATCTCTTGCAAACGGGATGTCCTGGATGCGGTTGAAGCCACTATCGAAACCTTCGATCGCATCGACATCCTTGTCAACAATGCCGGGATCGCTGAACCGGCAACCGTCGAGGATCTGTCAGAGGAGGACTGGGATCGAACGATCAACATTAATCTGAAGGGCCCATTTCTTTTCTCCCAGGCGGTCATCCCCCAAATGAAGAAGCAGGGAGGCGGCAGGATTGTCAATATCTCCTCCATCGCCGGTAAAATAGGCGGCATCTGTGCCGGCCCTGCCTACGCAGCTTCGAAAGCCGGGGTGATGTGCCTGACCAAATCCTTTTCCAAGGCGCTG
>JASLZG010000373.1 GCA_030754995.1 Lentisphaeria bacterium
TCTCGAATCAAGTCGCGAACTATATGCGGGAAACGCCGGACGGCGCGCTGGTGCTGCGTGTCGGATACTACGGCACCGACGCCAAAGCGCTCGAAATCTTCAGCAGCAAGCGGCAGCGTGTGATATACATCAGTGCCGACACCGAGCGCGCTGGCGAGACGTCTTTGTTTACGGGCTTCGTAATTCGGGCGGTCCCGGACGATGCGCTGGTCTACATTAATATGGGAATCGCCTTCGGCGATGCGTCCATTGCGCTCGAGGGCTACCCGCTCCGCATCCTGCCGCCCAGTGGGGTCATGCAACAGGTCGCCTACCAGTGCGTCAATGTCGAAGTCCTCAGCCGCATGGAACCCTTGCCGGCACCGTAAGGTTCTACAGATACTGCAAGACCTCGCGCAGGTCTTTCTTCTCGATCACCACATCGGCGATCTCGTCGAGCCGCGGCGACTTCGAGTTGAAGGCGACACTTAGTCCGGCGATCCCCGCAATATGCACATCATTCTCGTTGTCACCGATGAAGACGCATTCTTCGAGCTGCAGTGAGTGTCGTTCGGCGATGACGCGCAAGCCGGTGGCCTTGTGTTCCATGTCGTAGGGTGTCGGTTCGCCGCCGGTGATGTTTCCGGCGGCGTCGAAGAAAATGTGATTGACGAAGACGTCGTCGAAATGATCAGTACCCAGGAGCGTGTCGATGACGATGTCGAGGGAGCCGGAGACGATTGCCAGTTTGTAGCCTTGTTGCCGCAGTGTGTCCAGCGTTTCGATGGCGCCGGGCATCAGCGGCAGTTGCCTGATGACGGCGAGCAGGTCGTCGCGGCGTTTGCCGCGCTCGTGCCAGGCGTCGATGTCGGTCTCGAACCACTGGGCGTAAGTGATTCGACCGTTCATGTACTCTTCGTAATGGCGCCGGCGTAGATCCTCCGGTACATCGAACGCGTCATGCAGTGTTTTCCAGATGTACACGGTGTCGTCGACCAAGGTGCCGTCGAGATCGAAGCAGATCAGTTTGTATTGCATGGCAGGTAGCAGCCCGGCTGCGGCTCATTTTGAGTCATTCATTGATATAGTAGCCTCTGTAAGTGAGAAATCTGACCGAACATTACAGACGGGGGCCCGGGACGAATCGTGTTGCCGGTTTGCTTTGTGCCGTGGTGTACGATCAATTATCCTTTCAACTTCGAACACTGTACCGATACAACGACAGATGCGCCTGATTGACGGCCTTCGCAGATTCCGCTGGTGTGATTCCCCGGCTTGGGCGGCATGGCTGGTCCATGCGCTGGCGCTGGTGCCGGTCGCGGCTCTGATCATTTCGTTTCTGGTCTCGCCGGAACAGCTCGAGAGCGGCGAAATCAGCTTCCTGCCCGAATGCCTGTTCCGTGCTGTTTTCGACCGGCCGTGTCTGGGTTGTGGCATGACCCGGGCGTTCTGCAGTATCTCGCACGGCGACATTGCGGCCGCCGTCGCTTACAACTGGCTGAGCCTGATCTACTACCCGATTTTCGTCGTTGTGGCGCTGCTGGGAACGCTGTCTTTGATCAGTTATTTGCGCCTCGTGCCGGACCAGGGCGGCCGTCATGCTGCCTAATCCGTACGAGTCGCAGCCGCCGTACGAGCCGCCGGCGCAAAACGTCGAATATCGGCCGCGCAATACCGAGGTGTTCGGACTTCTTTCGTTTGTTGTCGGCATTCTCTCGTTGGTGGCCTCGCCGTTCAGTTGCTGCTGCTGCGTCGGGAACATCATATTTCTGCCGATTCCGATCGCTGGCATGGTGTTGGGAATCGTCTCTATCTCGAAGTGCCGCGCTGAACCGGATCGTTATTCCAGCACCGGCTTTGGCGTCGTCGGCGTTATTCTGTCGGCGGTCGCGATCATTGTGATACTCGTCGTGTTCGTGCTGCTGGTCTTCACGTCCAATTTCGATCTGTCTGGACAGCATTTGATCGACACTTTTTAGAAGTGGGAGCCGTGACCGTGATCCACCGGCGTGGTCAGGCCCCATCCGTCCCCACTTTTACGGTGACCGCACCATCGGCGACGCCGATCCTGAAGGTTGAGCTGTTCGGAAACAGCTCGCCGTCGACCTGCACCGGCACCGGGCCGTCGACGAGCAGCTCGACGTGACGCGCCTGAATCCAGGCGCTGCCGCCGTGGTTGGCAACAAACAGACGTCGCAGGAAGCCCGGGAGATGCCGGTAGGCGAAGGCAAACCGGTAGATGTACTCGACCCGGCTGCGGATCAGCGCAATGTCGAGAAGGCCGTCGTCGGCGCGGCACTCCGGGGTCAGGTCAAATTCGCCGCCATAGATGCGTGTGTTGTTGACTACCACGTCCGTTACGCCCCCTTCGTACCAGCGTTCCCCGTCAACGAGAATCTCCATCCTGAACCGGCACGTGCCGAACATTGCCCGCACCGTCGCCAGTGCGTAGATGATGTAGGCGTGGAGCAGGCGCCGCAGTACGTGCTTCTGTAAGCGCTCGGACATTTGGTTCCGAAAGTGCAGGATACGTGCATCGAGCCCGACACTCAAGGCGTTGGCAAAGTAGTAGCCGGACCAGGTGCCCAGGTCGAGTTTCTTGTCGATGCCGTCAGTGAGATTGGCGATCGCGGCCGGCAGATTGCGCGGGCCCGGCTTCAGTCGCAAGGATTTGGCGATGTTGTTGCCGGTACCGAACGGGAGAAAAACATAGCGCGGCTGCGGCCGCCCAGGGTGCGATTTGCCGAAGCGCAGCAGTGTGTTCACCAGGTGGAAATGCGTCCCGTCGCCGCCGATGCCGACGACTGCGTCGAATGTTTCCGACTCGAGCTTTCGGCACAAGGTCTCGTTGAAATCAGCATCACTGATTTCCAGCAGTGTGGCATCGACCGACTGTTCCTCGAGCAGCGCGCGCAGGCGCGGTATCTCCCGCTGGAACCTGCCGCCACGGGCCCGGGGGTTGTAGCAGGCGACAACTTTCACCGATTGACCGGAACCCGGTCGTAGGTGAGGTCGATACGGGTCACCGGTTCGCGATTGCCGATATGCTCGTCGAGGATGTAGAACAGCCGATGAAAGCTCTTCTCGAGATCGTCCTGGGGTAGGGTGACGACAGCGTTTGCCTGGATCATCGATGCGGCGTTTGGTCGCAGGTAGACGCGCAATTGGTCTTTGTGCACCTGCACGATGTGGACATCGAGATAGTTGCCTTTCGGATGCCCCCTTGCCTGCCTGAGAAAGTCGAGTGCGGCCATGGCGCCGGCGTGCGTCAGCTTTTCGCCGGTGGCGTACGAATCGAGATCGGCGATGCCGGCAATGATCGGCAGCTTCGCCGCCGGCGTGCCCGCGGGCGGCACGACAACCACGCCATCGGCGTCGACCAGTCGACCGCTGGGTTTGACCAGGCAGGCGACCGGTGTGCGCCCGTAAATGGTCAACTGCAGCGTGCCGGGCACGATGCGTCGCACGTCCGCCTCCTGGATCAGCGGAATCTCCAACAGCCGTTGCCGCAGCTCCGCCGGCTCCGATTCATAGAGATTCGCTTCGCCTTCCGTCAACTCCAGGTGGCGGCGGACGAAATCCTCGGTGACGATTCCCTGTTCGATACGGATGTTGACCTGCTTGATCGTGAAGTGCGGGTTGCTCGAGTAAAATAATTGGCCGATACCATAATAAACGCCCCAGATCAGGCCGATGACAGCGCAGGCAATAAAGCCCCACGAGGCCACACGCGCCAAAATAAGCAGGCGGGAATTGACCGGGGTGCCCGTCTCCCGCGCAGGTTTTCGCGTTTCGACAGTTTCCACGTATGTTGTGTGGTGCAAGAGGTGTAACAATCGAGCCAACTAACCATGAAAGTAGCGCCCAGGCTACTGAAATGCAACGCTAAACACGATGTTATTCAATGACCGAGTCAGTTAACCCGAACTTTTCGTCACGTCTTTCATGGACGTCTCGACCGAATGCACTGGCCCGGCTGCAGCGCAGTAAAGCGCATCTCGGTGTGCCGCTGCTCGACCTGACGCAGTCCAACCCGACGACCACCGGCCTCGTGTTCCCGTCGTCCCCGAGCGCTGCCCTTGATCATCCCGACGCCATCTCCTATGAGCCGGTACCGCGCGGACTTCCCGCCGCACGGCAGGCGGTTGCGGATTATTACGCGGCAAAAGGCGCCGTTGTCGCATCGGATGACGTGATCCTCACCTGCAGCAGCAGCGAAGCCTACGCCAACCTGTTCCGCCTGCTCGCCGATCCCGGTGACGAAGTGCTCGTGCCGCGTCCCGGTTATCCCCTGTTCGATCACCTCGCGGCGCTCGAGAGCGTCGTGCCGGTGAGCTACCCGGCGGTCTACGACCAGCGCTGGCGGATCGATGCCGATGCGCTGGCGGCTGCGGTCTCCGCCCGCACGCGTGCGGTCATCGCCGTCAATCCCAACAATCCAACGG
>JASLZG010000374.1 GCA_030754995.1 Lentisphaeria bacterium
AGCGATTTAATGAACTGGAGAACGCCATACGCAGGCAGCGTGTACTCATGAGAGCCCTGATCACAGTGATGGTGGGGTTGGTGAGAATTGCGGCGGCACCACACGGCAGGAATGCAGACTTCAATGTTGTGGCCGCACGGTATATGTTTGTACTGTAATATCCCAACCCAACCATAAGGGGTGTTATCCCGATGGAAATCTTGAAAGACAGCGAATTCACCATGGACGCACTGGACGGCAAAACTGTCGCCATTCTCGGTTACGGCAATCAGGGGCGGGCCCAAGCGCTCAATTTGCGCGACAGCGGCGTCAATACGATCATCGGCAACCGTCAGGACGAATACCGCGAGCTCGCAATAGCTGAAGGCTGGGAACCCCTCGAGATTCCTGAGGCTGCCGCCGCCGGCGATGTGCTGCTGGTGCTGACAACCGACGAATGTATGCCCGATATCTGGGACGATCAGATCGCCCCGCATATCGCAGCGGGCGATACGCTGTGCTGGGGCAGCGGCTACAACGTCGGATACGATCTCATAAAGCCGCCAAGCAACGCCAACTGGATCATGATCGCCCCTATTATGCCAGGCAATGTCGTACGCGAACGGTACGAGGATGGTCTGGGTGTAATCAGCCAGTTCGCCGTTGAAAACGATGTCACTGGCAACGCCCGTGACATCACCCTGGCGCTGTGCAAAGGTATGGGGCTGGGCCGCGCCGGCATCTATGAATCGTCGTTCCGGGGCGAACTCGAACTCAATCTCTTTACGGAGCAAGTGGTCTGGGCCGGAATGGCAGCCTGGCTTGTGCACTGCTTCGAGGTCGCCGTCGAATGCGGACATTCGCCGGAAGCCGCAATCATGGTTCTCTATGCATCGACAGAGAATTCAGAGATTTTTCGAATGATGGCAGAACAGGGCTTCTACAAGCAAATGACACATCACTCGACCACAAGCCAGTACGGTACGCTGACGAGGGGCTTGACGATGTTCAA
Source organism: Lentisphaeria bacterium (assembly GCA_030754995.1). Classification (GTDB taxonomy): domain Bacteria; phylum Verrucomicrobiota; class Lentisphaeria; order JABSQK01; family CAJWLW01; genus CAJWLW01. The sequence goes on from JASLZG010000374.1 coordinate 992, forward strand.
CGACGAGGTCAAGGCCCAGACGCGGCACAACATGGTGCACGACATCCAGGGCGGCGCCTTCGTCGAAGAATGGACGAAGAACAACGAGAAAGCAACGCAGGTTATGAACGACCTCATGCAGAAAGGCCTCGATCACCCCATGAGTATCGCCGAAGACCGCGTCATCGAAATGATCCAGGCCGCTCAACTCAAACAATCGTAAGACGAAATGCGATTTCATCGATAAAAATGGTACCGGCTGCCCGGCGAAAGAAAAGGGAATCATCCTATGAAGCGGGATTTCATCGATTGCCACTTTCACCTGTGGGATCTGGACGAGCCCGGTCTGCGCTATTGCTGGCTGATGCCCGATGGCGAGGATCCGCAACTCGGCGATCGACTCGAGGGACTCAAGGGTACCACCTATCTGATCGACGACTACATTACCGAAACCCGGCCGGCCAACGTGACCAGGGCAGTGCATCTCCAGGCTGCCATCGGCTCGGAAGACTCGGTCAAAGAAACGGCCTGGATCCAGGCCGCCGCTGATCGTACCGGGTTTCCGCTGGCAATAGTCGGATATACGGACCTCAAGCATCCGGATGCGGGCAAGGATCTCGAGCGGCATTGCCGCTACGCCAATACCCGCGGCATCCGCGACTTCTCGGAAGGTGATTACCTCGTCGATTCCGACTTTCATCGCGGTTACGCGATACTGGCAGACTTTGATCTGGTCGCCAGCTTGTCGATCGGCTGGGAAGCCATGCCGAAGGCCCACGACCTGGCACAGAAATTCCCAGACATCCCCCTCGTCCTCGATCACTGCGGTGAACCCTCGGCGCGCGACGACACATACTTCGAGAACTGGCGAAACGGCATGCGTACCGTAGCCCAGGCGGAAAATGTCATCTGCAAAATATCCGGCCTGGGCATGGCGGACAACGACTGGACGGTCGGCAGCATCCGCCGATGGGTGCTGACCTGTATTGACGTCTTCGGCCCGCACCGCTGCATCTTCGGCACCAACTGGCCGGTCGACAAGATGTACAGCACGTACGACGTCCTGATCGACGCCTACACCGACCTCGTCGCCGACTTTAACGACGACGAGCAGGACGCCATGTTCTCGAAGAACGCCTCGACGCTCTACCGCATCTGAATCCGGAGTACTCAATACCTGATCAAGCCAGAATCGCCATTATAGGGACCGGCTGGTGGTCCTCGACCGCACACTTTCCAGCGCTTGCGGCGCACCCGGCGGCACAGATCACCGCAATCTGCGACACCCGTGAAGAGGTGCTGGCGATGATGGCGGCGAAGTTCGGTGTCGACAAGACCTATACGGATTGCCGCGACCTGCTGGCGAACGAAAAACTCGACGGCGCCGTAGTCGCCGTCTGGCACGCCGCGCACTATGACGTGACCCGCGCCTGCCTCGAGCATGACCTGCATGTCATGCTCGAAAAGCCAATGGCCCTGACCGCGAAACATGCCCGTGCCCTCGTCGACCTGGCGGCAGCGCGCAGCCGCGAGCTGATCATCGGCTATCCGATGCATTTCTCACCGCGCGTACTCGAGGCACGGGACCTGATTCAATCCGGTGAACTCGGCAAGGTCCTGTACATCAACTGCTACTTCGCCTCCTCGACCATCCACATGCTGCGCGGTGACGACTCGGTCTATGGCAACGAACACAATTATCCGGTCATCGGTCCGGGCGACGTGTATGGCGATCCCGTACGCTCCGGCGGTGGCCAGGGACATCTGCAGGTCACGCACAGCGCCAGTGTCATGCACTTCATCACCGGCCTGCGCCCGGTCCGCGTTCTGGCGTTGATGAACAATCTCGACGCACGGGCCGACGTGGTCGACGCGATCACCGCACAAATGGACAACGGCGCCCTTGCCAATATCGGCAGCACCGGCAACCTGCAGGTCTCCGACGGCGGTTTGCTGCCCCTGCACATCGCCTGCGAACGCGGCCGGCTCGATATCGAATGTGTGGCTGGCGTCATGCATGTCCGGCATCCCGACGGAACCGACGAGCAGTTCGAACCGCTGCTGGTGGAAGACACCCCGGACGGCGCCGATCAACCGAAAGAGTCGTACCCGCTGCGGGCAACGGCAACGAACCTTGTCGACGTGATCATAGGTGCACAACCGAACGGCTCACCAGCGGAATGCGGCTGGCACACCGTCGAACTACTCGATGCAGCCTATCGCTCGGCAGCGCAGAACGGTCAGGCAGTCAACGTCGAATCGCTGTACGACTGAAGTCATGGCCAACGGGGAAAAAACAAGGATTGATGACGCAAGCTCGTTACACGAATTATTCTAAAAGGCGGCCGGACGCTGTGAGGCCGTGTGGAACGATAACAACATCACGGCCGCTGGCGCGCCCAGCGGCATAAACCTGTACCTCATCGTCAGCGGAACCGGGGTAGGAGTAAACGGACACGAAGAGGATGAGGCGGCTGAAGCAGGGCCCGCACGAATCGGTTAGATTCGTAAGACACGACGCTACAACGAAATGCAACGGAGGAGATAAACGCCGTCGGGTTTTCTTTTGCCGACTACAGGACCGTCAAGCATAGCTGTAAGGCAGTGACCTGCTAATCCTGAAGCGGGACCGCAGGCCTCCCACAGTGGTCATGGCCTTCTATGCGCGTGCTCGCCTTCTGCACTCTGCATTACGCAAGTTTTAGGACCACAGAGAACGCCACAAAGTACTCTGGTGCCCCCTTGGGGGTCGGGGAAGTCAACGTGACAGGGATCACTAAACCCTTGACGCATGCACAGCATCCCTGTACAAATATCCCTAATCTCAAGCTTACAATATACCACAGCCTGCCGGGATCGATCCCAATCACTGGAAAGATTATTCGTTGTGAGATCATGGCGTCCTGATATTCAGACAGGCGTATTTACGATAGTGCGCGGGGCTCGTGATTTCATACTCCCGCGATGAATCCATTTTATTTCACACACATAACAATCTAATGAAAATAATACGCGCCGGGCTGTTGGTTTTATTGAGCATCTATAGCGTATCCACATTTGCGCATCAGGGTGAATACCATCTAGAGAACAATAAAACGTGGCACCTGATGAACGAAGCAACCCCCATTTCAGCCTCATTTTCAATGTATAAGGATGGCACGGTAGTATTGGAAGATGACAATAATCAACACATTCAATATCCACTCGCTTCTTTCTCCGAAGAAGACCAGACTTTTATATTTGAAAAACACACCTTGATAAAACGCATAAATGGGCAAGCCGTGGAAAATGAATCAAGCGCAAATTATGCTTACGGCAGGGTGTCCGTTCAAATATTTTTGGGTTTTGGATGGTTGTTCCTATTTGTTTTTATTTATAGGTTGGCTGCCAAAAAGAACCACTTGGTGGGGACCATATCG
>JASLZG010000375.1 GCA_030754995.1 Lentisphaeria bacterium
CATCGGAGGACGATATGAAGATTCTGGCGTTCATGGCACACCCCGACGACAGCGAACTGCTATGTGTCGGCACACTGGCGCGCCTTCGTGAGGCCGGCCACGACATCGCCATGGCGACGATGACCGCAGGTTCCTGCGGCTCCGCCACGCTCGGACCGAAGGAGATTTCTGACATACGCAGGGGCGAAGCAGCCAATTCCGCCGCGGTCATCGGTGCGGACTACCACTGCGCCGAGATCCCCGACCTGGAAATTGTCTTCGACAATCCCAGTCGCCGCAAAGCCAGTGATATCCTGCGCCTGACCCAGCCGGACATCGTCATTACGCACTACCCGCAGGACTACATGTATGACCACGACATGACGTCGATGCTCGTGCGTGACGCCACTTTCGGCGGCACGCTGCGCAACTACCCGACCGATGTCGACGCCCCGCCGGTCGGGCAAATCCCGTACCTCTACTACGCCTCGCCGGTTGACGGTGTCAATGCTTTCGGCCAGTTGATTGAGTACCAGTTTGTTGTCGACGTGACCAGCACGATCGAGACCAAGGTCGAGATGCTCGCCTGCCACGCGTCGCAGCGCGAGTGGCTGCGCGCCCAGCACGGCCTCGACGAGTACATCGAGTACATGCAACGCGAAACCGGCCGCATGGGAGCCACCGCCGGGTATGATTATGGCGAAGGCTACTGTCAGCACCTCGGACACCCGTACCGGCACGACAACATCATTCTCGAACTGCTCGGCGACGCATGAGCACAACCGTACACTCCGGCGGCGAAGCCGTGGTCGAAACCCTTGCCGCTGCGGGCGTCGATACGGTCTTTGGAATTCCCGGCGGCCACAGCCTGCCGATCTATGCGGCACTGTATGGACACCGCCAGGTACGGCACGTGCTCGGACGCCATGAGCAGGGACTCGGCTACATGGCCGACGGCTACGCCCGGGCCTCCGGCCGCATGGCCGCGGTGACAACGACCAGCGGCCCCGGGGTTGCGAACATCATTGCGGCACTGGCCCAGGCGACGACCGACAACGTGCCGATGGTCGTCGTGTCGAGTGCCCCGCCGGCCGCACTCATCGGCCGGAATCGCGGCGGCTTGCACGACCTCAACAACGCGATCGAACTGGCGCGGCCCGCCTGCCGCTACGTCGCTCACGCCGATGCCGTCGACGAAATATCGCCGAAACTTGCCGAGCTCATCCGTAGCCTGCGCTGCAACCGGCCGGGCGGGGCGTTTCTCCAAGTGCCGACCGATGTCCTCGGGGCAAGCGCCGACATGGCGATCTGCTCCAGCGACGGCCACCGGCCGGCGCCCGACATGGGGACTGTCGCCGCCGCCGCAGAGTTGCTGCAGACCGCTGGGCGCCCGTTGATTATTGCAGGCTATGGGGCGCTGCTGGCCGGTGCCGGACCCGCGATCCAGGCACTGGCCGAGAGGCTGGACGCTGTCGCCGCTACCACGACGCTGGCCCGCGGGCTGCTCGGCGCCCAGCCCTGGGTGGTGTTCGACGACGGCGCGACACCGTCGGCGCTGACCAAGATTTTCGCCGAAGCCGACGTCACGCTGGCGGTCGGTACGATGTTTCGCCAGGAAGATACGGCCGGCTGGCAAACGACACCTGCAGGCCGGTTGATCCACATCGATATCGATGCCGCCGAGTTCGACCGCACGTATCCGGCGGACCTGAGCATCCATGCCGATGCCCGGCTGGCTGTGGAAGCGCTGGTCGCGGCGTTGCCAGAGAGTACCCCCGGTGCCGAGGCGACGTGGCGGCAACACGCTGCGGGGCTGCAGCACGAACGCCTCGAAGCGCGCCGGCAGCATCCGGCAATGCAGTTTGCCGGGGCGCTGCGCGAGATCATCCCCCGGGACACCATCGTATTCGCCGACCGCTGCAACGTTGGTTACTTGATGTATCGAACCGTTGCCGCGTATGAACCGCGGACGTTCAATTATCCGATGGGCTATGGCGGGCTCGGCAGCGCGCTGCCGCAAGCCATCGGCGCCCGCCTGGCATGCCCCGAACGGCGTATCCTGTCGATCATCGGTGACGGCGGCATGCAGTTTACATTGCCGGAACTGGCGGTGGCTGTGCAGGAACAGACACCGTTTACACTGCTGATTTCGAACAACGAAGCCTACGGCGCCATCCGGGCCGGGATCGACAGGAATTTCGACGGCGTCGATCCGTCCTTCGGCACGGCCCTGTCGGGGCCCGATTACGGGTTGATCGCAAAAGCGTACGGCATCGGCTACGCGCGGATCGACAGCGAAGCAGAACTGCTGCGGGTGCTGCCGGAGCAGCTGCAGAACGGGCAGTTGAATATTATCGAATTCCGCAACGCCATTCCGGATCCGTAATTACGGGAATTTGTGGCACCTCTGCCGGCGGAACGGTCGTCCTCGGCTGTTGTATCGCACGTCGTGCCGGACACATTCTCCGCACGTTACGCTGCATCAAGAAAGTGAGGGCGCCACGATTTTTTGCTAAAGTGCTGTGCAAGAATGAGTTGTACGATTTTAATCGGGCCTTGCACGGGACCTTCCGCCGCCTTGGCCAGCACCGCTGCGGAAGCCGCGACTCTTCGCACTTCGATATTGGACATTCCCCAGCTTGACAGTCTGCGGCCGGCACTTACGCCCACATCGAAAATATTTTTCCGGTGTCCGTATAGTCGGTTCCTGGCACGCCCCCCACTCCAGTAGAACGACGTAGAATCAGTCGTCGTGGCCTTTGAGGTTGTGCGGCACGTCCTCGGTAACCGAGGACGGATCCATGTCGATAATCTCGTCGTCGTCCCCGGCAGGCTTTGTCGACCATTTGGCCGAGAAGTTCCAGCCCTTGCCATCTGCCGACTGCCGCCCCTGCGCCGCTTGCATGCGTTTCCGGAAATACGCCACGATGCGCTTGGCCAGCCATCGCCGGGATGGCGGAACCAGCAGCAGAAACCCGACCGTGTCGGTAATGAAACCGGGGGTCAGCAAAACGGCGCCGGCGAAAAGAATCATCGCCCCTTCGAGCAGCGGCGCACTCGGCAATTGGCCGTGTGACAAGGCATGCCGAATTTCGATCCACGTCCGTATGCCCTGCTGCTTCGCGAGGCCGGCGCCGACGATGCCGGTCAGCACGGCGAGTGCCAGGGTCAGCGGCCAGCCGATCCTGCCGCCGGCTGCCAGCAGCAGCACGAAATCTGCCGCCGGCACAACGATCAGTACCAGGACCAGCAGTATCAGGACATTTGTTCGCGTCGATTTTGGCATTTTCGACAGGTTGCGGGGCGGCCGGAAATGTTTCACCGGATTCGCCCGAAATGTTGCTTTTGGTGAAAGGTTGAATAGGTTATAAGGTTAGCCTAATAGAGGTGCTCACCGTCCCAGCCGGACCCCCACCCAACAAGCATTGCAGGACGAATTCAGACCTTGCGTTTCCAGTGTCATAAATGCAAAGGCATCGTCGCCATCGACGACAGCGAATTCGGCAAGCCGGTCGGTTGCGGCCACTGCCAGAACGTCACCATGGTGCCTGAATCCCGTTTTTCAAAGGGCGCGGTGGTCAACGATTTCGTCATTCAGGATGTTCTCGGCACGGGTGGCATGGGCAAAGTATACCTGGCCTACCAGATATCTCTGGACCGGCCCGTGGCTCTGAAGATTCTGCTCGAGAAGTATGCCGAGGAGAAAGAGTTCATCATCGACTTCATCAAGGAAGCCCGTGCCGCAGCCCGCCTGAACCATCCCAACATCGTACAGTCATACGCCGTCGGCGCCGAGGAGGGGATCTACTTCTTCGCCATGGAGTATGTCGAAGGTACGACCTTGAAGGACGTCCGCGACCAGCGCCAGAAACTGCCGTGGCGCGAGGCTTTCGAGATCGGCCAGCAGATCGCGGAAGCGCTTGATTTCGGCTGGAAAAATCAGCAGCTGATCCATCGCGACATCAAGCCGGACAACATCATGCTGGCGAGCAACGGTCTCGCCAAGCTGGCCGACCTGGGCCTGGCCCGGGTCGCTGCCGAACTGCGGACGGATGACGGCGACCAGATCATGGGTACGCCGCAATACATCAGCCCCGAGCAGCTCATGGGCCACCCCATGGACGTGCGCGGCGACATCTACAGCCTCGGCGCAACCCTTTATCAGACCATCACCGGGTACTTTCCGTTTGTCGGCAACTCGCCGACCGAAGTGGCCACCCAGCACCTCACTGAACCGCTCAAGTCGCCGCGCGAATACATTCCGGATCTGCCGGCCGAAGTTTGCTGGATCATCGAAACGATGATGGAAAAGAAGCCCGAGGACCGCTTTTCTGGCGCCGATGTGCTGCAAACCGCGATCAACGACGTGCTGCAAGGCCGTGCCCCGGCGGACTTTACCCC
>JASLZG010000376.1 GCA_030754995.1 Lentisphaeria bacterium
GGTAAGTTTGCCATAGTCGAGGACAAATTCGTTCTTGTGAAAAGAATCGGCGAGTTTCGAGTTGTTCGAATACAACCAGGTTCCATCTATAAAAATCATTGCCTTGGCCATACTGGTACCTCCTTCTTCTCTAAACATTGGTTAACTATTGCAGCGAGCGGTAAACGTAGCCTCTTTCGTCGGCGCGCGACCACAGCCACGCATATCTGAAGAGCGAATCCGATAAGGGGCGCCTTCGTAATTTACACGGCCGCTTTTATATTCCCGCTGTCCCCCCGCCTCCAACAATTCGATACCCTGGGAGGGGGTGGCAGCGATCAATCGGCTGCAGAAGGAACTGGGTTCAAACCACAGCCTACCAAATACGGTTTTAACATAAGCAATGCTGCTGCGATTACAAATTTTCGCCGGTTGAATCCGGGGCAATGGTCCTGCCATTTTCGGACCATCATCGAACTGTAAACTTTACGGAGATCCTGCATGTCGCTTCCTGCCCGTTGGTCATCAACTGTTGCCTGCGTGTTGCTGTGTATCGCCGTCAAGTGGGCCCACCCCCAGGAACTGCAACTCCTGCCCAATGGCATGCAGGTCGTTGTCCACGCGAACCACGATGCCCCGGTCGCCGCCGTGCGCGTCTACGTCCGCACCGGCAGCATGTACGAACAAGAATATCTCGGGGCGGGAATCTCCCACCTCTTCGAGCACCTGATCAACGGCGGCACGACCACAACCCGCAGTGAAGCGGAGATCAACGACCTGATTGATCGGCTCGGGGGCGCCAACAACGCCTACACCACCAAGGCCCACACCTGTTATCACATCACGACCTCGGCGACTATGGTGCACGACGCCATCGACCTGCTGGCCGACTGGATGATCAACAGCAGGTTCCCGCAGAACGAGTTTGAGCGGGAAATGGGGATCGTCATCGAGGAGTTGAAAAAGGGCCGGGAAGAGCCGAGGCGCATCATCTCCCAGGCACTGTACGACACCGTCTTCGACAAGCATCCCGTGCATTATCCGACCATCGGCTACGAAAACCAGGTGCGGCAGTTGACGCTCGACGACATCCTGGTCTACTACAAACGCATGTACGTGCCGAACAACATGGTTCTCGTGGTTACCGGCGACTTCGACCGCGACGAGGTGTTCCGGCACGTCGAGCGCGCCTTCCGGCAGACCCCGGAGCCCGGCAAGCCGGCCGGGGACGATCCGGGCGCGGTCCGGGAACGGCCGTTCCTGCCGCACGGCCTGCCGGCGATCGCGCTGCCCGCCGAGCCGCCGCAGATGGGCCGGCGCTTTCGCGAGATTCGCCGGGACGGCCTCGGCGGCACCTACTTCCGGATCGCCTTCCGCACGGTGCCGATTTCCCATGCCGACCTGTACCCGCTCGACGTCCTCAGCTATGTCCTCAGCCGCGGCCGCAGTTCGCGCCTGGTCAAGAAACTGCAGGAGGAACTGGCCATTGTCTCGAGCATCTCCTCCTATTCGCATACGCCTGAATACGACGCCGGTGTTTTCGTGATCTACGGCAACTGTAGTGATGAAAACGTCGACCACGTCATCGCCGCCGTGCTCGAAGAAATCTACCGCGCCGCTGCCGAACCGGTTACGGCGGACGAGCTGGCGAAGGCCAAACGCCTGAAGGTCGCCGACGACATCCTCGGCAATCAGACCGTTTCCGACGAGGCCGCCGACATCGGCATGAACATCCTCTCGTCGGGCAATCCGAGGTTCAGCGAGGTGTATCTCAAAGGCATTGCCAATGTCACCGCTGCCGACATCCTCGCCGCGGCGCCGCGATATTTTTTCGAGGACAACCTGTCGATCGTCCTGCTGCGCCCCGGACAAGGCGCCGCTGCGGTTGCCGCCACCGGGCCGCAGTCCACCGACTCGTCGGTTTACAAGACAGTGCTGCCCAATGGATTGCGGCTTCTGGCCAAACGCAATCCGAACCAGCCGCTGGTTAATCTGCAGGTACTGTTCCTGGGCGGTGTCCGGCTCGAGCCGGCCGGCCAGGCTGGCGTCAGCAATCTCACTGCCGAGCTCCTGACCCGCGGTACAACGAGCCGCAGCCGCAACGATATTGCCGAGGCCTTTGACCGGATGGGCGGCCGGCTTTCGGCGTTTTCAGCCAACAACACCTTCGGCATCGAGGCGGAGGTCATGCGTGAAGACCTCGACGCGACGATTGGGCTGCTGCAGGATATCATCCTGAATCCTGTCTTTGACGATGCGGAGTTCGCAACCGTGCAGGCCCAGACGCTCGACGCGATCGCTCGCCGCAGTGACCGCTGGGATCGGGAAGTGTCGTACCTTTTCCGCCACGCCTACTTCACCGGCCACCCTTACCGTCACGACCGGCTCGGCGAGGAGGAAACCGTGAAGGCTTTGACCCCGGCCGATTGCCGGGCCTTCTTCGAGCGGCATGCGGTGCCCGCCCGGGGAATCGTCACCGTTTTTGGCGACATCGACGAGGCCGCCACGGTGACGCGGATGACCGTCGCGCTGCATAAACTCGACGGCGAGGCGGCACCGGTTGAAATCCCTGCCCAGGTACCGCCGACCGAGGACCGGGAGATCCGCAAGACCGTCAAGCGCAACCTGGCCAGCCTGTACATCGGTTATCCCGGGCTGGCTGTTGCCGATACCGGCGACCGCGACGCGATGCAGGTGCTCGATGCCGTTTTGTCCGGCATCGGCTATCCGGGCGGTTGGCTGCACACCCACCTGCGCGGCGGTGACCGTGACCTGGTTTACGTCGTGCACGCGTTCAACTTCACCGGTCTCGAGCCGGGCTACTTCGGCATTACCGCGGCCTCGTCGCCCGACAAGATGGACGAAGTCATCCGCATCATCCGCGAGGACATCGACCAGATCCGGGCCGAGCTCGTGACCCCGGCCGAGCTCGACAAGGCGAAGACCATCTGCATCACGATGAATCAACTGGATCGGCAAACCAACAGTGACCGTGCCCTGCAGGCCGCGGTAGACGAACTTTACGGGCTGGGATATACTTATGGCGACCAGTACGCGGCTCGAATCCAGGCAATCACGGCAGCAGACGTGCGGCGGGTTGCCCGGAAGTACCTGACGCACCACGTGTTGGTTCGCACTGGACCGGAAGCCGCCGCTGAATAAGCGTTACCCCACTTTCTGCCGATGCACATCCTTGGCATTTCAGCGTTCTATCACGATTCAGCTGCTGCGCTGATCAGCAACGGCGGGATTGTGGCAGCCGCCCAGGAGGAACGCTTCACGCGGCGCAAGCACGATTTCCGGTTCCCGGTGAATGCTGTCCGCTACTGCCTGGATGCCGGACGGTTGGCGGCGGAGAGCCTGGACTACGTCGTCTTTTACGAGAAGCCGCTGCAGAAATTCGACCGGCTGCTGGAAACCTACATGTCTTTCGCCCCGCGCGGCTTCACGTCGTTTTCGCAGGCGCTGCCCATCTGGTTGAGGCAGAAGCTGCATCTGCCCAGGGAGATCCGCAAAGGCCTCGACAAGCGCTACGACGGCCCCATCATCTTCACGGAGCATCACGAGTCCCATGCTGCCAGCGCCTTTTTCCCGTCGCCGTTCGAGGCGGCCGCGATTCTTACCATGGACGGTGTCGGTGAATGGGCCACCGCGAGTATCGGCCGGGGCGAGGGCAACCGCATCGAGCTGCTCAAGGACCTGCGCTTCCCGCACTCGATCGGGCTGCTCTATTCCGCCTTCACCTACTATTGCGGGTTCCGCGTAAATTCCGGCGAGTACAAGCTCATGGGACTGGCGCCCTACGGTCGCCCGGTCTTTGCCGACCGCATTCGAGAGAAGCTTGTCGATATCAAGGATGACGGTTCGCTGTGGATGGACATGTCCTACTTCAATTACTGCCACGGCATGACCATGACCGGTCCAAGGTTCCACGAGCTGTTTGAAGGCGAGCCGCGTGCCGCCGAATCGGATCTGACCCAGAAGCACATGGATTTGGCAGCCTCCATACAGGCCGTCACTGAAGAAGTCATGATGAAAATGGCGCTGCACGCGCGCGAGTTCACCGAAAGCCGCAACCTTTGCCTCGCCGGCGGTGTTGCCCTGAACTGTGTCGGCAACGGCAGGATTCTTGCCAGCGGCGAGTTCGACAACATTTGGATCCAGCCGGCGGCCGGGGATGCCGGGGGTGCTCTCGGGGCAGCCCAATTCGTCTGGCACCAGTTGCTGGAAAAGGAGCGCGTCGTCGATCCGTTGTCGCCGCAACGGGCCAGCCTGCTTGGCCCGGCTTTCGACCAGGACGAAATCCGGGCGTTCCTGGACGGGCAGGGCGCGACCTATCGATATTTCGAGGATGAAGACGCACTGCTCGACCGGGTCGTCGAGTTG
>JASLZG010000377.1 GCA_030754995.1 Lentisphaeria bacterium
GCACGAAGTTCCATCCCGGCACCAACGTTGGCCGCGGCCGCGATTTCACGCTGTACGCCCTGGCCGACGGCATCGTGGAATTCACCAAGCACAATCGCAAAGTACACGTGACCCCGGCCGCAACGGCCGAGGCATAAGCTGCCACCGGCTGCAATGCCAAGGCCGACAAGCGCCCGTGGGCCGCGATGCGGTCGCTGTTCGCCGGGATCTGGTGGCCCGGCATTCGCTGTCGGCACGCCCCGTCCCCGTGCATCTGTTGCTGCCTGCCCTTGAACTTCCCGCCGTGACCTTGCTCACGCCCAGTTCCCCGATGCCGGCGGCCCTCCTGCTCATTTCTTTGCCTCGGCACGGGTCACCAGGCGGCGCACGATCCGCGAGGCGGCGGCGAACCCGAAGGCCCCGGTGACAAAACTGGCGTTGCCATAGCCGCTTTCGCAGTCTAGTTTCATCTTGCTGCCGGCCCTCCTTTGGTGGCAAACGGTGCCGTCCGGCTGCGGGTATAGAATGGCTTCGGGCGAAAACACGCATTCGACACGGAATCGGTGTTGGCCTTCGCGGGGGAATCCGAATTTCTGCCGCAGCCTCTTGCGCACCTGCGCCAGCAGCGGATCGTCATAGGACCTGGAAAGATCGTCGACCTGCACGGCCGTCGGATCGACCCGGCCGCCGGCCCCGCCGACGGTGATTACCGGAATGCGCCGGCGCCTGCACATGGCAATCAGCAGGCACTTGGGCTTGAAGCTGTCGATGGCGTCGAGCACGTAGTCGTACGGCGTTTCGAGGATGCGTTCGGCAGACTCCTCACTGAAGAGCTCCCGGCGTTCGTGAAAAATGCAACCGCCATTAATTGCCTTGACACGGTCCGCCAATGCCTCGACCTTGGCGCGGCCGATTTCACCGTCGACGGCATGCAGCTGGCGGTTGACGTTGGTCACACAGATATCGTCCCAGTCGATTACCGTGAGCTCGCCGATGCCGGAACGCGCCAGTGCCTCGACGGCCCAGGAGCCGACGCCGCCGACGCCGATCACGCAGACATGGGTTCGTTGCAGAGCGGCCAGGGCGTTGGTCCCGAAGAGCCGCCCGATACCACCGAATCGATATTGATAGTCGTCCGTCATATGGCGTGGCCGGCCAGCGCATCGATGAGCTCGAGCGTGACTTCATCGAGGTGGTCGAGGCGAATCGTCGCCCGTGACAAATCGGTGTTGCGCGTGAAGCGGTTGGGTATGCAGATCGATCGCATGCCGGCGGCGACCGCCGCGAGTATACCTTTCTGGGCGTCGTCCAGAATGACACATTCAGCAGGTGTCACATCGAGTTTCTCGGCCACGTGCAGCCACGGGTCGGGATGCGGCTTGAGACGCGGCGTCGATTCCTTGGTGGCGATGTGTTCGAAATTCTTTGCGAGGTCGAGGCGCTCGATGATTGCCATGGCGTCGGCCGCGTAGGACCCGGTCGCCAGCGCCAGGCGTTTGTGTCCATGCAGCCGTTGTACGACGTCCAGTGCACCTGGCATCGGTACGAGCGCCGTGTCGACCAGCTCCTGGAAGCGGTTGGCCTTGCGGCGGCGGACCTCATTCGTGTCAAGATCGGCGTCGCAGATGTCGGCGAACTCGTCGATACCGAGTCCGCGCCTGATCCAGAATTCGGCGTATTCCGCTTCGCTGATCGTCACGCCGAGGCCGCCCAGGGTATCCTGGTACGCTTTGCAGTGCAGCGTTTCGGAATCGGCCAACAGGCCGTCGAGATCAAAGATCACGGTGGTAATCACGCTACCTTCCCACCGCGCGGTAACCGCACGGATCCATCGAGAAACTGCCGCGTCCGCCGGTCAGCTGCGGGACGGCCTTGCTGAAACCGAACATCTCGGCGAGCGGCATTTCGCAACGGATCCGCTTGCGCTCGAGGACGTCGTCGACGCTGTGAATCAGTGAGCGCTTGCCCTGCAGGTAATTGGAGATCTCACCGGTCGTCTCCTCCGGTGCGAAGATGTCGACGCGCATCATCGGCTCGAGAATTTCGGTGCCAGCGGTGCTGATCGCCTGGTCCATCGCCTGCAGCACAGCCCCGAGCACGGCGCCGTCCGTTGTCTTGTCGGCGTGGATCTCGAGCTCCATGAGCTCAGCCTTGACGTAGATCAGCGGGTAGCCGTTGTTGCCGCCGGTCTTGACGCCGTCGTTGAGTGCGGCCATGGCGGCCTTGACGAGGGCCTTGGGCAGGTTGCCATTGCGCAGCCGGTTCTCGACGATGAACGGTGTGCTGTGATCGTCGGAGGGTGACAGCGCGATTGTCGCGCGGGCGTATAGGTCGGTGTCGCCGATGTTTCTATCGAAGGTCGCGGTTTCGGTTGTCGCCTTGGTGATCGATTCACGATAGGCGACGCGCGGTTCGCCGGCGTGCACGGCGGTATTGAACTCATTGACGATACGCTTCACGGCAATCTCGAGGTGCAGCTCGCCCATGCCGGAGAGAATGCACTGGCCGGTGTTTTCGTCTTCACTGACGTTCAGCGTCGGGTCCTCGCGAGCCAGCATTGCGAGGATTTCCTCGAGGCGGCCGCGGTCCTTGGTCGACTGTGGCTCGATGGCCATTGAGATCACCGGTTCGGGGAAGTTCATGCGCTCGAACATCACCTGCTGCCGGCGGTCGCACAGGGTGTCGCCGGTGATGATGTCGCGCGGCCCCATCAAGCCGATGATATCACCGGGGCCGACAACGTCCAAGGGCTCGGTGCTCTTGGCGTACAGGCGCAGAAGTCGCTTGAGCTTGACCGTCTGTTTTGTGCGCGGCTGATAGACGGCGGTATCGGCCTGCAGCTTGCCGGTGTAGGTGCGCAGGTAATAGAGATCGGCGGACTTGCGGGCAACGACTTTGAACACCAGCCCGGCGAAGGGTGCGTCATCGCCAGGCGCCAGCGTGACATCGGCGCCGGTTTTGGCGTCGAACGCCGGGA
This sequence comes from Lentisphaeria bacterium, assembly GCA_030754995.1. Lineage (GTDB taxonomy): Bacteria > Verrucomicrobiota > Lentisphaeria > JABSQK01 > CAJWLW01 > CAJWLW01. Next base: position 2,957 of record JASLZG010000377.1, read on the forward strand.
TCCCGGTGATGTCGGCAGGGGAGGGCAGGTAGCGGATGATGTTGTCGAGCAACAGTTGAATGCCGACCGTTTTCTTGGCCGACCCGGCGAGCACCGGAACGATTCGGTTGGCCAGGGTGAGCTGGCGGATGCACTCATGAATTTTCCTGGCGGCCAGCTCGCTGTTCTGCAGATAGGCCTCGGCGAGCTCGTCGGAATGATCGGCGAGCCGCTCGATCATGGTGATCCGTGCGGCCTCCGCAATTTCGACGAGCTCACTGTCGATGTTGCCGGCGACGGCATCGTGTTCGTCGAATCGCCATTGCTGCATAGTGATCAGGTCGATGACGCTGTCGAAGTTGCTTTCGCTGCCGACAGGGTACTGGAGCGGGACGCCGCGGTCCTGGAACTTGTCGTTGATTTCGCCGAGCACCCGCTCGAACGAGGCGCCGACGCGGTCGAGCTTGTTGATGATCGCCAGGCGCGGCAGTTTGTAGCGATCGGCCTGGAACCAGACTTTTTCGCTCTGCGCCTCGACGCCCTCGACCCCGCTGAAGATGACGACGGCACCGTCGATGACGCGCAGCGAGCGCTCGACCTCGGCGGTGAAGTCGATGTGTCCGGGAGTGTCGATGAGATGAACGAGCGTGTCCTGCCACTGGAAGGTGGCGGCGGCCGAGACGATGGTGATGCCGCGGGCGCGTTCCTCGTCGAGATAGTCCATCACGGTGCTGCCGTCATCGACTTCGCCGCTGCGGTGGGTGCGGCCGGAGAGGTAGAGCATGCGCTCGGTGGAGGTCGTCTTGCCGGCATCGATGTGGGCGATGATGCCGATCGTACGGATGTCGTGCAGGTCGTTCATCGTCGTACGACTGGTAGCCGCTAGATCGGCAGGGAGACGCCTTCGCGGGCGCAGAAAATGTTTATCGGCGGATCGGCGGACTGGAAGGGGGCGCCGAAATCCAGCAGGATTTCGTCGAGCTTCATGTCGGAATGCTGCGGGTCGTGGTGGAAGAGCGCGAGTTGTTTGACGCGGCACTTGTGGGCGACCTCGACCAGCACGGGTATGGAGGTGTGCCCCCAGCCGACGTGCCTGCCGTACTCTTCCTCGGTATACTGGCCGTCACCGATGAGCAGATCGGCGCCGCGGATGAACTGCATGTACTTGTCCTTCATGGCATCGAGCTCGGCGCTGGGTTCATCGGGGTAGAAAATCTTGTTGAGCTCGACGTCGCTGGCGTAGACGATGCAGCGGTCGCCGGTATTGATGCGAAAACGCAGCGAGCCGCCGGGATGGAAGACTTGTTCCTGGGTATCGAGCGTGAAGTCGTCGAAGCCCATCGTTTCGGGCAGCTGCTGAATGCGGATATTCGACTGGAAATCGCTCATCTGCACGGGGAAGTAGTCGGTGTTCATCTGGCCGCGCAGG
>JASLZG010000378.1 GCA_030754995.1 Lentisphaeria bacterium
GCCCCTTGTCGAGTAACACATCGAGATGCACCGCCACGCTGCACGCCAGGGCGTCGGTGTTGTAGCCGCCTTCGAGCTGCGACACCAGGCGGCCGCCGCAGGTTTCGGCCGCCAGGTCGCCGACGATCGTTGACAGCCGCCGGAAACCGTTTTCAGTCACCGCCATCGATGCCAGCGGGTCCGCTTCGTGGGCGTCGAAGCCGGCAGACACCAGGATGAACTGCGGCGCGAAATCCTCTGCCGCCGGCACCAGTTGTTCTTCGAACGCGGCGATATATGCATCATCGTTGTTGCCGGCGGCCATCGGGATGTTGAGCGTGGCGCCTTCGCCGTCGCCCTTGCCGCGTTCACCCGCAGCGCCAGTGCCCGGATAGAACGGATACTGGTGGATGCTGAAATAGAAGACCCCGGCGTCCTCCTCGAAGATGTGCTGCGTGCCGTTGCCGTGGTGCACGTCCCAGTCGATGATCATGAGGCGATCGATGCCGTGCTGCTGTTGCAGGTAGCGAGCCGCCACAGCGACGTGGTTGAACAGGCAGAAGCCCATCGCATGATCGCGCTCGGCGTGGTGTCCCGGCGGCCGGCTGGCGCAGAAAGCGTTGCTGACGCGGCCATCGACCACCGCATCGCAGGCCGCCAGGAGCGATCCGCTGGCAAGACGCGCAACGTCCCATGAGCACGCCGAGACCACGGTGTCCGCGTCCAGCTGCACCGGCGCCCGACTCGCGGCCCGCCGCACCAGGTCGACGTGATCCCCAGTGTGCACGCTGTGCAGCCAGCGCTCCTCACAGGCGGTCGCTTCGAGACGGTCGAGCTGCGGCAGTCGCCCGCTCGATTCAAGGTGGGCCATCACCGAGCGCAGGCGTTCGGCGCGTTCCGGGTGGGACGGCCCAGTGTCGTGCTCGAGGAAATCCGGATAATAAACGAACCCCGTCGCCATATGCTCCACCTGGATGTCCGCCAAGAGACCTTGACGTTGCTGTCAACGTCTTGTAATCTGCTACCCGAACGGCGCAATTCCATTGACCCCGACATAAACCGAAGGCATCCATGCTAGATCCGATCATCGACATCCGCAACGCCACGGTCGTCATCGACGGCACCGAAATCATCCACGACATCGACTGGACAGTCAACGCCGGGGATCACTGGTTCGTCCTCGGTGAGAACGGCTCGGGCAAGAGCACGCTGATGAATTTGGTCATGGGCCTGGCGTGGGCGCGCAGCGGCGGCTCGGTGCGGGTGCTCGGCCACCGCTACGGCAGCTGCATTATCCAGGACGTGCGCAAGCAGATCGGCTGGGTCAGCGCCTATCTGCAGGACTGGACGCTCGATCACATGCCGGCGGCCAATGTCGTGCTTTCGGGTTTCGACGCCACCATCGGGCTGTATCGCGATCCGACCCCGGCCGAGACCGGGAAGGCACGGGAGCGCCTGGAGGGGCTTGGTTGCGGGAAACTGCTGCGGCGCCGGTTCGACACCTTGTCCTCCGGCGAGCAGATGCGTGTGCTGATCGCCCGGGCGACGATTACCGACCCGCCGATCCTGGTGCTCGATGAACCCTGCTGCCATCTCGACTTCAAGTCGCGTGAGCAGTTTCTCGCCACCATAGAGGATTTCACCAGTGCCCGGGATGCACCGACCTTCATCATGGTGACGCATCGGGTCGATGATATCATCGGGCCATTCGAAAATGGCCTGATTATCAAGGACGGCCGCATTCTCGCCCGGGGCGCCAAGGCGGAGGTGCTGACCGAGCCGCTGTTGCAGGAGGCATTCGACGTGCCCATCCGCATCCAGCGATTCAACGACCGCTACTGGCCGCACATGTGAGGCGGCAGAAACCGACCTCAGGGCGCTGCCTCGGCCGGGAGTTCGCCGGGTGGTGCGGGCGTGGGGTCTTCCGCTGCCGGGTCGCCGGCCGGGGCGTTGCCGTTTTCCTTCGTCGCCGGTTCACTTGTGCCGGTCTTTGATCTCATCGGCGTCGAGCGGGTCAGCCGCATGACGTCATAGAAAGTGATGTAAAGCATGAGGCCGATGAGCAGGAAGAAGCAGCCGTACTGCAGGCGCACGGCGAGGCGCGTGGGGATTGTCCGGCGAATAATGATCTGGATGATTGCCGACGTTATATGGCCGCCGTCGAGCACCGGCAGCGGGAACAGATTCAGCAGGGCCAGGCTGAAGTTGATCAAGACCACGAAGCTGAGCGCCGTCATCAAGCTGTAGCGCACGATGTTGTAAAGGTTCTGCGCGATCCCGACAGGGCCCATCAGATGTTTGGGCCGGATATGATTGGCGCGGTCGAACAAGCCGTGCAACGTTCGATATGTCCGCACGACGACATCCTGCAACTGCCGCACGGGCGACGGGCAGAGCCGCATTCGCCAATCGACGCCGAGCAGGTAGTACATCTTGCCGTCCGGCCGCTTGGTCAATACCGCCTGGACGTTTTCGATGATGATCTCCTTGTAATTCTTTTCCTTCCGTTTCCGGTCGGTATGGTCGGTATGGTCGGTATGGTCGGGGCGCAGGATCTTCAGCGTCACCGGGGCGCCTTCTGCGAGCTGCAACTCGTTCGTGAGGAAATCCTGGTCGACGATCTTTTGCCCATTGATTTCGACCAGGACATCGTGCGCCTGGATCCCTGCCGCTTCCGCCGCGGACCCCTTCAAAATCCCACCGACAATCGGCGGCCGCACCGCGGTGAAAAAAGGGAAACCAAGCCCTTCGAATTGCGCATTCTTCGCCGGCACGTACGAGGCCTGCAGTTTGCTGCCGTCGCGGATGATGTCGAGCGTGACTTTGCCGGCCGGCGCATAAACGATCATCTCGAACGCCTGTCGTGCACCGTTGTGGAATTCCTGGCCGTTGATCGCGACAACCTCGTCGCCGGGCTGCAGGACTTCGAACTCGGGGTTCGATTGGTTGAGACCCTTGCTGTCGACGTACGTTTCGGGAATGGACGCGATGACGAAGGAATCGGCCGGCGGCCGGCCCATGACCCCGAAGACCCAGATGAACACGCCGAGGAACAGGCCGAAGCCGATGTTGAACAGCGGCCCCGCGAACGCCACGATGATGCGGTCGACCGGCTTGATCGCCGGCAGTTTCTCGCCGCTTTCGGTGACCGGGGTGTCGGTCGGGTCAAGCTGCGGCAATGCGACATAGCCGCCGAACGGCAGCATGCTGACGAGAAAGTCGATATTCCACTTGCGCCACTTCCACAGGGGCTTGCCGAAACCGATGGAAAAACGCTCGACATGCAGCTGCCGCCATTTCGCCGCCAGCAGATGACCGAACTCGTGGATAAAGATCGAAAACCCGAAAAAGAAGACAACAAAAACGCTGCGCCCGAAAATTTTCAGAATGTCAAGAAAAACATCCATTGAATAACCTGTCGGCGGTGGCCGACGTCGTCCAGGCGTTGTGCCGGGATATCGCCTCGTCAGGCATTGTGCCGTCTGCCGTAGAAAACAAGAAGTTAGTGAAAAATTGAATGGATAAACGATGAATATAGACGTTATAGGGCGGCGCTCAAGCGGTTCACCTGAAAGCGTCACCTGCCGGCGCCTGATTTTCAGAGAATCGCCGGTCAGCGACTTGCATTAGGCCGCCGGGATTCCTATACTTTGCCCAAATCATATTGTCGCCCGCCCGCGCCAGTCCTCCACATCGGTTCGACCAGCACCCGGATCGTTGCACAGGCGAGGTCGGTGCGTTGCAATCCCTAAAGTGTGGAGACCATGCTCAAGGCAATCAAGGACCAATACACCTTTCGGATCGTCCGCAAAATCGCCGACGGTGGCATGGGCTCCGTCTACGAGGCAATTCAGGACGGGACTAAGGGGTATCAGAAGACGGTGGCGCTCAAGACGCTGCTCGTGGACCTCAGCGAGAACGAGAAGTTCGTCGAGATGTTTATCGAGGAAGGTAAACTGGTCGCCGATCTCGTGCATGAGAACATCGTCCAGATCTATCAGCTCGGCCGTACGACCGAAGGCTATTACATCGTCATGGAATTCGTCAATGGCCTGCCGCTGCACGACTTTCTGAGGTCCCACAACCTGACTCGCTCGACCATCCCGGTGCCGCTCGCTGTCTTCATCTGCAGCCGTGTCGCCCGCGGCCTGGCCTATGCGCATTCCCGTACCGACCCTTACGGTGAGCCCATGCAGATTGTCCACAAGGACGTCTGCCCAAACAATGTGCTGATCACGACTGAGGGCCTGCCGAAGCTGACCGATTTCGGCATCGCCAAGGCGACCAGTAACCTGATGACGGCCGATGACAAGTCGCTGATGGGCAAGTTCACCTACATGGCGCCGGAACAGGCCAATC
>JASLZG010000379.1:0-228 GCA_030754995.1 Lentisphaeria bacterium
TTCGCCGTCCGCTTCCAGCGGATTCCGTCGCGGCTGACGAGGAGCTGGACATCCATTTCGTTGTCCGCCTGCCGGAACACGCCGACGGTCGCAAGGTGTATGTTGCCGAGCTTGTACTGCGCCATGCCGTAGAACTGCTCGTCGAGATTGTCCAGTTCCGGGTCGGCGGCGGCCACGAGGATCGGCTCGCTCCAATGAATGAAATCGTGACTGCGCGACTGCCATATC
>JASLZG010000379.1:238-4300 GCA_030754995.1 Lentisphaeria bacterium
CACCTTTCAGAAAATGCCGCGTGTTTTGCACGAATTCGCGTGAGTCGTCATCGTAGAACAGGACCGACACATCATCGAGCCTGGCACCGGCCATCCCGAACGAGGGGAGTTCGTCATAGAGGTCCCACTGCATTCCGTCGGGCGAATGGAAACACTCAATACGGTCGAACTCCTTGCCTTTGCGGCTCATGTGCGTGCAGAGGGCCCGGAATCTCTCGCCGGGTGTCGCCGGGTGCGGGTCGATCACGACCGACATGGAATGGGCCGTCCCGTAGTCGCCGCCGCCGATCACGATGTTGGTCTTGCGCCCATCTTCGGTCAACGCGTCGAGCTCGGGCTTTTCCCAGTGGATGCCGTCCTCGCTCTGGGCATAGAGCTGGCGGGACTTGAAATAACGGTCCTCGTCATGATAATCCGGCCCTGCCAGCAGATCCTCGTACCAGCATTTGAAAAGGCGGTCTTCCGGATCGCGCAGGACTGTATAGTTGGAGTAAGTGAAATAGGGCACGTGCTCCCAGGGCCGATCCTTCTGGAGCACCGGGCCTTCGGCATGCTTCTCCGGCCTGTGCCATCGGCGCGCCACGAATCCCGCATAGTAGATGATGACATTATCCAGGAACGTCTGAACGTTTTCCTCGACATGCAATTGAGAAGGATCCTGGGTCAGGTCTCGCATCGTTCAGTCTCTTTGATACCGGGTTACGTCACATCTGACATGTACCCACACGTCACACTGACAAAGTCCCGCACTTCACAGGACTGGGCCCGTCTGCTTCAGAACGGACGAACCAAGAACGCCGAACTTCGAAGGAAATACCTCACAGCAGCGGGTCAGTCTTCGATGCTCTCGCCTTCGGCCGATTCCGCCGCTTCCGGAACGTCGTTTGACAGGCTGAGATCCGTCCGGGCATCGTCGTACAGCCAATCGATCGGTATCGCCCGCAGCACATGCTGCCGTTTGGGAGATCCCGGATACTTGAAGGATTCGCGGTCATAGGCAATATAGGCCATGTCTCCGACGTACCAGACGTTGGCATAACGATAGATGCACCAGTTTGCCGGAAGTTCGCCGCACTCCTGACGGGACACCACAAACTCGATCGTTGGATCAGGTTCTTGATACGGTGATTTGTCGAGCGAATCCGCACAGTCGAGCGTCGTGAAATGCGTCCAGGTCTTGCCGCTGTCCTTCGAGATTGCCGAGGTCAGCCGGGACCTCCGCATGCCGCGGTGAATCTCCTCGCGTGTCACCTGATTCCACACACAGTGCAGGTCGCCTGTCGTGGCGATGGTTCGCAGGCGCACCGGTGACAGTGAGTTGCAGAGCACGTTTGGCAGCCCGCGTGTCCATGAAAGGCCGTCATCGTCACTCCACGACTCGAGGACCCGGCCCAGCGTGGAGCGTGAAAACATCAGCAGCCGCCCGTCTTTGGTCTCGGCAACGGTCGGCTCCTCGGTCGGGTAAATGCCGTGCCTACCGTCGTCGGGCCAGCCGATGATGTCGTTGTCCGACCTGTCCCAGGTCTGTCCATCATCGTCCGAGTAATAAACAAAGCCAATATCGAGCTCCGGGTAGTGGCCATGGGCTTCGACGCCGACGATGTGCCCGTTCACTTGTCCCTTGGTCTCGCCGGCATCGTGTTCTGAGCGCCGGCCGAAATGGTTGGTGACCACGGGCAGGATCAAGCGGCCGCTTCTGGTCTGCATCATGGGGTCGTGGAGCAGCCCGATCCAGGCGCCGGGAAAGTTGATCCGATGTGGCTCGGACCACGTCCCGCCTTCGTCTTCGGACGTAGTAAAGAACATGGCGTATTCTTTCGGGGTGATATTGCCAGGCTTCCGGCGGCGAACATCCGGACGTTTGTAGGCGACGCCGATCTTGCCGGAAGCCATCCGGACGACGCTCGAGCGGTGATGGGCGGCGATCGGTTCGCCGCTGCCGGTGACGAACGGGTAGCCTTCTTCCCAGGTACGGCCGCGGTCTTTGGAAATGTTCCCCTGCAATACGGGTACGACGGAAAGCAAACGGCCATCATCGAGTTCGACCAACCCGAACCTGGCCAATCCAAATTTGACCATGTCAACTGAAAACGATTTGTCCGACATTTTATGCCCCCATGAGAAAGTGTTGTTGTGACAATTGACAGCTGCCGGCACTCGCCGCCGGCGGCCCCGCAATTCACGGTTCACCAATCACCATTCATTCCCTGGCCTCGAAGGACCAGTACCCGAAATGCCCCGGTTCCAGGAAGCCCCGCGCCACCCGTGACCAGGAGCTGTAATCTTTTCCACTAACGCCGGCCTTGCGGTTCCTGCAGAGGTTTGCCCGCAGCTCGGCGCTGTTGGCGGGCGCGGTCATGCCCATGTCCCGCCAGGGCAGCACCAGTTCTCCCTGCCAGGCAGCGGCCGTCTTTTTCACCGCGCTTTTCCAGCGGCCGTCGAAGTCGCCGACGACCTCGCTGCGCCGGCGGAATTCGTCCCAGTGGACGTTGTCCGGGCTGATGATGAAATGGTGGTACGACCAGGGGTCGGGGCCGTTCGAGATGAACACGTCGAATGAATCGCCGCGCCACACCGGGTCGTCGTGCTTCTCGCCCACCGACTCGATCCTGGCCATCAACGGCTCGTCACAGCGGAAGGCAATGTAGAGGTTTTCACGGTCGAAGGCGACCCAGGCCTGTGTCCGGGCGGGGGGCGTGTCGGCCGTCGGGGTCTGGAACGCCTTGATGTGGACGGCTGATGTCCACGCCGGATCGGCGAGGTCGCCATCGAGCTGCGGGAGCGCCGTGCCGGCGGCGAGGGCGGGAACGACGGCCTGCGCACGACCCTTACGCTCTTCGCGCCGCAGCTTCGACAGGTCGCGCAGCTGCGCGGGATCCACTCCGGCGACCCGATCCTTTGCGTTCAGGAGCGCCTCCTGAATTCCGAAGGGCAGGCGCCGTTGATCCTTCGGCCACCAGAGCCAGCGCTCGCTGTAAACCCACACATAGTCATCGCTCGCGTTGAGCGCGTGGTAGACCATGTTCTCGAACTGCGCGGCCTCTTCGACGGGCGGCAGCGCCGATTTGAATCTCAAGCTCAGGTACATCGCCTGGCCGGCAGAGACCTGTGTCTGGTGCTTGTAAACGTTTTCGGGGGCGACCAGCCGCAGGGCTGTCTGTCTCATCTTGTGATACCCGCGATAATAGTCCGACCCCTCATCGTAATAATAGGACACCTCGTTCCCGTCGATGATCTTCATCCCGGGCCTGATGCCGTCGAGCATGCCGTCGAGGAACGACGGGAGCAGGCAATAGCCGCTCTCGACGAGTTTGGCCCGGGGATCGGGGGCGTCGAGAATCTCCGATGGAATGGTGCTCAGCAGGTGCAGGCAGAGGATGACCGCGTCGGGCATCTGCCGGCCAATGGTCTCGATGAACTGCCGGCCGCGGATACGCGCCTGGCCGGCGTACTTGTCAAACAGGGCGGGATTCGCTTTCAAGGCGTTCGGGGCCCACAGCTTGTCCCCCCGGGTATACAGCTCGGGGTCGAATTGCACCCCCTTACAGCCAGCGATCTTGGCGGCTTTCACGAACAATCCGACATTGTGACAGGCGTTCTCCCAATGCTTGTCGTTGAACCAATCCATGTCGCCCGGCGACGCCTGCAGGTCCACGAAGTTGTCGGTGAACTTCTCGAACCTGACTTTGCGAAGGTTCTCATAGCCTTGGGAAAACCACGATTCTTCAAACCGCTTCTTACTGAAACCCTCCGGCGTCTGGCGGCCATCCGGCATCGTCGCGTGGATGCGAAATGTGATGCCGTCGAACGGCTCCTTTTCCATCTCCCGGATGTTCTCGAGGAGCTCGCTGGTGTCCGGGACGCCCCAGCCGTACTGGATGAGCTTCTTTTCCTTCGAAACGGCGTCGCCCGCAAGGCATACGGTCGCCGCAAGCAGGCTGGCAACGAGATAAGGGAACCCTTTCATGTGTGCTCTCATGATCATCACCCCCCCCCCGCGATCCGGTCGTCAACGGGAGCCGATCACCCCCGACAGAGCCGGGTCAAAGGCGGTGTGGAACC
>JASLZG010000037.1 GCA_030754995.1 Lentisphaeria bacterium
CGAAACTGTGTATGCGCTGCCGCAGCAGCTGCTCGGCAGGGGGCGCAACGAAGCACTGTCGCCGGACGAACGAAATCTGCTCAGGTGCCAGGACTGCGGCGGCACGGCAAGGCCACATGTGCTGTGGTTCGACGAGTATTACAACGAGGAATGGTATCGATGCGATACCGCCATGCAGGCGGCGGACGAGGCACAGCTGCTGATCGTCGCCGGTACGTCCGGCGCGACTTCACTGCCAATGCAGGTGGCGCAGCGGGTATCGGGGAATGACCGCCCGATCATCGACATCAACATTGCGCCGAATCCCTTCTCGGACCTGGCACAACGAAGCAACGGTGGCGCCTTCATACAATCAGCGGGCGCCACAGTTCTGCCGGCACTCGTGGAGAGTATCGGCGCGGCCGTGGGTTGATCGAACAGTTGCTCAGCTGCACGCTGCAAGGGCGACGGCAGGCACTGAATCGAAGTAAATGTCTTCGAGCAGGTCCACGTCGCTGCGGCGCGTGAGCTCGTGATCAACCTCGACATTCAATTGAGGAGCACTGTAAACATCCAGCAACAGGAGTTGCTCGCCCGACAAATTACGCAAGTCTGTGATCTGATTCATGTCTGAATCTCCGTCATAAGGGGTTGGTTGTGGGTGGGTGAATTGAACGGATAAATCCTCTATATCGCACAATCCGTTCCACCTTTTGAAAAATTTCGAAAAAAAAATGACTTTTTTGCCAGGCACCAAAAAAACAGATCCGCCAACGGCCGCCCAGGCCGCGACGATACGCGGCTTCGTGCTGCACGTGTTCCACCGCACCAGTGCCGGCTGTACCACCGTGCATGTGATCGGTAAACTTGAATCCGGCGAGACATTCGAGATCACCGACAACAGTATGCGGCCGCATTTCTTCGTCCGCTCAACCGACGCTGAACGATGCCGGGACAAGGCGCTGGCACACAACGGCTCGATCTCCGATGCCGGAATGATGACGATGGACCGGGCAGCAGTATCCCGCATCGACCTGCCCCGAACATCTGAACAGCGGCAGCTCGCCGAGAATCTGGCGGCAGCCGGCGTGCGGACCTATGAAGCCGACTTCAATTTCAGCCTGCGCTACCTGATGCAGCACAACATCAGCGGCAGCCTCGCGATTCAGGGCAGCTGGGAGCCCTCGGCCACGGTCAACAGGCGGTATGTGAACCCGACAATCACGCCGGCAGAGTGGGAACCGGTGCTGCAGTTGCTGGCGCTCGACATCGAGACCAACGCCGATGCCTCCACGGTTTACGGTGTCTCACTGGTGACCGCCGATTCGACGCCGGTCGAAGAGATGCACCTGGTCGGCGAACCAACCGCTGATGACCCGGCGTTCGCCATCTGTTACCCGACGGAAAGGGAAATGCTGACCGGTGTGATTGCTCGCATCCGGTCCCTGGATCCGGACATATTGACGGGCTGGAATCTCATCGATTTCGATCTGCCGACGCTGCTGCGCAGATGCAAGGCCCTGGGGCTGAAGTTCGCCATCGGCCGGTCGCATCTCGAAGCGTGGTATCGCCAAGGGACCTCCTGGGGCGGCAGCCGTGTGTTCGTGCCGGGCCGCCAGGTTCTCGACGGCATGCACCTGATGCGCGCCACCATGCAGCGGTTCGAGGACTACAGCCTGGAGACGGTTGCCGAGGCGGTGCTTGGCCGCGGCAAAGTCCTGGGCGGCAATGGGGGCTCCCGGGTCGAGGCGATTACCGACAGCTTTCACAACGATCGGCGCACATTCTGCCAATACTGTGTCGAGGACTCCCGCCTGGTGCGCGACATTCTCAATGACCAGGGACTGATCACCCTGTCCATCCGCCGCACGCTGTTGACCGGATTACCGATGGAACGAGCCTGGGGCAGCATCGCGCCATTCGAGTTTCTGTATATTCGCGAACTGCATCGACTCGGCATCGTGGCGCCGACCCTGGGCATCGACCAGGAACCTCCCGGCAGCGCCCCCGGAGGACTGGTCATGACCCCGGAGCCAGGCCTGTACCAGCATGTCTTCGTAATGGATTTCAAGAGCCTGTACCCGACGATCATTCGCACGTTCAATCTCGATCCGCTGGCACATGTACACGGCCGGACGGCGGCTGACCCGATTATCGCACCGAACGGTGCGAAATTCGACCGGCGCCCCGGCGTACTGCCGATGCTGCTCGAGCGCTTTTTCGAGAGCCGGGCCGAGGCCAGGGCCGAGGACAATGCCGTCGCGGCCCATGCTTACAAGATCATCATGAACTCGTTCTACGGCGTGCTCGGAACCAGCGCTTGCCGGTTCGCCGCAACCGAGCTCGCCGGCGCGATCACCGGGTTCGGCCACCACCTGCTGCGCTGGACCCGCCGCCGGCTCGAGGAGCAGGGCTACAACGTACTCTACGGCGATACCGATTCACTGTTCGTCGAGCCCCGGATCGCCGGCAATGCGGACCCCGCAGCAGCGCTGGCATTCGGGCAGGAACTGTCGGCAACAGTCAACGAAAAGTTGGCACGTTATGTCGAATCGGCCTATGGCGTGGAATCACATCTCGACTTCGAGTTCGAGAAATATTACCGCAACTTTTTCCTGCCGCAGCGCCGTGGCGAATCGGCGCAAGGCCGGGCCAAGGGCTATGCCGGAATCCGCGTCGACAATGACGGCGAGGAGCTGGAAATAGTCGGCATGGAAGCCGTGCGTAGCGACTGGACCGACATTGCCCACGCGGTGCAGCGGCAACTTCTGGAGATGGTTTTCGACAACGCTTCGGCCGACGAGCTCGACAAGTACCTGACGGCACTCGTCGCCAGCGTCAAGTCAGGCGAACGGGACGAGGACCTGGTGTATCGCAAACGGCTGCGCAAACCCGTCGACCAGTACACGCGAACAACACCGCCGCACGTCAAGGCGGCCCGGCTGCTCCCGGATCCGCACGGCATGATACGCTACCTCGTCACGACGGAAGGACCGCAGCCGCTGGGCCATGTCACGGCACCGCCGGACTACAGGCATTACATTGAAAAACAGATCGGCCCCGTGGCAACGGCGATCGGAGAGCTTGCCGGCGTCGACTTCCTGCCGACGCTCACTGGCGAGCAGTGGCTGTTTGAGATGTGAAGAAGGTGCCGGGTGGGAACAGATTGACGAGTCACCTCAAACCTCAAACCCGAAACCCCTCCCCAATCCCGTTACACCCGTTTCAATCGTATTGTCTCGATGACCGACGAGACGATCGCCCTTATTATGCTGAGCTTGCGGATCGAGACCGTGCCGGTCTTGCGGGTGCGGTACGGTATCGGGATCTCCAGACGCCGCAGGTTGGACGCCACCGCGTAGCCGGCAACAACGAGGTTCGGCGAGAAGGTGTCGTCCGGAATCGCCCGATACAGGTCGCGAAAGATTTCCGCGCGCATGAGCCGGTAAGGACAGTTGACGTCGTGTACGCCCTTGCCGAAAATCACGCGTACGACCATGGCGGCACCAATGCTCATGATGCGACGAATCAGCGGGCGCTGCTCGCCGATTCGGCGGCCGATGATGAAGTCGTAGCCCTGGCGTTGCTCCCAGAACTTCGGGAACATCGCGGCCCGCACTTCATTGTCCGAGTCAACCTGAAACAGCCACGGCGCCGCGTCACAGAATTCCTTGTACCCCTTGAGTACTGTGGGGCCGTGCCCGGCATTGGCCTTGTCGTGGACCTGCACACGTGTACAGCGTCCGGCATAGTCCTGCAGGATCCCCAGCGACTCGTCCGTAGACCCGTCGTTGAAGGCATGCACGACATAATCGCAGCCGAGTTCGTCGAGGACAGCGATCCAGTCGTCGAGAACCGTCACAATGATTTCGGCCTCGTTATAAACCGGCATCACGACGACGAGTTCGGGATTTTCTCCTGCCGCAGTGTGGTCCAATGAATCTCTCGGGGTCGGTATCCGGTGCGGAATTCTCGTGGGCGGATAATGTAACGCATACTACACGATGACAAGGTTACCGGCCATGGCCGGGCGGTTGAGCCAACCCGCCTGGGGAGAATGCCGCAGGGTTGCTGGAACAACTGCGAAAACCTAGTCGATACGGACGATGCGAAACCATGGGTTATATTATCCGGTCACACGACGTCATTCCAACCAACCAACCTCTACCTGCCAATGCAGTCACACACGATCAATCTGGAAGTTGGCCCGACCGGCAGCCTCGAGATGCTGTCGCAGTTCGAAGTCAGCCAACTGCATGAAGCAGATCGCGGCGCCGACCATGAACTGTTTCGCCGGTGCGCCCTGGCGGTGCTCAATTCCGGCAGCCTGAGTGACGATGCGGAAACGATTTTCCAGAGTTACAAGGATTTCGAGATCCGTATCCTGCAGCGTGCCCGCGGCATCCGCCTGGCGATCGCCAACGCACCGCCAGACGCCTTCGTCGGCGGGCATATGATCACCGGCATCAAGGACCACCTGTTCGCAGTGCTGCGTGACATTGTCTTTATCAAGACGGAAATCGAGCGCAGCCACAAATTCGACCTCGGCAAGTCTGCCAGCATTACCGACGCAGTCTTCCACATCGTCCGCAACGCCCGCGTTCTCCAGGCCGGGCGCCCGCCGGATCTCGTCGTGTGCTGGGGCGGTCACTCGATCGACCGGCTGGAGTACGACTACACGAAGGATGTCGGCTATGAGCTCGGGCTGCGCAGCCTGCACATCTGTACCGGTTGCGGTCCCGGCGCCATGAAAGGGCCAATGAAAGGCGCCGCCATTGCCCACGCGAAGCAGCGAATTCCGGACGGCCGGTACATCGGCATGACCGAGCCGGGCATCATCGCAGCAGAACCACCTAATCCGATTGTCAATCATCTGGTGATCATGCCGGACATCGAGAAGCGGCTCGAAGCATTTGTCCGTCTCGGCCACGGCATCATTGTATTTCCAGGCGGCGTCGGCACGACGGAGGAGATTCTCTTCCTGACAGGGCTGCTGCTGCATCCGAAAAACCAGAATCACCGTATCCCGCTGATCTTCACCGGCCCGCGCCAGAGCAAAGCGTATTTCGAGCAGATCGATCGCCTGATCGGCGCCACCCTGGGCGATGAGGCGAAGGGCTTGTACAAGGTCATCATCGACGACCCGGCCGGCGTGGCGCGCTCGATGGCGGCGAGCATGGACGATGTCCTGCGGATTCGCCGGGATACGGAGGACGCCTACTACTTCAACTGGCTCCTGCACGTGCCGGAAGAAATGCAGCAACCGTTCGAGCCTACGCATGAGACCATGGCGGCGCTGCAGTTGAATCGCGACCAGCCGCCTTACCTGCTGGCAGCACAGTTGCGCCGGGTGTTCTCGGGAATCGTCGCCGGCAATGTAAAGGAGAACGGCGTCCGCGCGATCAAGGAGAACGGGCCGTTCAAAATCAACGGTGACCCGGCAATCATGAAGCCCGTCGACGAGCTCTTGCAGGCTTTCGTCGACCAGCAACGCATGAAGCTGCCGGGCCCGGCGGCATACCGGCCATGTTATGAACTGGTGATGTAGCGGTCGGCTTCATGTCCTGATATTTGCCGGGCCTCGAAGAACTCCTGCACCAAGCAACTCCCACGGCCCTATGGCTGGGGCTGCTCAGCAAGTCAGAAGCCGAAAAGCCGCCGCCGTGTCTTCGGCGGTCAATACAGCACGCCGGAACTCATCGTTTTTCAGGCGGGCCGTGACCGACGCCAGCAGGCGAAGATATTCGGCATGCTGATCCGGGCTCGTCGCAATCATCAGGATCAATTCAACCGGGCCGCCGTCAAGTCCGACATAGTCGAGCAGCGGCTGCCGGCACCATCCCACGGCAACAACCATGTCAGTGATCGATTCAAGGCGCGTATGTGGAACGCCGATGCCCAGCCCTAAACCGGTGCTCATAAGCGATTCTCGACTGAGGATTGCTTCGCGAAAGGCCGCGGCGTCGGTAATCTGCGGGGTGCGGGCCAGGCAATCAATCAAGGCGTTCAGGGCCGCGGCTTTCGAGTCGCATTCCAGAAACAGCACACGTTCAGGCGTCAAGAAAGCCGCCAGCTGCTGTGGGTTGTCGAGTTCTCGGCTCATAAAGAATTCCACCATGTAAGGATGATCGGCAGAGGTGATCGAATTGACGTTTTTTCGATCGGGGACAGTCGCCGCCTGACCATGTCATTCGCTGCCGGCTGTCAGCTCACACCTGGACATAAGACATCCGCTTATGGCGATTACAAGCTGGCGCGCCGGCCGCGGGAGGTTATGAAGCGCTCCTCCAGGGCTCAATATCCTGTATTATTCAACCCAGCCCCCCGGATTGAATATGAAGAGGACTTCAGCCTCGGAGGCAACAAGCCGGGCCAGGCTGCAGGGTGGCGTAATGCCACACGAAAGGTAGAGTATGGGGCGCCCGTTTCACGCGCATTAGCCACAAATCCGCACCATGATCACAGCGTCGTCAAGAAGGCGGATTTTTCAACTGGGCCGGATACACAATGAAAATAGTAATCATGGGTGCGGGGCGCGTCGGCAGAGAGCTCGCCCGCGTACTCTCTTTTCGCACTAACGACGTCGTCGTTATCGATATGGACGAGCTGCGCCTTCGCGAACTCCGCGAGAAGCTCGACATCATGACCTTCGTCGGCAACGGTGCATCGCCCCACGTGCTGAAACAGATCGGCATCGAGAAGGCCGAGATGCTGTTGGCCGTCAGCAATAACTGTGAAGCCAACATTGTCTCCTGCTCCCTGGCCAAGCAGTTTGGCGTGCCCCTGAAGATAGCGCGCCTGCGCCGGCGAGATCACTTTCTCGATGTGCCGGGAATGGATGCGGCAACGTTTGGTGTCGATCACACCATCATTCCCGAATACGAATGCGCCTCAGACATCACTAACGCAATCATGAACCCGGCAGTTCTTGAGCGTGTGACATTCAGCGACTCCGGCGCTCAGATATCGAATTTCCAACTTCGGCCGGGATCCCCATTGGTGGGCAGCCGCATGTCGGAATTCCCGCGACCGGAATTATTGGAGAAACTGCGCATCTGCGCCATCATGCGACACGGACATCTGCATATCCCCCGTGGAAACACCAGTTTTGTTGCATTCGATGAAGTCTACGTCGCCGGATCGCAAGACGACGTCGCGGATTTGATCGACTGGGCCTCGCCGCATGATCGATCTATTTCAGGTGTGATAATTGGCGGTGCCACACCGTTGGGTTGCATGCTGGCGCAGATGCTCAGTGTCGCGGACTATCCGGTACGGATCATTGAATCCGATCCGCACGCGGCCGAATCCGCGGCCGATGCGCTCGGATCGCAGGTTGTCATCATCAAGGGCGAAAGTACAGATCGCGCCATTCTCGAGGAGGCCGGGATAGATCATCACCATGCCTACGTTGCGGCCCACGGGGATAATGAGAAAAACATTCTGAGTTGTATCCTTGCCAAGCGATGTGACGCGGTCAAAGTCATCGCGGTGACCAAGATCCCGGAGTACATCCGCATCATCGCGAGCATGAGCATGATTGATTGTTGTTTCAGCACGCTCGTGGCCTCGATCAATATGTTGCTCAAGTTCGTCAGCAGCGAAACCGGTAGAAATATCGCGATCTTCAATCGTATACCCGCAGAAGTGATTGAAATGAGCGTGGAGGGAAAGTCACGCGTTGCCGGCCAACGGATCTCGGAAACCAAGTGCCCGCCGGACGCCGTGTTTGCTGCCATCATCCGCAACGACCAATTAGTGCCAGCCGTCGGATCTGAAGAACTGTTGCCCGGGGATCGTGTGATCATGTTGTCGAAAACCGAGGCAGTTGCCCAGGCAGAAACCTTGTTTCGCGTACATGCCTAGATGAATACCAAGGTCGTTTTACGGGTTGTGTCGGCAATACTGATGATCGTCGGCATTGCGATGCTGACATCCGTACCGGTTTCGTGGCTGATGGGGGATGAGGCCCATGTCACCACCCGCCTCTTGTGGTCTTCGCTGATCACCATCGTCGCCGGCGGCATGGGCTCACTGGCGCACCGCGGCAAAGAAACCGTGCGGATCCGTGAAGGATTCGGGATTGTGACGTTCAGCTGGCTGGCGGCGGCGATCTTCGGCGCCATCCCGTTTTACTGGATCACTGAACTGTCGGTCATCAACGCCATCTTCGAAACCATGTCCGGCTTTACCACGACCGGGGCGACGATTCTCGACGATATCGAAGCCCAACCCAAGGGACTGCTGTACTGGCGCAGCCTTACCCAGTGGCTCGGCGGCATGGGAATCGTCGTCCTGTCACTGGCCATCCTGCCGATTCTCGGTATCGGCGGCATGCAGCTTTACCGGGCAGAAGCACCAGGTCCCACTGCCGATCAATTGACCCCGAGAATCGCCACCGCCGCCAAGATGATGTGGGGCGTTTACGTGCTCCTTTCCCTGATCGAGACCGCCCTGCTCAAGGTCGGCGGCATGACGCTGTTTGATGCATGGTGTCATACCTGCGGCACCATGTCGACCGGTGGATTCTCGACCCAACAGGCGAGCATCAAAGCCTTCGACAGCGCCTATATCGACGTCGTCATTACCCTGTTCATGTTCCTCGCCGGAAGTAATTTCGTCCTGCATCTGCGATGTCTGCGAGGCCAGCCGGCGACATACTTGAAGAACGAGGAATTTCGATTCTATGCCGGGCTCTGTCTGTTCGCTATCGTAACGATGGCGAGCATCCGTTTTTTCAGTGGATTGCAAGGCCAGAATCTGGAACAGATTGTTCGCCAGAGCAGTTTCACTGTCGTTTAGATTATCACGACCACCGGCTTCTGCACCGAGGACTACAATCTGTGGCCCAGCTATGCGCGCATGGTCCTGCTTTGCCTCATGTTCATCGGCGCCTGCGGCGGCTCCACAGGCGGCGGCATGAAAGTGTCGCGGTTGCTGATATTGATCAAGTTCGCGCAAGCTCAGATCTACAGGTGCTTTTACCCCCACGCCGTAACCAACGTGCGGTTGGACGATCACCGTGTATCCGATGACATCATCACCCGCATACTGGGATTCTTCTTCATCTACCTGATCTTGTTTGTCGGTGTCTGCCTGCTGATCTGCCTGATCGAACCCGGACTCGCATCGATGGCAGCAGCAGGCGAGATCGAAGGCGCTGCCGAGACCGCAATCACTGCATCGGTTGCGACGCTCTCGAACATCGGGCCCGGACTCTCGGGTATCGGGCCGACCGAGACCTATGCCTGGCTGGCACCGCAAACGAAGCTCCTGCTTATCTTCAGCATGCTGACCGGCCGCCTCGAAGTGTATACAGTGATCGTCCTGCTGCTTCCCAATTTCTGGAAACGGTGAGCCCACCGGCCTCCTACAAGGCCGTTCTGCAGGCAGCCCGGCACGTCCCCAACGCCTTCGTGGCGCCTACCTCAATGTTCATGCCCGTGATTGTGCACCGGCGTGTGGCCGTGATACACGCCTTCATTGTGCATACGCTGGTGCAGACGGTTGTACGCCGATTCCAGCGTCAGCTGCATCTTGCGGAATCGATCGGCGTCCGGGCGGGAGGCGATCGTGTCGATGTACGCCATCGCGCCTTCGATCTGGCGCAGCATCTCGATCGCGTCTTCCCGGCGATACACCGGCTTGTCGCCGCACAACAACTGCACGGCACTGGTGTGCGCCGCGATGTCGTCATTGAGTCCGACCGAGATTCTGCCGCGCACGCGGACCGCGACCCAGGTCGAATCGTCGACCGTGATTTCCGTCGTGCCGCTCACCGCCATGGCCCGGTCGAAACGCTCCTCGGATACGGTGCGGCCACCGACAACAATCTCGACCGCATCAATCGGCACCTGGACGGACTCAACGCGCCACCCGACCGCCAGGGTGCCGCCGGTCTCCGACAACTTGATCCGGCCGCCCGGGGCGGTGCCATCGACGTCTATTTCCACCAGCGGCCCGACCGTAACAAAGGTGTTGCCGGCTTTCGTGGCCGCCATCCAGTTCTCGTAGGTCAGCTCGCGATCACCCAGCTGCGTGTACGTCCGCAGCCCGCCGAGCTGCGAGGCCGCAGACATCTTGTCTGAACCGCCGGTAAGCGGCAACTGATACCCCATGTTCTGGAAACGGTACCAGTCGGCAACCGCGTGCGGGCCCAGCTGCGCGTCCCGCCGGTTGAATGACATGAACTCGATGGCATGCACCAGGTCGAGAACCACATCGGCAACGCGCTCACATTGCGGGTTCGGTGCGTGCGGCATGACGACCAGGCCGTTCTGATCAATACAACGCTGTGCCCAGTCCGCCATCGTCACTTCCTGGAAATCGCCGAGGGCTGACTCCGACAAGCCGCCTGAACACAGTGGATGGATCATCTCGCCGCTGTAACCGAGCAACGAGATGTGGCCGAGCACCTGCATGCGGTTCTCGGTGCCGACGCGCGCCAGGAATTCACCGTCGTTGCCGGCGAGCGTGTTCGAGTGTGTCGTGTGGCCGTCGAAGTCGCTGACGTTGGTGAACAGTTCACCCCACTGGCTGGCCAGCAGGTTGACGACATTGACGTCTTCCGCCTCGCCTTCCAGCACCGCTGTCGATGGCGTCAGAAAATGAACGTGTGTGTCCGCCGTCACCCAGCCGCGGCCGCGCCAGTCAAGTACCCGATCAAGTTCGAACGTCACTTCGTCGGTGTCCGCTCCGACATCGAACGATTCACGGATCGGGGTCACTTCGTAGCCCCGGCTGATCTCGATGTACACGGTGCCCAGCGGCAGGTCGACAATACATTCGCCGCGTATATACACGTACTGGTTCATGCCGTTGACAAACTCGCCGTAGTTGTCTTCGAACCAGGTGCGGTTGACCTTGCGGTGGTAGCCTTTCGGCGGCAGATATTCGCCGGCTACACCGTGGAAATGAATCCGCACGCCGACCGGTGTCCGGCTCGCTTTATCGACCACCTTCACCTTTACCGGCCGGTGCGCCGGCAGGATTTCGACGACGCCGCCGGACATTTCGCTCAGATCGTATACCGCCGAGCCAACGTGCAGTTTGGCGGCGGGATGGGCCGAATACTCGACGACCAGCTTGTCCTCGGCCAGCACCGGTTGCAGATCAACGACATCGAGATTCCAGCAGCGGTGATCGTAGCTCGTCTGTCGCCGCGCCGAAATCACCCAGCCGAGGTCGATGCTGATTTCATCGATCTCGCCGATCGCATTGAAATCAACGCCGTCCGGCAGCGTCAGCAGCAATTTTCGGCGCGGCTGGTAGCGCAGCGGATGATCGGTCAACTCGGTAGTTGTCAGACCGTAGATGACCGAGCGTTCATCCCGGGGCTCAAGGCGCAGGGCCCGCAGCTCACGGTCGGGGTGCGGATTCGGCAGCGCGTAGAGCCAGAGGTTCTCCGGGAGGTTCCAGTCCCGGCTGCTGCGACTGCGCACCTCGCTGCAACCATACGTGAGGGGGGGGACACGTTCGAGCGCGATATCCTCGTAACTGGCGCGAACAACCCTTTCATCGCCGGCCGGGACACTGGCGAAGGAGCTGGCGCCCCAGAGATGGTACCCCTGCTGGATGGCGAAGCGCCGCTCGATCGGTGCGGTCGCTGTCGTACCGTCGGCGTACTCGAGAACGTAGTCCGAGACGCGGCCGCCCGATATGTTGCCGTCGGCGGTTTCGTCCGCCAGCCCTTCGATAACGACTGTCGGGGCATTCTCGACAACATGTGCAAAGACCAGGTAGGTCGCCCGCCGGCCGTCGAGCTCGATGGCAACGGAGTCTTTGCCGAGCAGGACAACATTGTTGCCGGACTCTGGTCCGAGATCAAACGGCATGCCGCGAAACTGCGTTTCGCCGAAGCTCTCGGCGACCGGTTTCGGCGTCGCCAATTCAGCCGGCAGCTCACCGCGGTTGACATTGTAAACGGGCCCCAGGGGAACGGGCGTGAAATGGGCAGATGATGGAATATTCATGGCCAGACCTCCGGAATGTGTTCCTTTTTCACCTGTTTGTCGAAGTAATCGCAGACCCCGGATTCCCTGACCGTGCGGAACTTGGTGCCGAGGTCGAGGGAGTCGTCGGCGTCGGTGTGAATGACGCCGCTCCCGGTGATGCCAAACAACAGGTTTGCCATGGCGGTTTTCCGATATTGGAAGGTTTCGAGTTGCCGGCTGGTCAGTATACGCTGCAACGGACGCCTTGTTGCCCTGGCTCCTGAAACCTTATTTCACTTTCACTGGCTTGCCGGTGCGGACGCTTTCGTAGATGGCACAGATGAGCTTGACGCTGCGGATGCCTTCGTGGCCGTCGCAGGTCAGCCGATCCTTCCTGCCTTTCAGCACGTCGACGAGTTCCTGGAACTGGCGACGGTGCCCGTCGGAAGAAATAGCAAGCGGATCGGCAGCACCGCCGGAGGTGCCGGACCTGACGGAAAATTTCTCCAGCGTCCGGGCATCGCTCGCCCGCGGTTTCGCGAAGCCCCAGAAATCGAGATCGTCCTCGGAGCACGACATGGTGCCACCGGTGCCGCTGATCTGAATGGCCTTCGCAAAGCCGGGATACACCTCGGTCGATGCCTCGATCACCCCGATCGCGCCGCTCTTGAATTTCAGCGTCGCGACGAGGTTGGTCTCGACCTCGATCCGCTGGCGGCTGGGCCGAGTGGCGTAGGCGAACACCTCGCGCACGTCACCCATCAGGTGAATCAGCATGTCGACGTTGTGGATGGCCTGATTCATCAGGCAACCACCACCGTCGAGCTTCCAGGTGCCGCGCCAGGCGCCGGAGTCGTAGTAGGCCTGGTCGCGAAACCACTTGATATAAGCACTGCCGTTTACGGGCTTTCCCAGACGGCCCGCGTCCATCGCCTTTTTCATCGCGATGCTGACGTCCTTGAAGCGCGTTGGGAAGATGGTCACGAGTTCGACCTTGTGACGTTTGCAGGCACTGATGATCTTGCGGCAGCGGGCAGGATTGACTTCCAGCGGTTTCTCGCAGATCACGTGCTTGCCGGCGCGGGCCGCCGCGACCGCCGGTTCCAAATGGGCGCCGGACGGCGTCGCGATCGTGACGATGTCGAGCTCGGGATCCTGTAGAAACATCTCGAAGTCGGAATACGCCCGACAGTTGTACTTCGCGGCAAAAGCTGCGGCCTTCTCTGGCGAGCGGCTGTAGCAGGCGTACATCGTGCCGCCGCGCACATCATTGATCGCCTGGGCATGGAAGTCCGAAATGTTGCCAAGTCCGACGACTCCGAAGGACCATCGTTTTCTCTTTGTAGCCATGTCTGTCTCCGGGTACAAGGGGGATCACGGGAATGAAGATGATTGCAGAGAACAATATTAGCACACAATCATTCTCTCCCAAGCCATTGCCGCAAAATTACTCAGACCGCTGCTTAGGTTGACAACGATTTAACGTCCACATACATTCAATCCGGTCGATGTAGTCATTATTGGAGAGTGCAGAATGCCAAAATCACAGTACACGTCCCTTGGCGAGATGAAGAAATCCTCTTTCTTCTACACTCAGATCGCGTTGTTCGTCGAGCGCCTGGAAGACCGTGAATCCCTGCCCGAGCTGCAGCCGGACAGTGCCTGGGATACGGATTTGACGGACGAGATCACAGAGTGTTCGCCGGCCGACCTTTTCATGCCGGTCGAAATCAAGGACGAAAACGCCGGGCAGGCAGTGAAGGCGGGTGTGCTGCTGTGGAACGACGACCTGGCGCTGTCACACGAAATCTGTCAGGGCCTGAAGACAGCGGAAGGCAGTTATCTCCATGGCGTCATGCACCGGCGCGAAGGCGACTATTCCAATGCCAAGCACTGGTTCGCCAAGGCCAACAATCATCCGGTAGCTGCCAAGCTGTTCGAGAAATCCACGCAGATCGCCGACGATATCGTGCCCCCCACCGACCAACTCAGCCACCACAGCAGCGCCCTGAAACGCACCGGCCACTGGTCCGCGGACAGTTTCGTCGATTGGTGCGAGAGCGCTTCGCAAGGAAATGTCGACAGCACCTGCCTGTACTTCTTCAAGAAGCTGCAGATCGAGGAAATCCGCCTCCTCATCGATCACTGCTATCAACTTTCGATCGGCCGGCCGGGGACGTGACGCGGTACAACCCCTTGCCGGGGCACCGGTGATTCCCCACCGGGAAAACGATCACACGTTCGCCGCCGCAGTCTCGCGGAAGCGCTTGATGTGTACCTGCAGCAGCGCGATCTCCGACGGCGTCACGCCATCGATGCGGGCCACTTGCGCCAGCGTATCGGGCTTGATGCGCTGCAGCTTGAGCCGCGCCTCATTGCGCAACCCCGGCATGTCGTAGGCAAACCCTGGCGGAATCTTCCACTCCGTCAGTTTCTGCAGGGACATCGCCTGGTTCTTTTCCTGCTCGATGTAGCCTTCGTAATGCGCTTCGATCTCGAGTTGCCGGCGGACCTCCGCGCCGTAGCCACGCAGCTCGTCGATATCGGCGAGCTGCAACTCCTTCGTGCGCAGCCGCCGCCAGAGGCTTTGGCCGGAAACCTTCGTATCGTCGAGAAAACCACGGGCCTCGGCGAGCTGCTGCTCCAGCTCGCCGACCTGGCAGTAGTGCCGTTGCGGCAGCAACCCGATGTCGTAGCCGATCTTCGACAGGCGACGACAGGCATTGTCCTGGCGCAACAGCAGCCGGTATTCGGCACGGCTGGTGAACAGCCGGTACGGTTCGGTGATGTCTTTGGTCACCAGATCATCGATGAGCACGCCGATGTAGGCCTGGTCGCGGCCGAGCACCACCGGTGGGCAATCGCCGCCCGCCAGTCGCGCCGCGTTGATGCCGGCGACGATGCCCTGGCCACCGGCCTCTTCATAGCCGGTCGTGCCGTTGATCTGGCCGCCAAGAAACAGGTTCGGCCATTTGATGACCGCCAGCGAATTGTGCAACTGGTGCGGCAGCACGAAATCGTATTCCACAGCATAGGCATAGCGCGCCAGTGTCGCCTTCTCCAGGCCGGGCAGTGAGCGCACCATTTGCCACTGCACGTCGGTCGGCAGGCTTGTGGAGATGCCGTTGAGGTAGTACTCGTCGGTAAAGGCGCCCTCCGGCTCAAGGTAAATGTGATGCGTTTCGTGATGCGGGAAACGCATCACTTTGTCTTCGAACGACGGGCAGTAGCGCGTACCGATCGCCTGGATGCGGCCGTTGTACATGGGCGACTGCTCGATGTTGTCGAGTACGATCTGTCGCGTCGCCGCCGTCGAACTGATCTGCCAGCAGGGCTTCTGCGGCAAATCCTGCGGCGCGATCGTGCCGCCAGCGTGCACGTCATCGGGCCAATGGCTGAAGTGCAACGTGTTGTCGCTGACCTGCTTGGACATCTGCGAAAAGTCGATGGTATTGCCCATCACGCGCGGCGGGGTGCCGGTCTTCAGGCGGCCGAGCTCGAGCTCAAGCGTGTTGAGCAGCGACGCCGAGAGCGCTTCGGCCGCAACGTCGCCGGCGCGACCGCCGGGAAAAGACTTCCCGCCATAGTGACAGACGCCGCGCAGGAACGTGCCGGTGCAGACGACTACCGCCCGGGCCTGCCAGGATTCACTGAAATCAGTGGTGATGCCGGTGACCCGGCCGCCGCCCGTGAGAAACTCGACTGCCTGCGCCTGGTGCACGAAAATATTCGGCTCCCGCTCGACCATGAGCTTCATGCGCCGCTGGTACAGCACCTTGTCGCACTGCGCCCGTGGCGACCAGACCGCCGGGCCCTTCGAGCGATTGAGCATCCGGAACTGGATCGCACTGGCATCGGTGTTCTTGCCCATCTCACCGCCGAGCGCGTCGATCTCGCGCACGACCTGTCCCTTGGCAATACCGCCGATTGCCGGGTTACACGACATCTGGGCGATATGATCAAGGTTGATCGTCAGCAGCATGGTGCGCGCCCCCATGCGCCCGGCAGCCAGCGCGGCCTCACAGCCGGCGTGGCCGCCGCCGATGACGATGACATCGAATTGGTTGTGTCGACTGCTCATGGGACTCACGGTCATTCTCACTGGAGTACGGGCAAACCACATAATCTATTGGAATCCCGCCGTTCAGTCAATGGCCGCGGTGCTGTCCGGATTATGCGGAAAACAGGGGAAAAACCAATACCCGCCTTGAAAATACGATATAGCTATCTACATTCCAGCGAATTGCCAAACACCATCGCCACCGGTGAATAACCGGCGACACAACAGGTTTTGTGCCTGAGTCGATGAACCTGCAATATCTGGAAGGAAAGAAATTCTGCGTTGTATTCGTCAAACAGGCGGATGAAAACGATCCGGACAGTCAGATCAGCATGAAATGCCTGCACGGTCGCGCCAACATCGACCGGCACGGCAAACTGAATGTCGAAGGCCCGGAGTTCAGTTTCCCAGTCCCAGCAACCGCCAGTAAACAAATCATGCCCAGCGACGGCACGGCTATGTTGAAGGACGCCGAATACTTTGTCATGTGCAAAGTGTCCGGCATGGATCTCTGATGCAGGAACACTCAAAGCAGCAACCCACAGGAGAAACCCCCAATGAATGAGTTTACGTTCGATGTCACAGGACTCAAGGAACAGACCTTCGAGAAAGGTGAGAACATTCTCGAGGAAGGCAAAGACAGCCCGAATGTCTTCATCCTCAAGGACGGCAACGTCATTGTAACTGCCGACGGCAACGAGTTGTGCAAGGTCAACACGCCCGGCACGATCTTCGGCGAGATCTCCGTGCTGCTCGACAGCAATCATACCGCCACGGTGACCGCGGAAGAGCAAACGACCTTCTATGTTGTCGATGACTTGCTGAGCTACTTCGAGAACAATCCGACGTCCTGCCTCAAGGTCGCCCAGACCTTGGCAACTCGCGTCATGAACATGAACAATCACTTCCTCGAGATCAAGCACGAGATCAAGCAGATGCAGGAAGACGCCTCCGCCAGTAAGAGCAGTGGGCTTTTGGCATTGGTTGAGAAGATGGATCAGTTCTGGGGCCAGGACATCCTGTAACCGGAACGTCGTATTTCAAAAGCCCGGAGATGTTCACGTCCCTGGGCTTTTTTATGCCCGGATGATGGGCAAACTCGTAATCGATTACAAGGGGCGACGCCGACATCGCCTCATGAAACTTTGACGGTATCGCCGGCCGCTTCAGCAATTCGTCGA
Organism: Lentisphaeria bacterium; assembly: GCA_030754995.1. Lineage (GTDB taxonomy): Bacteria > Verrucomicrobiota > Lentisphaeria > JABSQK01 > CAJWLW01 > CAJWLW01. The sequence goes on from JASLZG010000037.1 coordinate 17,154, forward strand.
AATTCACCTGTTACCTCTCCGGAATCGATCTATTCCGCAACGTCCGCCCCCGGGCGCCCCGACAAGTTCCTGAACAAGACTCTCTGTCACAGGTTGCGAGCAAGCCAGACAGGCAATACCTTGTCATTGTGCGACAACATGACCCATAACACATGGCCGACTTCACCGCATGCCGACCACAACTTCCTTCGTCGATCGCCTGATTGAACGCCTGGACCGGCTGGACCCGTCCAGTGTGCAGGGCTACATCCTGCGCCTGGTGCGCGAGAAAGAACTGCTCGAGACGGTCTTCCAGACGGTGCGCGAAGGCGTCATCATTGTCGATGACAAATTGTGCATCAGGTACGTCAACCACGCCGCCGTCAACCTCCTGGGACTGCCGGCAGACTGCACTGGCCAGCCCATCGAGCGCTACCTGCGGGAGCTCGACTGGTCGCAGCTGAAAGCCGGCGATGCAGATGCCTGGGCCCGCGTGTCACGGCAGGAGATCGAGGTGTTCTATCCGCAGCACCGCTATCTGCTTTGCCGTTTCCTGCCATATGAATCCGGCATCCGTTCGAAAGATATCGCCGAGGACACGGCCGCCGAGCTGGAAGCGGACGGCACGCCGCAGTTACTGGACGCCATCACGACAGGCGACGAGCCGATGATCACCCTGACGCTGGACGACGTCACCGAGATGCGCGAGCGCGCTGCCTCGACGATCGAGTCGGAGCGGCTCGCCGCGATCACCATGCTGGCCGCCGGCGTTGCCCACGAGATTGGCAACCCGCTCAACAGCCTGACCATTCATCTGCAGTTGCTCGATCGCCAGCTCGCCGCGCTGAGCAGCGACGGCGCCGACAACGCGAAGGAGCTGGTCGACGTCTCGCTCCAGGAGGTGCGCCGGCTTGATGACATCATCAACCAGTTTCTCAAGGCCGTGCGTCCGTCGATTTTCGAACCCGGGGCGGTGGCGCTGCACGAGCTGATCGCCAAAACGCTGGCCTTCATGAAGCATGAGATTGAGGACCGCGGCGTGCTGGTGCAGGGTGAGTGGCCGGATGAGATTCCGAAAATCATGGGCGACGACACGCAGTTGCAGCAGGCCTTGTACAACATCATAAAAAACGGCATTCAGGCAATGGAATCCGGCGGCGTCCTGATCATCAAGCTGTCGACCACCGATGACTTTGTCGTGCTCAGCGTTGCCGATTCCGGCAAAGGTATCGATCGTGAGCAACTCGGTGATATATTCGACCCCTATTACACCACCAAGCCAGACGGCACCGGGCTCGGACTCGTCATTGTCGAACGCATCATGCGCGAGCACGGCGCCGAGTTCGGGATCGACAGCGAGGTCGGCAGCGGCACGGTTATCACTATGCGCTTCCCGCTGCCCGCCCGGCGCCAGCGGCTCCTGACGGCAAAACCCACATCTACCGACAGTACCAAAGATGAGTAAACCACGAATCCTGGTTATCGACGACGAACGCAACACCCGCGAAGGCCTCGGGCGGGCGCTCAAACCCAAATACAACGTCACCCTGGCCGAAAACGGTGAAGCCGGTTACAAGAAGCTCGTGCAGCAGCCGTTCGATCTCGTCCTCACCGACCTGCGCATGCCCGGGCTCGACGGGCTCTCCTTCATCCGCCGCGTCAACACCATGGACACACCGCCCACCTGCATCATGCTGACCGCCTATGGCAGCGTGGAAAATGCCGTCGAAGCGATGAAAGCCGGCGCCTACGACTACCTCACCAAGCCGGTGAACCTTGACAATCTCGAAATGCTGGTCGAACGCGCCCTCGAGTCCCGTGACCTCAAGCAGGAAAACCGGCGGCTCAAGGAGGAGCTCGCCGACCGCTACGCCTTCGAGAATATGATCGGCCAGTCGACCGCCATGCAGCATGTTTTCGACAGCCTCAAACAGGCAGCCCCGGCCCGCTCCACCGTGCTGCTGACCGGCGAGAACGGCACCGGCAAGGAACTGGCCGCGCACGCCCTGCACAACCTCAGCCCGCGCGCCGACAAGCCGTTTGTCGTCGTCAACTGCGCGGCCCTCTCACGCAACCTGCTCGAAAGCGAACTGTTCGGTCACGAGAAGGACGCCTTCACCAATGCCAATGCCCGGCGGATCGGTCGGTTCGAAGCCGCAGACGGCGGCTCTTTCTTCCTCGACGAGATCAGCGAGATCGACGCCGCGGTGCAGGTGAAGCTGCTGCGCGTGCTCGAGGCCCACGCTTTCGAACGCGTCGGCGGCAACGAATCGATCGAGGTCGATATCCGCCTGATCGCCGCCACCAACTGCGACCTCAAGGCCATGGTCGATGCCGGAGATTTTCGCCAGGACCTCTATTTCCGGCTGCACGTCCTGCACATCGACATGCCACCCTTGCGCCAACGCCGCGAAGACATCCCGCTGCTGATCAAATACCACCTGGACCTGTTCAATGCGGAAAACGGCAAAAACGTCACCGGCGTGGCGCCCGAGGCACTGGACACACTCACCACCTACGACTGGCCGGGCAACGTCCGCGAACTCCGCAATTGTGTCGAACGCATGATCGTCATGACGCAGGACAGCACCCTGACCATCGCCGACGTGCCGCACGAAATCCGCGATGCCGCCGGCACCGTCCTGGTACCGGTCACCACGCTGCCGACCGCCAGCGTGCTCGACATGGAGACCAACGAGCGCAATCTCATCGTCCAGGCCCTGCGCAACTGCAACGGCAACCGCAGCGCCGCCGCCCGCGAGCTGGGCATCAGCCGCCGCACGCTGCACCGCAAGATCAATCAGTTCAACTTGCGCGACCTGTGACAAAGACCGGAGACCTCGGCCATGTGCCAGGGGATCCATTCTGAAGGGAAGAAGCATGCGCGCACTGCTGCAACGGGTCACCAGCGCATCGGTGACGGTCGACGGCGAGGTCGTCGGTGCCATCGGCCCGGGCCTGGTCATCCTGCTCGGGGTGAAAACCGGCGACACCAGCGCCGACGTCAAGTGGCTGGCCGACAAGTGCGTCAACCTGCGCATCTTCTCCGATGCCGACGGCAAGTTCAATCTCTCGACCCTGGACATCGGTGCCGAGATCCTCGTCGTGTCGCAGTTCACCCTGTACGGCGACTGCCGCAAGGGGCGCCGTCCAAGCTTTGTCACCGCCGCGCCACCGGAGATTTCCGAGCCGTTGTACGAGGAGTTCGTCGCCCTGGTGCAGGCGCATGGGCTGCAGACGCAAACCGGCCGGTTCGGCGCCATGATGCGCGTCGAGATACAAAACGACGGCCCGGTGACGCTGATGGTCGATACTGAGTAGTGCGAACTTTTCCGGACAAATGCTTTTCGAACGCCCTGCCAGGCCGGAAATCTATTCTTTGCGGATAATATCGAGTTCGTATTTGACGTTCTTGCCGGTGAACTTGAGTGTCTGGTAACCGGAAGGCTGCGGTTCGCTCGGGCTGAGCAGATTGAATTCGAGCGCCTCGAAGCGGTTCACCAGCGATTGCAGATCCTTGTCGCTCAGCATCATCTGCAGAAGATATCGATCGGAATCGCGGGCGATCAATTGGTCCAGCAGCTCATCATCCGACTCGGCATACATCTTCAGCGCCTTCAGCGGGCTCGCCGTGTCGTCGACGAGCCAGACATGTCGAACAAAGTTGCCGACGTTGCGTTGGCGGCCGACCTGCCGGTTGGTGATCCCCGCCTGCTTGCGGTTGCCCGACTTGAAGTTGAGGTTCTCAGTCCAGACACCGGCGTTCGTGGTGCGGCCGGAGCTTTCCATGCTCATCAGTTCGATACGGCCACTGCTGCCGGTCGAGCGCACCAGTACCGGAGGATTGTTGTTGAAGACCCGGCCATGGGGGCTCGCTGGTGCAAAGGTGCTGCGGCTTTTCCCGACTATCGGCACCTGCGGCAGTCCCGCCGGCTCGGCAGTGACTTCCGGCGCGGTCGTCGCAGTGGCGGCGACAGTGTCAGTTTCGGCGGCGGCCGCATCGGCGGTGTTCGGGGCAGGGGCGTTGGCTGCAACACCGTTCTCCGGCAACTTGTTGATCGTGACGACCAGCGTCGTCGCGATGATTGCAAGACCGGCAACAAGACTCAGCTTGTACACCGGGAAGCGCAGCAGCAACGACCGCTTCGACTTATCCAGGACGCTGCGGATGATGACTTCGCTGCGCTCCATGCCCAGGTTGCTCGACAACATGTTGTCGATGGAATGATAGGCGGAGATGACGCGCCGGCACTCATCGCAGGTCGCGACATGCTCATCGATACGGCAGTCCCGCAGTTCTCGGTCATACCAGGAACTGAGCACCTCCGACGAGGGACACTCGGCACACGGCGTCTTGGCGGATTTCATTGGAAAGGCTTCCTCAGCGCAAACGGCGCCGGAGTTCTTCGCGGGCCCGGGCAATACGGGACTTGATCGTCCCCACCTTGACATCCAGGAGCTCGGCAATTTGTTCGTATGAGAGGTTCTTGACGTTCCTGAGCAGGAGCGCCTCGCGATTGACCGGCGGCAGCTTCTTGATCTGCTGGGCGATTTCACCCTCGAACTCGAGCTGCATCAACGTGTCGTCCGGAGTTTTGCCCCTGTCGGGCAGGTCCATCGTCAGCTTGCCGACGTTCTGATTCTCGAATTCCTGATTGATGCTGACATTGACATGGGCGCCGCGCCGCTTGTTCCAGCGGTACTTGTTGCGGGCCTGGTTGACGACGATCCGGTACATCCAGGTGGTGAACTCCGATTCGCCTCGGAACTTCGGCAAGGCACGGTAAATCCGCAGGAACGCATCCTGTGCAACCTCTTCAGCATCATTTCTTTGACCAAGAATGCCATAGGCGACCTGGAACGCCTTGTCAACATGGCGGGACATCAACTCTTCCCAGGCATCAAGATCGTCCACCGTCTTGATTCGCCCGATGAGGTCGCGGTCGGTCAGGCTACGCAACTCTTCCTGTTTCGTCATCTTCGGCGGAAACTGGTTTCGGGATCCCTTGGCAGACGCACCGTCCCGCGATTCAACGATATCGAGGGAGGATTCGGGTACAGCAAATCGTTGGGAATTTAGAGCAACGTTCATGTTTTTCACAACAAGGTAACCGATTGAAAACTCATCTCATCTGGCAGATAATGGTTCGACATGGCCCCGCGCCAAAAAGTTCCATCCCAGCCGCCGGCTTTCTGACATTTTTTTCTACCGCGGCATGGGGCACTACGGCGTGCGCCAGTCCGGCAGAGAAACATCGATCGATCGCGTGCCCTGCTCCATTTCGGCATCGATATCGTCGAACTCATCATCGATAAACGGTCCCAGGCCGACGTCCAGCCACATCTCGCGCAATTGCATCTGGACCTGGCGCGGGGCGCGGTGATACCAGGCGATGAGGTCCTGGGCACTGGTGCGGGCGTCGAGGCGGTCATTGCTCTTGAGGAAGCCGAGGATGCTTTTCATGTACCAGCGTCCGCACTCCTCATACTGCTCTTCGAGCCCCGCCAGCCCGGCGAGTTTGCCGAAGACGTCGGCCATTTCGATGTCGCTGCCATGCGCTTCGGCCAGCGCCAGCGCCCGTACATACAGCCGGCGGGCCGTCTCGTAGTCGCCGTTCTCGACCGCCACGGCACCGAGCTCGCCGAAAACACAGGCACCGAGATGGCCGGTGCCGTTCTGGGCGTCGAGCTCCAGCGCCTGGTTGTAGGAAACCTCCGCCTTCCCGATGTCGCCCTCGGCCATCGACAGTTGCCCAAGCTGATAACAACTGCTGGCGGCCGGCGCCTTGAGCCCGGCACCGGCACACAGGTCGATGGACTTCTGGTACCATTCGGCGGCAGCGACATAATCGGCGCGGCTCTGGTAAACCATGCCCAGTTGATGGCAGGTGCACGCCGTGCTGCCATGGTCTTCCAACTGTTCCTTGACCGAAAGTGCCTCGCGGTACCAGGTCTCGGCGCTGTCGAGGTCGAGCAGTTCCTGGGCGTTGCGGCCGAGCTGGTGACAGACGACCGCGATCTGGTCGGGAACTTCGTTGGCGACAGCGATCTCCAGGGACTGGCGCAGCCATTGTTCGGCCGCGTCGAAGTCGCCTTCGTGCTGGGCGATCATCGCAAGCTGATGATAGGCAACGGCCGTGTTGCGGTCCTCGTCCTGGAGCGCTGTCAAGCCCTTGCGGCACCAGCCGTCGGCAGCCCCGTAATCCTGCAGGGAGTAGTCCAGCCGGAAATTCAAGGACCACCAAAGCGGCAGACGCGGCTCCGGTATCGCGCTTTCGTCGACGTCCCGCCGGATCTCGTCGGCGCGCTGCAGATCATTGAGAGCAATCGCCGCGTTGAACGACGGCAGGTAGCATTCGACGGCGATCTCGCCGTCAGACGCATTGCGCGTACGCGCCGCGACCAGCTCGGCGCCGAACTCCGCCAGGGTCTGGCGCGCCTCTGTCGCCGACGACGGCAAAACGCCACAGACCAGGTATTCATCGAGTTGTAACTGCACAGTCGCCCTCCAGTTGACGTCTCAACAGGAAAATAGCCTCAGACCGCGCAATTGTCGACCGTTGCGCCGTAGAAGGTTCATGACACACCGAAAGATTCGTTCCAGTCGATGATCAGCCTCTGTATTTGCACTGAAGGCCTGTCCCTGCTGATGCTTGCTCTTGCCCTGGTAGTGAGGGAGGGCTAATAGAAGGGAGCTGCCGATGGCGATGATGCCGCGGACGATCGGCGGGTGCCTTGCAAATCCAGCCGCATGTGGGACCGTGTCAGCCTTCCAAGACGTCTGCGAACCGGTCGACTATGGCATCCAACGTTTTGCCCTGTTCCGGCAGGATCGTCCTGTGCGGTGAAATCACCCGGGCTGAGCAGATGCCGAGGCACTGCAACACGTATTTGACGACCGCGTAGGCGGTATCGCCACTCGGGTATGCGGCGTCATAGAAGTCGGCCAGCCTTCTTTGCCTCCGCTTCACCGATTCCCAGTCACCGCTCAGGGCGTCCCTGTAAACCTGCATGCAATAGCTGGGACAGAGATTTCCGGGACCGCCCATGGTGTAAAAGCGGATGCCCTCCAACAGCGCTGCACTGTACAAGTATTCGTCACCGCAGATGACCGCGAAGGATTCCGCATTGTGCAGCTGGTGAAACGACTT
>JASLZG010000380.1 GCA_030754995.1 Lentisphaeria bacterium
CGACAGGGCCACCGGGGAATTTGTCTGGAAGAACAGGACGCCGGGCAGCGAGAAGTACACCCACAGGATTGTAACCGGCTCCGCAGCGTACCGGGACGGCGTGTTCTACACCGGGCTGGGAAACGGCGATGTGGTTGCAGTGACGGAGGATACCGGTGAGGTTTTGTGGCGAATCGCGACCGGCATGGCAATATATACGGTCGGCCATGCCATGCGTGACGAACCGGGGGTTTGTGCATCGCCGGGCATTTCCGGTGGCGTGCTCTATATTGGCGCCAACGACGGTGTCCTGCGCGGCATCGACATCGCCGATGGCTCGTTGATCTGGTCCTGTCCGCTGGGTGTTCCCATTGCGTCGTCACCCGCGATCAGCGGCAACGCGCTCTATATAGCGAGTGCCGATGGGCATATGTACGCATTTACACCTCCCCGAGGACACGGTAAATGAACGACACATCGCGGCGACTGGCGCCGCCGGATCATTTTGACGAGAGCGCGGACCTGGTTGTTGTCGGCGGCGGCGGCACCGGCTTGGCGGCGGCCGTGCGCGGCGGTGAGCTGGGGGCGCGCGTGGTCCTGTTCGAAAAGAACCCGCACCTCGGCGGCACAACGGGTATTGCGGTCGGCTCGATGACCGCCTGCTGCACCTCGATGCAGAAGGCTGAGGGTATCGAGGACAGCCCGGAAGCTCACAACGAGGACATCGGCAATTTCCATCCCGGGATCGAGTCGCGATCCAACAACGAACTGCGGCTGTTTTTCACCCGCAACTCCGGCGCCACCATCGAGTGGCTGCACCGCCTCGGTGTGCGATTCCACGGGCCCATCCCCGAGCCGCCGAACCGCGTGCCGCGCATGCACAACATCGTGCCGAACGCCAAGGCGTACATCGCCGTCATGCACCGGCAGGCGATCCGGCTCGATGTCGACATCCGCATTGATTCACTGGTCGAGGCGCTGTATCTGCAGGACGGCCGTGTGTTGGGTGTCCGCGTTCGTACTGCCGATGGCAGGTACGTCAGCGTCAAGGCGGAACGCGGCGTCGTGCTGGCGCCCGGGGATTTTTCCTCGGGTGCCGAGCTGAAACGGCAGTACATCTCGGAAGCGGCGGCTGAAATCGAGGGCATTAACCCGACGGCGACAGGCGAGGGGCAGCTGCTCGGCATCGCTGCCGGGGCGGCGGTGCACAACATGGATATCATGCTCGGGCCGCAGATTCGCTTTGTGCCGCCGTCGCGACCGCCGTTCACGCAGATGCTGCCGACGGCGCCGTTGGCCGCGAAGCTGATGTCGCTGGTGACCGGCCTGATGCCGTCGTTCGTCTTCCAGCACATCGTCAAATCACTGCTGGTGACCTGGCAGCATCCGGAGCCGATGTTGTTCGAGGCCGGCGCCATCATGGTAAACAAGTCGGGGCAGCGTTTCATCAACGAGCTCGACGAGCCGGCCTACGGCATCCCTGCGCAACCGGACAAGGTCGCCTGGATCATCTTCGACCAGACGATTGCCGAGAAGTTTTCGGCGTGGCCACACTATATTTCCACCGCCCCCGGAATATCGTACGCCTACGTCAAGGACTACAAACGCCTGCGCCCCGACGTCTATGCAGAAGCCGACTCCCTGGCCGCTTTGGCGTCGCAGATCGGGGTGCCGGCCGCCGGCCTGGAAGCGGCCGCCGCGAAAAACGATGGCGACGACGCCTTTGGCCGCGAGCATTTCGGTACTGGTCTCGGGAAACCGCCGTTCTACGCCCTGGGCCCGGCGAAGGGATGGATCGTGATCACCGAGGGGGGGCTCGCGGTCAACGAAAAGCTGCAGGTGATGGACAACGAGAACAGGCCGATCCCGGGACTTTACGCCGGCGGCACCGGCGCCCAGGGCGGCATGATCATCTGGGGCCACGGGCTGCACATCTGCTGGGCCGTCACCAGCGGCCGGCTGGCGGCCGAGAATGCGGTAGGGTAGGGGGTTGCAGGAGTGTGATGGGTGAGGGCGTGACCGCCGCAACCCTTTCCATTCCGTTGATCCAGCACGCCAAAACAAGATGACTGTCGAACCATGACCGAAGTCAAAATCGCCATTATCGGAGCGGGGATGTTCGCGGACTGGGTCCACTACCCGTCGTTGATGGAGATCGACGATTGCCGCGTCGTGGCGATCTGCGATTTTCTCGAAGACCGGCTGCACCAACTCGGCGACAAGTACAACGTCACTGACCGCTTTACTTGTCTACAGACGATGATCGACACCGCAGAGCCGGATGCGGTCTATATCATCATGCCACCCGACGCGCTCGAGGAACCGGTGACCCGCTGCCTCGAACAGGGGCTGAGTGTCTTTGTCGAGAAACCGCCAGGGCTGACTTCCCAGCAACTGCGGCGATGGCAGGAGCTGGCGGCACAGAAGGGCGGCAAGACCATGGTCGGCTTCAACCGCCGCTTTGCGCCCCTGATCCGCGAGTCCCGGCGTATCGTCGAGGCGGAAGGCCCGATCACCCTCGCCGTGGCGCAGTACTTCAAGAACTTCGCGGCCGCGGCAGAATGTCCCTACAACCCGGAAATCGCCCACAGCATCCTGTTGTATGACACCATCCACAGCGTTGACTTGCTGCGCTGGCTCGGGGGTGAGGTAAGTACTGTGCAGAGTGCTGTCGACCGGGTGATTCATGATTACCAGAACAGCTTTCATGCGTTGATCGAGTTCAGTCGTGCGCAGGGGGTGCTCCTCTGTAACTTCGCGGCCGGCGGCCGGGTTGAGCGCTTCGAGATCCATGGTCACGGCATCAGCGTCTTTATCGAACCGCCCGGCACCGCCCGGGTAGTCGCCGGCGACGAGGAACGCGGCAGTATCCGGACAAGTGAACTCACCGGAGTTGCGGAATCTGCAGTGCAGGCGTGCAAACTCAAGGGCGACGGTGTTACGCACCGCATCTACGGGTACCTGCAGGAGAGTCAGCATTTCATTGACTGCCTGCGCCATGACCGGACGCCTGATACTGACTTTGCCGACGCCCTCAAGACGGTGACCTTGGTCGAGGAGATTGCGGGAGTATGAAACTGGGGTTCTCAACCCTTGCCTGTCCGAACTGGACGGCCGAAGAGATGGCGGCGCAGGCTGCCGGGTGCGGTTATGATGGTGCCGAGTTGTCGCCACGCCACCAGCCTTCCAACTTCGCGCCGAGCCTGGCGCCGGAGGACCGGCGCCGGCTGCGTCGGTTGTTCGCCGACCATGATCTCGAAATCGCCATGGTCAACGCCTACAGCGAATTTATCGAGGCGGCGCCGGCGGTGCGCGCCGCCAATGTCGCAGGCGTCAAGGAGTTCGTCGACCTGGCCCGCGACCTGGGCGCGCCGAGGGTCCGTGTCTTCGGCCAGAATACGGCCAAGGCGCTGCCGCCGGAGATTCCCCGCGAGCGCTGCCTGGACTATGTCGCAGCGGCGATCTCGGAGATTGCCGACTACGCCGCTGGCGACGGCATCGAGATCCTGCTGGAAACGCACGACGTGTTCTGCGAACCGGACCTGGTGCGTGAGCTTACCAGCAGGACAACGGCCGCCAACTTCGGTGTCATCTGGGACCTGACGAACTCGCTGAGCACGGGCAAGACGGTCGAACAGGCGTTTGCGGCGGTGCAGGATCATCTGCGGTTCGTGCAGCTCAAGGATTACGTCGACACGAGGCGCCTCGAAGGGCCGTGCATGATTGGCGCCGGTGACGCGCCGATCGCCGCGGCCATGGCGCTGGTGGCGTCGACCGGCTTCGACGGTTACGTCTCGCTCGAGACCGAGAAGATGTACCATCCCGAGCCGGCGGTCCCGGACGCCGCCGAGTCGTTTCCAGAGTTCATCAGGTACATGGCCGACTACCGCAGGTAGCGGAACTTCAACCCTCACCCCGGTCAATTCTGCAATGGCCTTGCGAATCGCATTCATTGGTGCCGGCAGTTGCGGCTTCACCCGCAGGCTCGTCAGCGACATCCTCACCGTACCCGAGTTCGCCGAGACGACGTTTGCGTTCATGGATATCAACGAACGCAATCTCGATGCCGTCACCCAGCTGGCAGAGCGCGACATCGATGCCAACAAACTGCCGGCCCGCATCATCACGACCACTGATCGACGGGCCGCCTTGGAGGCCGCGGATTACGTCATCAACACGACCCGTATCGGTGGCCTGGACGCCTTCGAGATGGACGTCGAGATACCGCTCAAATACGGCATCGACCAGTGCGTGGGCGACACCTTGTGTGCCGGCGGCATCATGTACGGCCAGCGC
>JASLZG010000381.1 GCA_030754995.1 Lentisphaeria bacterium
GGTCCTGGATTTCGTCCGGGATTCCGGGGCCGTTGTCCTGCAGAATGATTTCAATGTGGTCGGGAAATTCCCGGACGATCAGCCGAATCTCGCCATCGTCCTGTTTCTCCATCGATTCGACGGCGTTGCGCAGCATGTTCTGCAGGGCGCGCTCAAGTTTGTCTTCGTCCAGCTCGACAACCAGGTCGGTCGCTTCGGCGGTGAACTTGACGCCCGCCTTCTGGACGAACTCCTCGTTGGTCTGGCGGAAATTTTCCATCATCGCCTTGACGTTGGTCGGCGTCTTGTGGAGGTTCGTTTCGCCGCGCGAGAAGCTCAGAACTTCCTGGGCCATCGACTGCATGCGATCGATCTGGCTCATAATGATGCCGCAGTACTCCTCCGTTTCCGAATCGCCATGGCCGTCTCCCAGCAGCTGGCCGGCCATCTTGATAATCGTCAGCGGACCTTTGATATCGTGAAGAATCGAATTGGTCATCGACCCGATCATGCTGATTTTTTCCTCGCGCAGGACTTCTTCGAGCCAGAGTTTGTCGATGTTGCGGACATTGCCGATGATGTGGCGCATCAGGCCGATCGAGGCGTGGCCGGGATTCTCGAGCACTACGGAGAGGAAGCCCTTGCGCGGAAGCACTGCCGCCTGCACTTCGCCGCGGGTGATGGCGCGGGCGGAGCGCCCGGTGCCGTCGATCACGCCGAATTCGCCGAAATACGTGTCGTCCTCGAGCACGGCAATCGGCAGGAAGGTGTTGGGTGTCACTTTCTTGTCGAGATCGACCCGGCCCTGCATGATCAGATAAATGTACTCCGGCGCGTCGCCCTCATTAAAGAGAATAGTCTTGTTCGGAAACAGGCGGACGTCGCTCAGTTCGATCAGCTGCTTCGCCGTCTCGCCTTCGAAAAGCTTGAAGAACGAGTGGTTGTTCGCTTCCATGATAATTGTCCGGCTACGTTTTTTTAGGGAACACGACACGTTCCATTGAGATTGACAACGGCGTCGGGGCAGACCATATTTTCAGATTGTCACACGGATTACACGGATTCACGGATTCGATCTGCGGTTTGTGCCGCGTCATCTCCAGATGGTGGCTGTAGCTCAGTCGGTTAGAGCGCCTGGTTGTGGCCCAGGAGGTCGGGGGTTCGAATCCCCTCAGCCACCCCACTTACCCGGAACGCCCGCCTGTCTTGCTCTCTTGGTAAGATAGTACGGCAGGCATCCAAAGCAAAGCAGCGGGCGGTTTCCGAGATTGACCCATCGGGCAACTCCGGGCCCGGCCGGCGGCGGCCAGGCCCAGGCCTGCGGCAGGCCGTCCAGGTCAACATTGACAAGGGCGGGCCGTCAGCCGCCCGACCGCCCACTGGGCGTGTTCCTGCAGCAGCTCGTCGGCTTCACGCCCGATCAACTCACGCAACGGCTCCACCAGCGACAGGTCTCCCGAGTTGCCGGCCACTACGCAGGCATTTCGCAGCAGGCCGCGGCGCTTGGTCCTGGTCAGGGGCAACCCGGCAAAACGCTCGAGAAACTGTGCGTCATCGGCAATCGCCAGCAGTTCGCGCAGCGACAGCACCGCCTCGCCGATACGTATCTTCTTGAAATCCTCCACCCGTGTCGGCAGTGCCCGCCCGTTGTGCGGGCAAACGTCCTGGCAGATGTCGCAACCGAACAGCCAATTGCCCATGAGCGGCCGCAGCTCGACCGGGACCGGGCCGCGGTGTTCGATCGTCAGATAGGAAATGCACCGCCGCGCATCGACGGTGTAACCCTCGCTTATCGCCGCCGTCGGGCAGGCGTCGATGCAGCGCCGGCAGGTGCCGCAGCGCAGGGTTGTCGTGTTCTCGTCCGGTGCCAGCTCGATATCGGTAATGATCACGGCAAGAAAAATCCACGAGCCGTGCGTTTCGCTGACGACACAGGTGTTGCGGCCGACATAACCGACACCTGCGGACTCGGCGAAGGCGCGTTCGAGTACCGGGCCGGTATCGACATAGTAACGGGCGGCCCCGCCCCATTGCGTTTCGATCATCCGGGCAATCCTCTTGAGCTTGCCGGTGATCACTTTGTGATAGTCGCGCATCACGGCGTATCGGCTGACCGCACCCTCATCCGACGCCGGTTGCCGGCGCGGCTCGTGATAGTAGTTGACGCCGATCGTGATGACACTGCGCGGCTCGGGAATGACCGTGCCGGCATGGCGCCCGTCGGCGAGGCGCCCGGCCAGGTAGTTCATTTCACCGTGACAGCCCTCCCCGACCCAGCGCTCGAAGGTGTCCTGATGCTTTGGCGCCAGCCTCATTGAGGCCACGCGCAGCACGTCGATCTGCAGTGACTGGGCCAGCAGAATCAGTTCATTCTTGCGGTCAGACATGGGAAGTCAAAGGGTTCAGGGTTCAGATTGTGGGCACGGACTCTTCAACCAGTGAATGCCGAATACTGAATACCTTCCTTACAGCAGGTGGTGAACCATCGACGCGGCGAGGCTCAGGAAGATCAAGAACCCCAGGCAGTCGGTCGCCGTCGTCACCAGCACGGAGGAAGCGATGGCGGGATCCTGGCCACAGGCGCGCAGTCCCAGCGGCACCAGCACGCCAGCCACCGCTGCCACCATCATGTTGCCGAGCAGCGCGACGCCGATGATCAGCCCCAGGTACGGGTTGCCGCGCCACAGCCACGCGCCGATGCCGACAACGGTGCCGACACAGACGCCCTGGATCACGCCGACGGCGAGCTGTCGCGTCAGGATACGCATTGTCTCGCCGCGTTCCACCTTGCCGGTGACCAGTGACCGTACGATCATTGCGACGTTCTGGCTGGCGGCGTTACCGCCCTGCCCGGCGACGACTGCCTGAAACACCGCCAGCGCCGTGACCTGTCGGATGATGTCCTCGAACCGGCTGATGACAAACGCTGCCAGCAGTGCCGTGCAGGTGTTGATGTACAGCCAGGGCAGCCGCCCGCGTACCTGTGCGAAGACCGCACTGTCCGGCTCCAGCTGGCTGTCGGCAACGTTGGCCAGGCGATACACGTCCTCGGTCGCCTCGGTCTCGACAACGTCCAGAATGTCGTCGTGGGTGATCGCGCCGACCAGCTTGCCATCGCCATCGACAACCGGCAGCGCCGCGAGATCGTAGCGGCCCATGACCAGCGCCGCCTCCTCCTGGTCGACAACGTCCCGGACATGGATGACATCCGGGTCCATCAGCGTGGCCAGGCGGGCGCCCGCCTCGGCGACGAGCAACTGGCGCAGGCTGAGCACACCGATCAGGCGCCGGTTGTCGTCGACGACATAGAGGTAATACGGTACTTCGTCATCGGTCGGCACGCGGCGCAGATATTCCGTTGCATCCCCGACGCTGTCGTGGCCGCGCAAGGCCAGGAACGACGTCGTCATCAGGCCGCCGGCGGATTCGTCCTCGTAGGCCAGCAGCGGCTGGACATTCGTGGCATCCGCCATCTGCGCCAGGGCCTCGGAAGCGCGTTTGGCCGGCAGGTCGCCAAGGACGTCGGCCGCTTCGTCCGGTTCCATCTCGTCGAGCACGTCGGCGAGCCGGTCGACCGACATGGTTTCTGCCGCTGCCAGCGCCGTTTCATCCTCGACGCGCTCGAGCAGGTCGGCGGCATCCGTGGCGCCGAGTCCGGGCAGCAGGCGACGGCGCTCTTCGGGATCGAGCAGCTCGAAGAGGGTCGCCTGGTCGGCGACATGGAGCTCGAGCAGCAGGCGCGCCGCTTGGTCCCGGTGATCCGCTGCCAATGCCGCGCGGATTTGACCGATCACATCCTGGATGTCCGTTTCCGTTACCGGCATTTCATATGCTCCCGATGCGGGCTATTATAGTGCTTGAACGTGAACCCGGTATCTTTTTGACGCTTATCTTGGTGCCATTATCCTGTCCCTGCGATGTTTCAGAATCTGACAACAATCGCCGCTGCCGCCCTGCTGCTGGCCACTGCCGCCAGCGCCGGTGAGCCGGGCGCCGATGCGCTCAACTCCTACTACGACCGGCCCAGCGACGCCAGCAAGCTCTACCAGAAGGCGTTCGAATTGCTCGAGCCGATGCCGCGATCACTGGCGCGCACCGTTCGCCAGGTGCTGGACAATGGCTGGGTCTTCCGAAACGCCGATTTGGAAGCCCACATCACCAGGGACCGCGGCATCGTGCCGATTGTTTTGCAGGCGGCCGGGATCGACCGGTGCGACTTTCTGTACGGCCGCAAGATCAGTTCGGAACTCCGCCTGCCGC
>JASLZG010000382.1:0-3991 GCA_030754995.1 Lentisphaeria bacterium
CTGATCTCCACGGTGTCCGGTGATCTTGGCACCAATGTTGTGGATGTAACGGAGATTGTCGGTGGCAGTGTCGACCCGGTCGATGTCATCCGCGTACTCATGGACGGTACGACAACAATTGTTGCCGATGACGGGATACAAGTGGGCCAGACATCTACTGCTCCAGACGATGACCCGGTCAATGTCCGCGCCTTGGACAGCGGACTGCTGATCACTGAGCTGCAGGCACAGTTCGTCGAGATCGGTGGCTGGAATCCGCTCGATGCGGCACTGCACGATTTCTCCAACGAATTCAGTGAGCCGCTGCAGGCGACCAATGCCGTGGACGGCGATCCGGAGACCAGCTGGAGCACGGCGCGCAGCATCTTTGCGACAGCCACCTGGCACTTTGCCGTTGACCTGGGTGCAGTGAAGCCGGTCAGCCGTATTGCGATTCTGCCGCGGTCCGGCTTTGCAAGCCTGGCCCCGAAGAATTTCAGCATTGAAGCGAGTGTGGACGGTGAGGAGTGGAACGCGGTCGTGACGGAAAGCGGGTATGTTGCCGGTGAGGGCGCCTGGTATGCCGCTACTTTCCTGGAGACTGCAGCGCGGTTTGTTCGCTTGAGCGGCACCGTCCAGCCGCTCGGTGACGGTTCGTATTACATTCAGTTCGCGGATGTGAAGGTCTCGGAAACCGGTTCATCCTTCCCGAGCTCGAAGCTGCAACTGTCGTGGCCGGCGCCGACGGCCAGTGACGGCCGAGCCAGTCATTATCAGGTGCGTTACAATACCTCTCCAATCAATGCCTTGGACGACTGGATCGGCGCGGTGCCGCTGTCGGGTGTCCCGGCTGTGCGTGATTCCGGCCAGCAAACGACGATGTTGGTGGACCCGGTTGACCTGCCGCGCGAGACGGTCATTTACCTTGCGGTGCTGGCGTTCAACAGCGATGGTGCAACGGTTGCACAGTCGAATTCCGTCAAGGTGACGACATCTCCGGAGGGTGCGTCGGCACCGATCCTGGATTTGGCCGGGGCCGTTGATGCGACCGACGAACATGTCACACTGTCGTGGACTTCCACCGGTGACGACGGTTTCCTCGGGACTGCTGAGAGTTATGACATTCGCTGGTCAATGTCGCCGATTGTGGACGAAACCGATTGGTCCCAGGCCATTCCCGTGGACATCGGCATCGTCCCGGCCGGACCGGGTGAGCCCGAGACATTTGCGGTTTCCAAGGGCGACCTGCCGGCCGCCGTTCCGGTGTACTTCGCGATCAAGGTTGCCAACAGCGATGGATTGAAGCCGGCGGTCGCGAATTACGCTGAGGTCGACATGCCGACAACGGACGAAACGGAGCTTGTACTCCACGCGGGCTGGAACGCTGTGAGCTTGGCTGTGGACGATGGGCGCGATGCCGAGGCGCTGTTCTCGGGAGTCCTCGATAGCAACGTGCTTGCCTGGGGCGGTACCGACTACGTCAATGTGTCTGAGCTGCAGGCCGGCACCAGTTACTGGATCTTCTCGTCGACTGGGGGAAGTGTCAGGGCGGCGGGAGAGATCGCGCCGAAGAATGAATTCATGCTTGGCACCGGCTGGAATGCGATCGGCATAGGTAAGCGTGCCGGCCTTGAGAAGTTGACGATGCCGGCGTCTGCCACGATTGTCATCGTCTGGCACTGGAGCAACTCGGAGCAGCGGTTCCACCGGCTCGACGTCGGTGCCGAGTTGATACCCGGCGAAAGCTATTGGGTCTACAGCCCGGTCGACAACCATACCTGGGTGCTCGACATCCAGAACCCGGTCACCGGAGTCGCGCGCGAGGTCTGGGCTGGCCGTTCCATCATCGCCAGGCACGATGCCATTGCCGAGGCGGCACCGCGGCGATTGCAGAGTGTCATCAACGATAATTGCAATGATTGTCCGGGGCTGTGGACTGCCAGCGGGCCGGGGTATCTTTTCGCTGATCCGCTTGATTTGTTCGATGCATCAACCTTGCCGGATGACGGTGCGGCGCACAATAGATTCTTGGATTAACCATGTTTCCTTCCGAACAACGAGACGAAATTGTGAAATTTTCATTCAACGAATTCTGTACTGCCACTGCCGCCCCTGGGGTTGCGTGCCTCATTGTCATGTTTGGGTTGACCTTGTGCAACCCGCCGGCGTTCGCCCAGGCTGCCGGTGCCCCCCTGGACACTGCCGAGCAGCTCAACCATGAGCGGGTGCTGGTCGCTGATTACGAGGTGGCCAACAATAAATTGAAAGACCTGGAAGCGCAGATCAGCCTGCTCGAGGAACAGGAGACAGCTCTCCGGCAATCGGAGCGCGCTGCCGCCGTGGCCTACGAGCAAGCCGAAGCCGTCGTCGAATCGCTGCTGCAGCAAATGTCTGCCTCGGTGAATGGACACGGCCTGCTCGACGATCTCCGACAGGCGGAGGGTGAAGTTGAGGAGATTGAGAAAGAGTGGTGGTCGTTGAAGGAACAACTCGCCAAGACTAAACTGGCCATGACATGGCGCCAAAAGGCCGCAGTGAGTGCCGGGGAACTGATCGAGGTCATGCGCCCGACAGCCGAGGTTGCGCGGGCGAAAGCGATCAAGCGCGCTGCGGTAGAAGCCAGTGAAATACGTGCCCAGCTCGAACAGCAACGGCAGGCCCGCCGTGCCGCACTGAAAGAAAATCTGGACGTGGCGGTGGCCCGGGAAGAGGTACGGCTGGAGACGAAATATGATTCGGGTGCCACGGACGATGCCATGGTCGGGTGGCGCGAACGCGAGGTCAAACACCAGGAAGCCTTGGCCCGGCGCCAGGCGCAGGAACAGGAAAAACGAGATCGCGATGCCGCGCGGCAGGCGAAGGTCGAGCTTCAGCGCCAACAGCGGCAGGCGAAGTTCGAGCTTCGGCGCCAACAGCGCCAGGAGGCCGCCGCCGAGCGGGTTCGTGAGCAGGAAATTCTCGCGGCCGCGGCGGCGGCACGTAAACGTCTGCATGAAGCGGACAACGCCCTGGCAAAGGCCGAGCAGGCCCGCAATGCCGCGCCAGTCGATGATCGCGAGACCAGGCTGATGCTTGAAAAGCAGCGGCAGGACTACCAAGATGCCGTCGCCGCGCGATCCGAATCCGCACTGGACGCCGAGGCGATCTGGCTGACCGCGCGCAAGGACAAGGAGTGGCTTGTCAGCGGCGGTATCGGCTACCGGATATTCAGCGACGTTGATTTCGCCGGTACCGATTTTCGCAATTTCGGTACTCAGGGTGATGGTGTCACCGTGTTCGATCAGTTGAGCCCCGACCAGGCGAACGGCCCGTACGGTGTGCAGGATGTCCAGAGCCCGGTGACCGCTTTTCTTCAGGTGCCGACGGGCGAAGGCGCACCCGATCCGACTTTCGAAGGTCAGAGTTTCACTGACAACGGTGACTTTTCGGATGATATCTTCATGCCGATCGATTACATCAGTTACCCCGGAAACGACGACTATGACGTGGACAGTACTCCCGGTATAAACCTGCAAGTGGCGCGCCCGATGTGGTATCGCGAGGACTGGACCGTGTCTTTCGTGACGGGGTTGCAGTCGTACTCGCCAAGCGACTCGACGATCGAAAGCGGTTCAATGGTCGCGCCGGGCAAGTTTGTTGCTGAGCAATATCTGCACACGGTCGTGGACACCGACGACGATGCCTTCGGCACAATTTTTGCCGCCGTTAATCCGGCCTCGCAGTTGATGGATCCAACGGTTGACAACACGACGTTTTCCATGCGTAACGAATCCGATTTGCAGCTCATGACATTGGACCTTGGCCTGCGGGCATCCTATCGCTCGAACCGCATGACATTGGATGTTGCGGCCGGACCGACGGTCAGTGTCTGGAACCTGGACAGCGATCAGAGCTGGCGTGCTGTGTGGGGCGATATTGCCTCGAGCAATCTGATCGTTGCTCCGGGGCCGCCACCGGTTGAGCATTACCGCACCGCACCCGTCGTGATTCCGGCTGGGGAGTATCGGGAAAC
>JASLZG010000382.1:4001-4235 GCA_030754995.1 Lentisphaeria bacterium
TGACTGTTGGTACGTACATTTCCGGCGGTATGAGCTATGATCTGACGCCCCGCCTGGGGATCGCAACAAACCTGCGCTACGATTTGGTCGGTGAGACTGCCAGCACCGATTTCGCCATCCTCAATCTCGACGGCCTCGTCCTGCAACTCCTGCTCAACTGCCGCTTCTGATTATTGTCTAAAGGTCCCAGGCGTCCGAGACGTGCTGTATGCGGTGTTTTACAAGAAAGATATA
>JASLZG010000383.1 GCA_030754995.1 Lentisphaeria bacterium
CAACTGCCCGTATCACTCACGATCCCGGCGGAGCGGATGGCGTTCATAGTCGAGGGCTAGAAAACGGAGATTGGAGGAGAGAATTGAGGCGGGGGGGGGGGACATGAAGACCTGGAGAGATCAAGGGAACCTGTCTCCAGCTACCTCCCAGCCCCTGATCCTCGCAGTGATCGTGATCATCGCCTTCCGTGCCGCCATACTGCAACAGGCTACGGCAAGTTTGCAGCGGCGAAATGACAACCACATCGATGCACCGAATCCGAAACACGATGACGCGCCGTCTGCGGCGGTGATCTCGACGTTGTGCAAATACGAGCATCTGGAAAAGAGGGGACGAATTTGAACTCCATCGAATTTGAGGAGAGTATCTGGATCACACGGATGCGGGACTATCGTTTTCCCGAAGTGGATATCATCAACGAGGGCTTTCGGCCCAAGAGCGGCAGGGTAGCGGACTTTTGCAGTGTCCAACACGATGGACGCCATCACTTCTTCTACATCGAGAGACGCTTGACCGGGGGACTGCCCGGCTATCCCGGGAACGAATGCTACATCGGGCACGCGAGCACGGCCAACTTCTTCGACTGGGAGGTACACTACCCGGAAATTTGGGTCCAGCCGAACACCTGGGAACACCTGATTGTCGCGGCGCCGAACATCATTTACTACCGGGACAGGTTCGTGATGGCGTACCTTGGCGTCAACGAATACGGTACGCAGAATCTCGGTATCGCATTCAGCGATGATCTTTTCCACTGGGAACGTTGGGAGAGGAATCCGTTATCCCCCTGCAAGGGAAAACCCTGGGCCTTCTGGCGAGAAGACGGCCCGACAAGTTGCCGCGACGCCCACCTGTTTGTGTGCGAGGAACAGCTCTGTATGGCCTACACCGCCAACACAAGGGATGGCGCATCCTGCATTGCCCTCACAACCACTCAGGATCTGGAGCACTGGCAGGACTGTGGCCCCATCTTTACGGGCCCCGCCGATGGCTATGAACATCGGCCCGACGGCAGCCAACCGCAGGGCCAACTGGAATCCGGCAACCTTATCAGGAAGGGGGACAGGTGGTTTCTCCTCGCCATGTTCGACACCAAGAAGGCCAACATTCAAAACTGGATTTTTGAAAGTGATCGGATGGATCATTTTGAGTTCTCGACCGGCAGAGAGTTCTGGCACGGTGCCTATACGACGGAAGTGGTAAAGGAGAAAGGCCAACGCTCACTGCTGGCCTGTGCGGACAGCATCAAGTTTGGCGTCGTCGACTGGGCGGTCAGCAGGCCAACTGCCCGGTATATCACGAGCCGGGAAGAATTGTTGGAATGGAGTAAGGATTAAATGCCCGGGAGCATGGCGCGTCAGTCCCGGGGTCACGGCAGGATTGCTGATCGCAGACACGCGCGCCGACAGCAGATCAATCAATGCACAACAAGTTGGTGCACCCCTTCATTCCTGTTGCTGAATCAGCGTGTTTTCCCATATCGTAATCTCACCCGGACGCGCCGGCAGTTGGGGTGGTGCCCCCATCCCGTCCAGCGAAAGATTGCCGGTAACCAGGTCCAGGTCGCCGTCGCCGTCATAATCTGCAACATCGACCGTCACATGATCGCCGTATATTTTCTCAATCGTGTGGTAGTCGAAAACCAGCGGCGCCGTCTGCTCGAGCCAGATAATCGAACTGAGTCGGAGCAGGTCCCTGGCATTGTAGAGGTCGAAGTGCGGCGTGTCCCGACGCGCGCTTGGACCCTCGTTGCTGACGGGGAGCCAGGCAACCGCGACGATGTCCTGGTCACCGTCGTTATCGAGATCCGCCGCGGCAACGTCATAGGCGCCGGGGAACGCCGTCAGGAGGTGCGGTTCAAACGGGAAACTGCCTCGGTTCTCAAGCAGCCGCACGCCGTGTTGCGGCTTAAGCAGCTCGATGTCGGTCGAGTCGCCGTTGGTCACCAGGATGTCATGGTCTCCATCGCCATCGATATCGGCGATCTGCATACCGCTGAATCCGAAGTCGGGATTGCGCGCCTCGTACACCAGTGTGCCGCTGAAATTGCCGTCGCCTTCGTTCAGGAAAGCGACCACGTCTTCATAAGCCTGGCTGAACAATGCAATGATATCCGTCAGCCCGTCGCCGTTGAGATCGGCGAGCTGCAAACGCATTGCGCCGGTGCGCCGATCAAGCTTCCGACGCCTGAACTCCGGCCGGGAAAAATCCGCGGTCCGGTTTTCGAAATACAGCAGTTCTCCCGCCTCGGTCCAGCCGAACACTGCCACGACCAGGTCGACGTCTCCGTCGCCATCCATATCCGCTGCCCGGAGGTCGGCGACCCGCCCGAGGTCCTGTGCCAATATGATTGGTTCGTAAACGGCTGTCTCCGGGACGTACCGCAGCCACACAACCTGCCCGATCCGCTCATTCGACGGTTCGAACCTGCCGAGGTTGGCAACGACGAAATCGTCGTGACCATCCCCATCCAGGTCGACGGGCTCGACGCGCGCCGGGGCACTGATTTTCGCCAGGACCTCTCGCTCCAGGGCCGGTCCTGTGACCTGGAACACACTTATATTTCCGGCCCGCAAATCGGCGACAAGGACATCGGGCAACAGCCCAGAGTAGCGGATGAAAGTGGTTTGCGAGACACCATGCATGGATGACTTGCCGCCAAAATCGTGGCGCGAAAAACGGACATTAGACGGCGGACCCTCAGGCTTGATCGCCGGCGGCGGAAGTTCCTCGGGCGCCAATTTGACAAACCAGGCTTCAACAGCACGGCGGTCGGGCATGACACCTGAGCGTGCGAGCTCAGGCAACTGCGCGCCGACAAACCGATACATCCGGTCGACCACTGCAGGCCACACGATTTTCGGCATCAACGACGGCTCCGCGAATACATGGCAGGTCGAACAAAATCGACGTATGTCGCTTTCCGTGATGCTTTTCCTGGACGGCGTCCCAAAATCTGCCTGCTCTCCGCTGCGCTCCGGCGCCGGAAGCGCATCCTCGGCCGATTGTCTTAGAATCAGCCAACCGGCCAGCGCTGCGGTCACGACCCCCGCAGTGACGAACACGGGCAGCTTCGATCTTCGGCGTTTGCGCCTGGGCATAATCGACTCCTATATCGTACGCTTAATCGCTCCGGACCCACGATTAAGACGAGCGATTAAGAGTATGGTCAAGACGAGAGATTGCGAGTGGGATTGAAAGAAGATAGTATGAGTGCGACAGCCGGCGGCGGCCAATACTACTCACTACAGCGTCTTTGCATAGTGGCCGTTAGTGGACTCTGAACTCGTGGCCGTCATACTCGACCTCCCACATACGTTTCATTTCGGCAACATCGTCGGCCGAGACGGGTTTTTTCCAGGGCGAGTGCGACGCAGTAGTGCTTTCGATAAATTCGGAGTGCAAATCGG
This sequence comes from Lentisphaeria bacterium, assembly GCA_030754995.1. GTDB lineage: Bacteria > Verrucomicrobiota > Lentisphaeria > JABSQK01 > CAJWLW01 > CAJWLW01. The sequence continues at coordinate 3,412 of JASLZG010000383.1, forward strand.
CGAAGGCAACATTGAAGCCGAGACCGTCGTGGCGCGGAATGCTGATGGCACCCGTCGGTCCCCATTGGATCTGGGGTTCATTGATCATCGGATACGGCCCCCGTGCATAGTTGCAACCCGGCCAGGTGTTGGCGAATTCCCACCTGGCACCGGCCACCGCCGTGTAGTGTGTTTCGCAAAGCAGTACTTTCTCCCAGGGGTTCTCGGCCCGGTTGATTCTTATGTAGTTAAGTTCCCTGTTGTCATGATGAGCCCCGTTACCCTTGGCGTTGGTGAAAAAATAATTCAGCGCATAGGACGCCTGGCGTCGGTAAATGCCACACCACCAACCGGTTTTGTTGCTGTAATACATAGATCCAGTCGGCGAAGGGCCGCCGTAGGTCTCGTCTCCAGGGCAATATCCGAGTGGATTCGTCTCCTGCGGCCAAGTGGACAGATCGATCGTCTTGTCTTCGATCTCTTCCAGCCACGTCACCGAGTAGCCCATGGGAGTATGAACGGCATACATTCCCTGGTCTCGAATCGCCGGCATGTTCCCGCGCGTTGTCGGCCCTTTCAGGACTGCCGGCACGACGATCCTGTCGTTGTCAGCGGTATAGATGCCGCCCGCAGCCATCGCCAGTTGCCGGGTGTTGCTCATGCACCCCACACGTTTCGCAACCGACTTGGCATGCTGAAGCGCCGGCATCAGCATGGCGACAAGGATCATGATGACCACGATGACGACTAACAACTCAATGAGCGTAAAGCGCTTCGGCCCGACGCGACACCGCAACTGTTGCGATCCAAATGATGT
>JASLZG010000384.1 GCA_030754995.1 Lentisphaeria bacterium
CGCCCGTTCGCTCACTGGGCGCGCCTGATACCGGTGCCCGACAGCGGCAACCCGAAGGCGCTCGACCGCTGCATAGCGGAAGCACAAGGCGTGCTGCGCAACGGCCATGTGCTGTGCATGTTTCCCGAAGGCCGGATCACCAGCAACGGCAACATGGGCGAGTTCAAGCGCGGCTTCCTGCGCATGCTGCCCGACGACATCGACGTGCCGATCGTACCGCTGCACCTCGGCCTGGTGTGGGGCAGCATTTTCAGCCGCAGCCACGGTGACTCCAAGCTGCGCCGGCCGCGGGTCGTGCCGTACCCGGTGACCATTTCCTTCGGGCCGGCGCTGACGCGGGACGTGTCACCGATGCAGGCGCGCTTCGCCGTGTCGGAGCTGGCAACTCAGGCCGAGTGCGAACCGTCCCCGGGCGAACGCTGCCTGCCCAGCGAGTTCATCCGCAAGGCCCGATGGTCGCCGCGACTGCGGGTGGTGCAGGATTCGACGGGCGCTTCGAGCCGCTACGCCGGATTGCTGATCAACTCGCTGGCGCTGGCACGCGTGCTCAAACGCGAAGGCGGCGAGGAGGAAGTCCACATCGGCATCCTGCTGCCGCCGGGTGTCGGCGCCGTCAAAGTGGCGCTTGGCGTGATGATCGCCAACCGGGTTCCGGTGTTCCTCAATTACACCGCTTCGGCCGACGCCATTGAACACGCCATCGAGAAATGCGCCATTCGCAGGCTGTACACAAGTGCCGAGATGATCGAGAAATTGCCTGCGAAGTTTCCGCAGCTTCTCGAAGTCGAAGACATTACCGGCCGCGTCACGATCGGCGACAAGCTTGCCGCAACCGTGATGGCAATCACACCGTTGCGCTGGCTTGAACGCCGCTGGTACCCGGCGCACGCCGGCTCGGCACACAACCCGGCGACCGTCCTGTTCTCCAGCGGTTCGACGGGCATGCCGAAAGGCGTCGTGCTGACCCACAACAACCTGTATTCCAACATGAACACGGCGGTGCGCATGCTGGACGTGCGGGGCGCCGATGTATTCCTCGGGGTCCTGCCCTTCTTTCATTCCTTCGGTTTTCTCATAACCCTGTGGCTGCCGTTATGCTGGGGCATTCGGGTTGTCTATCACAACAACCCTGTAGACGCCGCGCGCATCGGCGAGCTGTGCGAAAAAAATGGTGTCTCGCTGATCATGGCGACGCCGACGTTTCTGCAGGCGTACATCCGCAAATGCACGCCCGAACAGTTTCATCGCCTGCGCCTGGTCATTACCGGCGCCGAGAAACTGCGCGCCGGCGTGCGCGACCATTTCGCAGAGAAATTCGGCGTCGTGCCGATCGAGGGCTATGGCTGCACCGAGTTGTCGCCGATCGTTTCCGTGAACATGCCGAAGTCGGTCACCGACCTGGGCACGGCCGACGGCAAAAGCGGGTCTGTCGGGCAGGCGATTCCCGGCGTCACCGTCAAGGTGGTCGATCCGCAAACCGGCGAGGTCCTCAACGAGGGCGAGGAAGGCCTGCTGCTGGTGAAGGGGCCGAACGTCATGCTCGGGTACCTGGATGACCCGGAACGCACCGCCGAGGTGCTGCAGGACGGCTGGTACAACACCGGCGATATCGTCCGGATCGACCGCGACGGTTATATCACCATCACCGGTCGTCGGTCGAGGTTCAGCAAAATCGGTGGTGAGATGGTGCCGCACGGAGCCGTTGAAGATGCCATCCACGAGGTGCTCGGCGTGACAGACGCCCGCGTCGTCGTCACCGGGGTGACGGATGCGAAACGCGGCGAGAAAATAGTCGTGCTGCACTTACCGCTGGAGCAGGAACCACCCGACATTCTGGCGGCCCTGCGCCAGCGCGACCTGCCAAACCTGTGGCTGCCGAAGCCGGTTGAGTTTTACGCGGTCAGCGAGATCCCGGTCCTCGGCTCCGGCAAGCTCGACCTGGCTGCCGTCCGCGAGCTGGCAACGGAACTGGCAGGCGGATAAAGGCTGCGACGTGTCCTGCTACAACCGCCCGATATTGCAATTAGGTTCGACCGCTTCGCGGCTGGCGGGCAGGCACAGGTTCCAGGCCAGGTGCCAGAGGCAGCGCAGGTCGCTGAGGATCGCCAGCAGGCAGGGAATGATTATCAGCGTGCCGACCGTTGCGAAGGCAACGCCGAAGGCGATGGAGATGGCCATCGGGATCAGCAACTGGGCCTGCAGGCTCTTCTCCAGAATCATCGGGAACAGTCCGGCAAACGTCGTCAGCGAGGTCAGCACAATGGCACGAAACCGTCGCTTGCCGGCCTCGATGACCGCCTCAAACAGGGGCAGTCCCCGGGCCAGGCGGTCGTTGACCGCGACGATCAGGATGATCGCGTCGTTGACAACGACACCGGTCAGTGCGACGATACCGAAGAAGCTCATCATCGACAGCGGTATGCCATAGATCTTGTGGCCGATTATGGCGCCGACGACGCCGAACGGGATGGAAAACATGATGATCACCGGCTGCACGTACGACTTGAAAATCGTCGCCATGATCAGGTAGATCACCAGCAGCCCGACCAGTCCGCTTTTGCGCAGCGAGGCGATCGAGCGCATGCGGTCTTCCGATTCGGTGCCCCGCTTGGCGGTGATGCCGTACTTGCGTGACAGCTCCGGCAGAAATTTTTCGAGCAGGCTGTTCTCGATGTCTTTCTCCTTGACGCCCTCGGCCGTATCGGCAGTGACACTGAATTTGCGCTGGCCATTCTCCCGGCGAATGGTTGAAAAGCCGTCGGCGTATTCGACGTCGGCAACATGGTCGAGCGGCACTTCCGTACCATCGGGCGCCCGGATGCGCAGCCGTCGGATCTGTTCCAGCGTCCGGCGTTCGGCGAGCGGGTAGCGGACCATGATCTTGACCTCGTCGGCGCCACGCTGCACGCGGGATATTTCCTCACCGTAGAAGCCGGCGCGGATCTGTCTGGCGATATCCTGGAGCGCGACGCCGGTAGCCTGCGCCGCCGGCCTGAGGCGCAGGCGAATCTCCTTCCTGCCCGGCTTGTAGTCGGTATTGATCTGGGTCACGCCCTTGTAAGTGGCGAGCTCGTCCATGATCTCACCGACGGCATGCACGAGGTCCTCCTCGTTCGAGCCGAGCACGTCGAGCTGAATGTCGCCGCCGGGCGGGCCGCCGGCGTAGCCCTTGAACTTGAGGGTAATGGCGCCATTGATCGGTTCGGTATGCCGGCGCCATTGATCGACAATCTCATTGAACGGGATGCCGCGCTTCTCGGTCGGCATCAACTCGATGAACACCTCACCGACATGGTCCGCCTTCCTCGGCCGGCTGTCTTCGAAGCCGAGGGTCCCGCCGATCACGGCGTAAACCGTCACCCCGAGGGGCCCGTCGAGGCGGTTGGCGTAATACGCTTCGGTCGCCTGCCAGCCGGTATTTATCGTCCGGGCCGCCTCTTCCGCGGCAGCGATCGGGGTACCGCCGGCAAATTCGAATTCGGCCTGGATCCAGTCGGTGTCGGCTTCCGGGAAAAAAATGGATTTCATGATGCCGCTCATGATCACCGAGGCAGTCAAGGCAATCACGACCAGGCCGCTGGCGAACGTGGCATAGCGCCAGCGCAGCAGGAACCCCAGCAGCGGGCTGTAGACCCGCTCGATCATGAAGCGCAGGCCGAAACCGGTGAACCGGCGCAGCTGGCCGATGAGATTGTACGGCCGCACTCTCCTGGTCTCGCCGTTGCGCGGCCGCGGCAGATGCCGCAGGTGCACCGGCAGGATAATCAGCGCCTCGAACAGGGAAATGATCAGCGCCGCAATGATCGGCCCGGGCATGACGGCGATGAATTTGCCGATCGTACTGCTGATGAACAGCAGCGGCATGAACGCCACGATACTCGTCAGCACCGCCGTCAGTACCGGCCAGAACACCTCGCGCGTGCCATCGAGCACCGCCGTGAACGCCTCGTCGCCGTTCTCGCGCCGGGCGTATATGGATTCGCCGACAACAATCGCATCGTCGACGATGATCCCCAGCACCATGATCAGGCCGAAAAGACTGATCATGTTGATCGACTGCCCGGTCACCGCCATCAGCCCGAAGGCACCGCAGATCGAGATGACCAGTCCCAGCGTCACCCAGAAACAGAGCCGCAGCTCGAGGAACAGCCAGAGCGCCAGAAACACCA
>JASLZG010000385.1 GCA_030754995.1 Lentisphaeria bacterium
TCTTGGCCTGTTCATTGTCGGCGGTTTGTCGGCGCAAATCACACTTGACACTTCTACCGCCTCACCAGGCGCGGGCAGCGTGCTCGTTGATGCAGCAGGTGACGGTGTCGCGTCTTGGCAAGCCGCTTCCTCCGGCTCGGGATTCTGGGACGGCAGCCAGACGGGCAGCATCAACAACGCCAACACCGGCAATGTCAACATCAACGGTTTACTCAATTGCGGTTACATCGAAACCAGCGAGCGCATCACACGCACCGGTCATTCGGGCACGAGCATCTCGTTTGGTGGTGCCGATCTGACCATGCGTACTGCTGGAGCGAACACACTGTCATGCTACAACGGCTACGTCGGCGTTAACGGGTATCCCGCAACCAGTGGCGCTAAATTGCAGGTCGGCGGCGGTGTGTATGCTTCCGGCAACATCACCACCGACGGCCGTATCGGTGCGGGGACCGACTCCCCCGTTGAGGCCCTGCACGTCGAGGGCTCGTCCAAACTGAATGGTAACGTCCATGTCGGCGTGGGAACTACAGTCTCCTGCAGTTATATCGAAACCAACGAGCGCATCTATCGCACTGGTTATCATGCCACGAGCCTCGCGTTTGGCGGTGCCGATCTGGTCATGCGTACTGCTGGATCGAACACACTGGCATGCTACAACGGCTACGTCGGCATTAACGGGTATCCCTCAACCAGTGGCGCTAAATTGCAGGTCAACGGCGATTGCCAAGCAGCAGACTTCATTTCCGACACAACGACGTATCCCGACTATGTGTTCGAGGATGGCTATAAGCTGATGCCGCTGGACGAGTTGGCGGCATTCATTGCGGAAGAAGGGCACCTGCCAAAGATCGCCACGGAAAAGGAAGTCGAGGCATTCGGCGGTGTGAAACTCGGCGAGCTGCAGGTTCAACTCCTCGAGAAAGTCGAAGAACTGACGTTGTACACACTGCAGCAGGAAGAGCGGATCAAGGCGCAACAGGAAGCCTACGATGCGTTGAAGGCGCAGGTCGAATCGCTGCAGAACAACTAACCGTCGCATCCCTGCCACTCACAAGCCCGCCCCGTATGTACGGGGCGGGCTTTATTTTTTTGGGCCTGCGATGTTTATAGTGTGTGGTGCACTTGCAGAGCGGGAAGAATGGGAAGAATGAAGAAGGGAAAGATCTCGTATCACACAACCTGTTACGCCCTGGTCTAAAGTTGACAGTCTTTATTCTCTTTCTTAATCTTCCACCTTAAACTTCCATGGTGGTCGGATTAAGATTTGGGATTAAAGTTTAAGGTTACTTGTCCCGAACCCACAACTCCGAACCCCGAATCACGAATCATAAAGGTCTACATCGCAGTCGACAGTGAAGGTCCGACAGGGGTCGCGGAGTACCCGCGCCATCTGGCCCACGACGAAGCGGCTGTCCGCCGCGGTCGCGAGTTGATGACCGCGGACGCCAATGCCGCAGTCGCCGGCTGCTTCGAGGCCGGGGCAACGGAAGTCGCTGTCAAAGACGACGGTTTTCTCCCGGAGAACATCATTCCCGAGCTGCTGGACGAGCGGGCGCGCCTGCTGCCCGGTGGCGGCCCGTTGCTGTGCGGCCTGGATTCGAGCTATGCCGGATTGATGCTGATCGGCTTCCACGCCATGGAAGGCGCTATAGACGGGGTTCTCGCACACACCTGGTCGGGAGGCAGGCGGCGGCGCTACTGGATAAACGATCGGGAAGCGGGCGAGCTCGCGGTGTACGCCATAGTCGCCGGGCACGACTGTAATGTCCCGGTGATCATGACCAGCGGATGTGCCGGGCTTTGCCGCGAGGCCCACGAACTACTCGGCCCGGATGTGGTCGCGGTCGCCGTGAAACGCGTCTGCGAAGACGGGACGATTGACCTTCCCGCGCCGGAGGAAACGGCTCCGTTGATTACGGCCGGCGCCCGCGACGCGCTTGGTCGGATCGGCACAGTGAAGCCGTGCGGCGTTTCGTTTCCGATCGAGATGCGGTTGCAGCTCTCAGACAAAGCGATCACCGACGGGTACATCGAATGGCGCCGTGACAACAAACCCGACTGGCCAGGCCGGCGCCTCAGCGACACGACGATCGGCGCCACGCTGGAAACCACGAAGCATCTGAACCTGTAGAGAGGCGAACGACGCCGCTTAGCTGCAAGATTTCCTGGTCTTACGGCACTATAATAGTAGGCAATGGCGACTTAATCATCGGCCGGGTAATTCCATGACAGCCATCAAATCCAAATACTCGTTTACGTTGATCGAATTGCTCGTGGTTATTGCGATCATCGCGATCCTCGCGTCCATGCTGTTGCCGGCCTTGAACAGCGCCAAGGATAACGCCCGCACCATTCTCTGTATCGCCAACGAAAAACAGGTCGCCCTTGGCTTTACGATGTGCGCCGACGATTTCGACGACTACGTCACGCCGAGCTACTTTTACCCCGACGCCGCAACGCCATGGGACGCCTACCAAGGCAAGACCTGGGCATACGTGATGCAGGATTACCTGCCTGGCATCGACGGGGATGCTGCCGTCGGAACATTTCAGAACAGCTCTGCCCCAGCGGAATCACGCAGTGTCGTCCATTGCCCGGCTGAGCCCGCCCACGGGGGCTCGGTGTACCGCGAAGGCTATCCGTCCGGGGTTTACGGCAATGTTCGGGAGGACTACGCGCCGAATATCATGCGCTGCGGGCGGCCCGGCGACGAGAATCCGGGGAACGGCAACCCGCCATTCGATGGCTACGGAATCGGCGGCGCGACAAAGTTCTCGTCCCTGATCGTTACCAATCCGGATGGCATCGCGCAAACATTTATCAGTTCACCGGACGCAACCTATCTCCTGGGCGATGCCAATTACCTGGACCTTGAGCCGGTACATGTGCTGGCGGAAAACCAATTCGCTTTTATGTACAGGCACCGCAATGAGTCGGTGACGAACTTCGCTTTCTTCGATGGCCACGTTGAATCGCGGAAATACAAACAGTCCTGGAACCAGGGCAACAATAATATGTCCGTTGAAGCGCCCTGGTGACCGGATGAGTCACTTCGTTTCCGGATGGATATGGATAGTAGCCGCGGCCACCCTCACCAACGGCATCTTCGCCCAGCACCCGCGAACGCCCGACCCGGCCAATGCGAAACCTGTCTCGCTGGCCGACGAGCGGCTCGAGCCGGATCTCGAAAACCCGCTGCGAACGATAGACTCCGGCGGCGTCACGATCATTATCTACGCTGCCAAAGCATCCGAGCACCCCGTACGGCTCAGCGAGCGTGATCAGACGGTGTTCAGCGCCGGTTCCGGCGACGCACCGTATTACTACCCGCAGAACCCGACGCCGACCGCTATCGAGCTGCGGGCCGAAAGCAACTACTACAACCTGGCGAAGAGCGAGACGCTGGCGATACAGGTCACCGGCCTGCAACCGAACACGGTGTACTTTTACCGGGTCGCCGATTCCGTCGAAGTGAACCGTTTCAAAACTCCGCCAATGCCCGGGGAGTTCGTGACGTTCCGTTTCGCTGTGATCGGTGATACGCAGGGGCCCTACGACCATTCGGGCTACGAGAATATCAACAAAGATCGCCTCGTCATGGCGCCGTTCGCCGAAGCCAATCTCCCGGCCAACGCGCAGTTCAACCGGATCACGGAATCGATCCGCTCCAGCAATGTGAAACCCGACTTCGTTGCGCACGTCGGCGATATCATCGAGGACGGGCGCTACTGGGTACAGTGGACTCGAGAGCAATTCAGCGACCTCAAGTATCTTCTGACGATGGCGCCGGTGTATCCGATCATGGGCAATCACGAGTACCATGATCCCCGGTTCCACCGCTACTTCAGCCTGCCGATTACCGACGAAGACCACGCCGCGGATCCAGAACGGCCGTTCTTTTCATATGATTGGGGCGATGCTCATTTCATCTTCCTGGATATGAATGGCGGCTGGTACACCATCTACGACATCGACGGCGTACCGGAAGGAACCGGGACCTCCTACGACATCGACGGCCTGCCACACTATTATGATATCAAGCAAGTCCGGGGCGGCAGCAGCTACTCGATCAACGACGGCACACTGAACCGGCTGCG
>JASLZG010000386.1 GCA_030754995.1 Lentisphaeria bacterium
CCGAAGAAGGCACCGGCGCCGCCGTCGTCGGGGAAGTCTCGAAAGTCAACGACGACAACACCGACAACTGTTTTCTCGATGCGCCCGGACGCTTCCCCGAGATCGAGGAAGACACTGCCCCGCTGCACTACCTCTGCAACGAGTATCCTTCCTGACGTGCCACTGACACCCATGACATCCCTGCTGGCCGACGCCGGCGCCGGCGCCTACGCCGTCGGCTACTTCGAGTCGTGGAACCTCGAAAGCCTGCAGGCCGTCATTGATGCCGCCGAGGAAAGTCGCTCGCCGGTCATCGTCGGCTTCAACGGCATGTTCCTCTGCTCACCGCAAAGAGTGGTCCGCGAACGACTCGAACTCTATGCGCAAATGTCCCTGGCAGCAGCCCGTGCCGCGACGGTCCCGGTGGCAATCATCTTCAATGAGTGCGACGACGACGACGCCATCCGCGCCGCCATCGACGCCGGGTTCCAGACTGTAATGCCGGAGTATGGCGGCCTCGGCCACGATGAACAGGTCGGCCGCGTCCGTGACCTCGTCGCCTACGCACACGCCCGTGACGCCGCCGTCGAGGCGCAGGTCGGGACCCTGGCGGGCATGGGAATCGAACCCGGCGTGCCGACCGACCCGCAACAGGCCGGGGCATTTGTCGAGGCTACGGGCATCGACCTGTTTTCGGCCGTGATCGGCAATGTTCATTGCCTGCGCAGCGGCACCGCCGCCGTCGATCTGGCACTGCTGCGGCGGATCGGCGAAGCCGTCGACCGCCCCCTGGTACTCCACGGCGGCAGCGGATTTCCCGCTGCCGCAATTGCCGAGGCGATCGACTGCGGCGTCGCCAAATTCAATATCGGCACCGCCCTCAAGGTTGCCTATCGTGACGCCATGCAACAAGCCCTCGACAACGCCGGTGACAGGGTCGATATTCACGACCTGTTTGGCCGCGGCACCGCCACCGACGCCATGGCCGCCGGCCGCATCGCCGTGAAGGAGCGCGTGCTCGATTTCATGAAACTCTACAACTGCACAGGCAAGGCCTGATGGCAACTGCAATCCGCATGCCGGACATCGGCACCACGGTCGATGAACTCACCTTGACCGGGTGGCTGATCAACAGCCGGCCCGCCGCCGACTCCCTCTCACGAATCAAGGAAACTCTCGAAATCGGAGCGTTCAGATGACTCACGATAAAGACCGGTTGCTGTCGTTCTACCATCGCATGCTGATGATCCGGCAGTTCGAGGAGCGCGTCAAGATGATGTTCCTCGAGGGCATCATGCCCGGCACCATCCATCAGTGCCAGGGACAGGAAGCATCGGCTGTCGGTGTTTGTTTTGCACTCAACGAAAAAGATGTCATCACCAGCACCCACCGGCCGCACGGTCATGCCATCGCGCGCGGACTGAGCGTCGAGTCGCTGATGCACGAGCTGTTCGGCAAAAGCACCGGCTGCTGCAAGGCCAAGGGTGGCTCGATGCATGTCGGTGACCTGGACCAGGGCATGGTGCCGGCCATTGCCATCGTCGCCGGAAACATCCCGCTGGCGACCGGCATCGCGCTGAGCTACAAGATGCGCCGCGAACCGCATGTCGCAGTCAGCTTCATGGGCGACGGTGCGATCAATGAAGGGGCCTTCCACGAAGCGGTCAACATGGGCGCCATCTGGAAACTGCCGGTGCTCTACGTCATCGAAAACAACCGGTACGCCGCGTCGACTTCGATCGAGAAGATGACCGCCCTGGACAAACTCTCCGACCGCGCCGCCGGCTACGGCATTCCCGGCGTCACCATCGACGGCAATGACGTCGAGGCGGTGTACGAGGCCACGCAGGCCGCGCTGGCCGGCGCCCGGGCCGGCGACGGCCCGACCCTGCTCGAACTGGAAACCTATCGCATCACCGGCCATTCCCGCCGCGACCCCTGCAACTACCAGCCGCCCGAGGAACGTGAACTCGCGGTCAAAAGGGAACCGCTCGGGCGGTTCACCGGCAAACTGCTCGAGGCCGGCCTGGCGACACAGGCCGAGCTTGACGAAATCGCCGCCGCCGTCGAGACCGAAATCGACGCCGCCGTCGAATCGGCAAAGGCCGCGCCGGAACCTCTACCCGAGGACGCCCTCGAGGATGTCTTTGCCTGAAACCTGCCGCGCCGGGGCCGGCTGCCAACAATTCCGCACGGTGAATCATGCCTGAAAAATCCAGCATTGCAGAAGCGCTCCGCGAAGGACTGCGCGAAGAAATGAGCCGCGACAAGGATGTCTTCTGCCTTGGCGAGGACATCGCTGTTCCCGGCGGCTTTGGCGGCGCCTTCACCGTCACGCTCGGGCTCGAGGAGCAGTTCCGTGAACGCATGATCGACACGCCGATCGCCGAAAACGGTTTCTTCGGCGTCGCCTGCGGGGCGGCGATCATGGGCATGCGCCCGGTAGCCGACGTGCAGTACAGCGATTTCCTGCTGCTCGCCATGGACCAGATCATCAGCAACATGGCAAAGATGCGTTACATGTCCGGCGGCAAGATCCGGGTGCCCGTGGTCATGCGCGCACCGGTCGGGGCCACCGGCCGCGGCGCCCAGCACGCACAGAACCCGGAGTCACTGTTTATGAACGTGCCGGGCATCAAGATCGTCTGCCCAAGCACCGCCTACGATGCCAAGGGCCTGCTCAAGGCGGCGATCCGCGACGACAACCCCGTGCTGATGTTCGAGCACAAACTGCTGTACGGCTCAAAGGGCGCCCGCGCCGAATCGGACGCGGTCGATGGCTCCAGTGAAATTCCCGCTGAGGATTACCTCGTGCCCATCGGCAGCGGCATCGTGCGCCGGCAGGGAACGGACGTGACGATCATCGGCACACTGTTGATGATGCACCACGCCATGACCGCCGCCAAACGGCTGGCAGATGCCGGCATCAGTGCCGAGGTGATCGACCCGCGCAGCCTGGTGCCGTTCGACTATGAGCTGCTGGTCGCCTCGGTCGAAAAGACCGGACGATTGATCATTGTCCAGGAAGGCCCGCGCACCGGCGGATTCGCCGCGGAGATCGCCGCCGAAGTCAGCGAGCGCGCGGCCGACTACCTCCTGGCACCGGTGTGTCGCGTCGCCTCACCGGATATCCCACCGCCGTTCGCGCCGCCGATGGAAAACTTCTATCGCCCGGACCCGGACAATATCGTTCAGGCGGCACGGCGCCTGGTCGAAGGGTGATCCCCGATTGCGCCTGAGGGCGGCCCTGGCGATTTCGCAATGTCAGAGCATCGTCTGGCCGGCAACGGACGCCGCAGCAGCGGCGGCGCTGCTGCTCACGATGTCTGCAGCACCTGCAGGCAGGCGCGGAATCTTGCGCTGCTCAACGAGCTCGCCCGCGGCAGCGACAACGACGGGATCGCTGTCCCGCTGCAGCACCCGGTACAATGCCGGGTTCGCCGGATGCGGCGTATGCCGCAGTACCGACACGAGATACATCCGAACCCACCGGTCGGGATCGGTGGCGGCGATCATCAGCACCTTGTCGGCACAGCGCCGGCGATTGGCGCTGGCGGCATTGATTGCCGCTATCTTGGTCGTCAGGTCTCCCGCCTGCATCGCTTCTGTCAGGAAAGACACGGAGAAGTTCGGCTGCTGCGACGGCGGCAGCCGGTCGAAATCGCGTAAGCTTTGCAAGCGCATTTCATGACAGCAGTTGCCGATCAAGTACAGGCAAATCGCTGCAAGCCCGACGGCAATAAAAATCTCGACCGTCCGTGATTGCGAATTGGCCGAAGCCGTTTCGACGTTCGAAGACAGGCCGGGCGTGACATGATGTGTCGCCTCAGCGGACTCGTCCTTCATTTCACTCTCCTTTGGGCAATCCCCTTCCGCAGACAAAATATCCAACATATAATTACGCAGGAATCGTTCCAGATTCACCGGGAACTTGACTTTCAGGCAATCTTTTACACCTTAAACCCGCGTCAATCATTTCACTGCCCTGCTGTCCCACTCGAATCACGTTCGACCGACCCGGAACGATGAACAACCCCGCAGATAATTCCGACGCACCCGCCGATCCACCGCCCGCCGATGCGCCGCCCGCCGATGCCGCGGAACTGCCCGGG
>JASLZG010000387.1 GCA_030754995.1 Lentisphaeria bacterium
CCGGCGGGAGAAGGTGTCGAATCGAACATCTCCTTCGATTTCGGCCTTAAGGTCTTTGAGCAGGTTCTCCATGCAGTATCTTATCCCGCACCACATGGACAATCCAACAACCGCCGCCCGTGAAGATCCTCCATCTATACAGCGACTGGCGCTGGACCGGCCCCGCCGAACCGGTGCTGCAGGCCTGCCTCAGCCTGCAGCAGCGTGGTCATGAAATCCTGATCGCCTGCCCGCGCCGCCCGGACGACAAGATCGTGGACGAGACGGTCGAAGGAAAGATCGCCGAGTACGGCCTGCCGTGCACGACGCAATTCCGGCTCAGCCGTTACCTCGGCCCGGCGGACACTTGGCACGACTGGCGGGCACTGCCCGGCTTCATCCGCAGCCGGGAGTTCGACATCGTTCACACGCACCTGAGTCACGACCATGGGATCGGGACGCTCTGCACCCGCAAGCTCGGCGCCGGTCGGCCGTTGCTGGTGCGGACTTTGCACCGCCGTTCGGTCCTCGGGGGGTCGCTGATCAACAAGGTGCTGCTGAACCGGCTGACCGACGGCATGCTGGTGTATACCGACGGGTTTCGGCAGGGGTACATCGACCGCTTCGCCATCCCGCCGGAGAAAATCCGCGTGCTGCCGATGGTCATTGATTTGCAGCGCTTCCGCCCGGATTGCGAAAGACGTGACCTGCGGCCGGAGCTTGGCCTGCCGGCGGCTGGCCCGGTGATTGGCCTGGTGACGCGGTTCCAGAAGTATCGGCGCATGGAGGTGTTTTTCGATGCTGTTGCTGCGGTGACTGCCGAGGTGCCGGAAGCCCGCTTCGTGTTGCTCGGCAACTCCAGCCAGATGCCGTCAACGGTGTGGGAGCCGATCAAGGCGCGCGGCCTTGAAAGCCAGGTGATTTTCGGCGGCTACCGGATGGACGACTACGTCGACACGCTGGCGGTGTTCGACATCTTCACGCTGCTGATGCCCGGCTTCGACGGTACGGCGCGGGCGGTGCGCGAGGCGATGGCCATGGGCATCGCCTGCGTCGTCTCGGACTACGGCATGCTGCCGGACATCATCCGTGACGGCGAGACCGGTCGCGTCACGCCGCTCGAGGCCGAACCGTTGGCTGCCGCCTGGCTCGAGCTCATCCGCAACCCGGAGCGCCGCCGGGAAATGGGTGCGGCGGCACGGGCGGATGCCGTCGAACGCTTTGACTTCGCCAGGATGGCGGAGAGCCTCGAGCAGTCGTACGAGGCGTGGCTGGGGAAATAGCTCTTCCGGAGGCGCGGTCGAGGATGCCCCCGCTTCCGGCAGAACGTCAAGGGCAAACGCCGCCGCCTACAGCCCGGTGGGGAAATCGACGAACTCACAGGTGACGTCGAACTGCTTTTTCAGGAGGTCAAGCACGGCGATGACACCTGGCACCTCGGTCCTGTAATGACCGGCGGCGATGACGGCAACATCGCCCAGTTCACGGATCACGTGGTAATCGGTGTGGCCCGATTCGCCGGTGATCAGGCAGTCGATGCCGAGGCGGTGACATTCCGGAATGGCGCCGGCGCCGGCACCTGAGATCACACCGACATGGCGAATCTCCCTGCTGCCGAAGCTGTAGACGACCGATTGCGTTGACAACCGCTCATCGACCAGCGCCGCCAGGTCAGCGACCGTGGTCGCATCGACTTCGCCGCGAATGCCGATCTCCGCGCCGGCGTATTCGGCGAACGTCGACTGCTGGCGCAGGCCGAGGGTGTTGGCGATGATGGCGTTGTGGCCGAGTTCGCGGTGGGCGTCGAGCGGCAGGTGTGCGGCGTACAGGGAGATGTCGTGCTTGAACAGAACGCGGAGGCGCTCGGCGGTGTGCCCGGTGAGGCGCTTGAGGGAGTCCCCCCAGCTTTCGCCGTGATGGACAAAAATCAGGTCGGCACCGCGTTCGGCGGCGGCCTTGTACGTCTGCAGGCAGCCGTCGACAGCGCCGATGACCGTCGTCACGGTATCGCCACCCTGGATTTGCAGGCCGTTGTTCGATCTGTCGGCCGGGATACTGCTGATCGCCAACGCCCCGTCCAGAAATTCCACGAGCTCATTCAACTGTGCCATTGGTCACTCCCTCGATCGTCAATGCTTGCCACAGATCACCACGCGTCACCGTTGACAGGCTGTCATCGGGGTTGATGTGGACGATGAAAAACTGGGCCGCCGGATCGATCTCGGCCAGGGCGTCCAGATTACTGCCTTGACTGACAAAGGCGGCGGTCGAGAGGGTGTCGGCGGCCAGCGCTGATTTCGCGACGACACTGACATGCGCCACACCCTTGACCGGATGGCCGGTGCGCGGGTCCATGATGTGGCAGACTCGGCGGCCGCCGACCTCGGCGAAGCGCTCGTAGTCACCGCTGCCGGCGACCGACTGATTGAGAATGGCAACGGACCCCAGAATAGTCTGGTATTCCTTGGCGCGCGGGTTGCGGATGCCGATGCTGTAAGAGTCCCGGCCCGGCGGTGGCTTGGCCATGCAGAACATGTTGCCGCCCAGGTCGATGACACCGCGGTCGATCCCCAGCTCACGGACCGCGGCGACGGCCAGGTCGATGGCGTAGCCTTTGGCGATACCGCCGGTATCCAGCATCATCCCCTGCCGGGGAAAGAAGACCGTGCGCTCGTCGTCGTCGAAGACGATCTTGTCGAGACCGACCAACGCCGTGACCGCCGCGATCTCTTCGGCGGACGGAAGTTCCTGGCGTTTCGTGTAAAACCCCCACAGGTGCATGAGCGGGCCGGCGGAGATATCGAACCCGCCGCCGCTGGCGCGCCACGCGGTTCGTGCGGCGTTGAGCAGCTCCCACATGCGCCCGGTGCATTGGAAAGGCTGTTGGTGGGCTGTGGCGTTGAGTTTCGACAGTTCAGAGTCGGGCTTGTAGTTGCTGAACTGCTCGTCGATCTCCCTGAAGATGGCAAATACCGTGCTGGCGGCGTGGGCGCCGGAATCTTTGTCGGTCCAGAAGGTGACACCGGCGCGGGTGCCCATCACATGCTCTATGGCGGTGTAGGGCCCGCTGTTGCGCTGCGGCCGGGTGTTGTGCCAGAGCAGGCCGCCCGCGACCAGCGCCAGGGCGGTCAGCACGAACAGCGCCTTGCCCAGAGGTGGTCGGGTTTTCGGGGCCTCATTCATTTTTGGATGCCGAGTCGCACCATGATCTGCTGCATGTCGTTCCAGACGTCGCGCTTGGCGTCGGGCACGCGCAGCAGATAAGACGGGTGGAAGGTTGGCATGACGGGGATGCCTTTGTAGTCGAGCCAGTTGCCGCGTTGCCGGCGGATGCCTTTTTGGTCCAACAGGAAGCGCAGCGGCACGGCGCCGAGGGTGATGATGACTTTCGGGGCGACCAGTTCGATCTGCCGCTCCAGGTACGGCAGGCAGGCGGCTGCTTCGTCGGGTTCGGGATTGCGGTTGCGCGGCGGTCGGCATTTGACGATGTTGGCGATGTACACATCCTCGCGCCTGATCTTCATGGCGCCGATGATTTTCGTCAGCAGTTGACCGGCGGCACCGACGAAAGGGATGCCCTCGCGGTCTTCGTCGGCGCCCGGGCCTTCACCGATGAACATCAGGTCGGCGTCGGCGCTGCCGTCGGCAAAGGCGGTGCGGTTGCGTTCTTTGCAGAGTTCGCAGCGTGTGCAGGCGCTGACCATGGTTTCCAGTTCGACCAGGTCGGTGTTGCCAAGGTCGATGGGCTCGGCGGTCGGCTGCGCTGCCGTATTGGGCGCCTCGGCGGCCGGCGGTTCGCGCCCGGGTGGTTGCGGGGCGGGCTTTGGGGTGCGGTCGTCGTCGGCCGGGGCAGTCGGTGGCAGTGCGGCGGGTGTCGGTGTGGCCGGTGTCGGTGCGCTGCTGGCGTGCAAAGCTGCCTGGGTCAGGAAGGTCTGGTTCTCCGGCGACAATTCGATGTACGGATTGTCCCGGCGCCGGCGTTCGAGGATATCCAGCAGTGCGTCGAACAGTGTGACTGATGACATATGGCCTTGACCAGTGATGAAGTTTCCGCGGTCATCTCAACTCTTGTCGGTAC
>JASLZG010000388.1:0-317 GCA_030754995.1 Lentisphaeria bacterium
CAACTCAACTTCGATCTGCTGGGCGATTACCTGGTAACGCTCGAAGACCTGCGGAGTGCGAAAATAACCATGGGCCGAAAGATCCGCGCCCGCATCAACGCGACCAGCTCAGCAGCGCGCCTTTGCCGCCGGTACGGGTCACAAACGTCTGTCGACGACACCGCCGTCGTCCTCTTCACCAGCGGCTCGGAGGCGGCTCCGAAGGGCGTGCCGCTGTCACACCGCAACGTCCTCGCGAATATCGCGGCCTGCGTCGAGGCGGCGAAACTCGACAACAGCGACGTGCTCTACGGCTTCCTGCCGCCATTTCATTCCTT
>JASLZG010000388.1:327-4015 GCA_030754995.1 Lentisphaeria bacterium
CCGGCATGAAAACCGCCTATTACCCCAACCCTACCGAGAGCCGGCGCCTGGTGCGCGGTATCCGCATGTGGCAGCCGACCATGGTCTGCGGCACCCCGACATTTATCTCGGCCATCTGCAAGGCGGCGGGCGACGACCGGCTCGAAAGTGTCGACAAGGTCGTGGTCGGCGCCGAAAAAGCAGCCGACGAACTTTTCGACACCGTCGCCGACGTCTTCGGTGCGACGCTGCAGGAGGGGTACGGCATTACGGAATGTTCGCCGGTGCTGACACTGACCGCACGCCGCGGTCCACGTGTCGGGGTTGGCCGGCCGGTGGGCGACGTGGCGGTTGCCATTGTCGATCCCGAGACCCATGAGCCGATGGCGCTGACTGAGCGGGGGTTGATCCTGGTGCGCGGCAGCAACGTCTTCGCCGGCTATCTCGGGCGCGAATCGTCGGACGCTTTCTCGATGGTCGGTGGCGAGCGGTTCTACATCACCGGGGATCTGGGCTTTCTCGATGCCGACGGCAATCTCTCATTGTCCGGACGGCTCAAGCGATTCGTCAAAGTCGGCGGTGAAATGCTGAGCCTGCCGGCGATGGAAGAGGCAATCAAGGCAACGCACCCGGACGATGAAGAAGGGATGTCACAGGCGGCCGTGGTGTCTTACGAAACCGACGGCGAGCGACCGCGGATCGCCGCCTTTACAGTATTTGAGGCCGGCACCAGTGAAATAAACGCGTTGCTGAAGGCCGCCGGGTTTGGCAACATTGCCCGTGTCCAGCATGCCGTCCAGGTGCCGGAGATTCCGCTGCTCGGCACCGGCAAGACCGACTATCGTTCGCTGCAGGACCAACTGCGGGCGCTGGTTGAGGCGGAACAGCCGGTGGCCTAGCTAGCCGAGGTGATCGGCAATCATTGCCCCGATTTCAGCCGGCGACTCTGCCACGTGTACCCCGCAGGCGCGCAGTACCTTCATCTTGGCAGCGGCCGATTCATCGGCGCCGGAGATGATCGCGCCGGCATGTCCCATGCGCCGGCCTGGCGGCGCGGTACGCCCCGCGATGAAGCCGAACACTGGTTTCCTCGCATGATCCCGGACGTATTCGGCAGCGTGAATTTCCATCTGCCCGCCGATCTCACCGATCATCAGCATCGCTTCGGTATCGTCATCGGCTTCAAACAGCGCCAGCAGCTCAGACATATCGGTGCCGATGATCGGGTCACCCCCTATACCTATACAAGTGGACTGCCCGAGCCCCGCCGCCGCCAGTTGATGGGCCGCTTCATAGGTCAACGTACCGGATTTGGAAATCACCCCGACACTGCCCTTCGTGGCGATATTTCCGGGCATGATGCCGACCTTGGCCTCGTCGGGCGTCAACAGGCCGGGGCAGTTGGGGCCGATCAACCGGGCGCCGATTTTCTTGACAAACGCCGTGGCCCGCAGCATGTCGCGCACCGGGATGCCTTCCGTGATGCAGACGATCAGTTCGATGCCCGCAGCGGCCGCTTCCATGACCGCATCGGCGGCGAACGGCGCCGGCACGAAAATCAACGAGACGTTGGCACCGGTCCTCTCGCGCGCCTCGTGGCAACTATCGAATACCGGCAACCCCGCGTCCAGTGCCGTCTCTCCGCCCTTGCCCGGGGTCACGCCGCCGACAACGTTGCCGCCGTATTCGTGACATTGTGTCGCATGGAAGGATCCTTCAGAGCCGGTAATGCCCTGGACAATGATGCGGGAATCTTTATCAACCAGAATAGACATTGCGGATTTCCAAAGTGAAAATGAGTTGCAGGGCATGGCTGCCGGGAGCCGTCACCCGGTGAGTTCGACGACTTTCTCGGCCGCTTCGTCGAGGGACGCGGCCGGGACGATATCGACCCCCGATGCGGCGAGGATTTCCTTGGCTTCCTCGGCGTTGGTGCCGGCGAGTCGGACAACCACTGGCACCTCCAAAGACAAGTCCTTTACCGCATCGACGATGCCGTTGGCGACGCGGTCGCAGCGCACGATACCTCCGAAGATATTCACCAGCACAGCGCGAACGTTGGTATCGCTCAGGATAATCCGGAAGCCGTCACGCACAGTCTCGGCGCTGGCACCGCCGCCGACATCGAGGAAATTGGCAGGCTCACCGCCCTTCAGCTTGATGATGTCCATGGTGGCCATGGCCAGCCCGGCGCCATTCACCATACAACCGACGGTACCGTCAAGCTTGATGTAGTTGAGATTCGACTCGGACGCCTCGACCTCGGCAGGATCTTCCTCGGCCAGGTCACGCATTGCGGCAATGTCTTTCTGGCGGTACAGCGCGTTGTCATCGAAATTGAACTTGGCATCGAGTGCCGTGACCTCGCCCTGTTCGGTCAGCACGAGCGGATTGATCTCGGCAATCGACGCGTCGGTAGCATGGTAGGCACGATAAAGGTTGGCGACGAGACGGCTCACCGTCTTCGCCTGAGCGCCGGCGAAACCGAGCGCGCCGACGACGCGCCGGCATTGGAACGGCTGCAGGCCGAACTGCGGGTCGACCCATACCTTTATGATCTTCTCCGGATTCGTTTCGGCGACCTTCTCAATCTCAACGCCGCCCTCGGCCGAGGCGATGATGACATCCTGTTCGCGGCCACGGTCCAGAGTTACTGCCAGATAGTATTCCTTTGCTATATCGATGGCCGGGCAAACCAGGATCTTCTGCACCAGTTGCCCGGCTGGACCGGTCTGCGGCGTGACCAGCTGCATGCCGAGGATCCGTCGCGCTTCCGCAGCAGCTGTAGCCGTGTCCGGGCAATACTTGACGCCCCCCCCCTTGCCCCGCCCGCCAGCATGAATCTGCGCCTTGATCATGACCGCTTCGGAATCGAATTCCCGCTGAACCTGGCCGATGGTATCATCGATAGCGCCAGGATCGCCAACGACTGTACCCGCCGGGACGGGAACACCGAAATCCTCGAGGATTTCTTTTGCCTGGTACTCGTGGATTTTCAAACCACACCTCCCGTCCGGGCTGTTATACTGAATGCGGGGAAATGTGGCATCACGTCGGGCGAAATCAAATCGACCCCGGCGACCGGAACGGCACGCAATATGCGGCATAGTGCGGTATGAATGCCGGCAACCGGACAGGCGTTCAAACAGGCTATCGGACAACAAAAAAAGACTTGCAATTAGGTTGCCAGTTTTGTACAATAGCTGGTGATTGTGGCGAAAAGTGGCCTACTGCAGACAAATCCGAATCCGACAATATGTGGCAAGAAAACGCGCACAGCAGACAAAATCCGAACCCGACAATGCGTGATCAACAAGGCGAGACGGTTCAAATGAGAGCGAGAGGAGGAAAATTTCGAAAAACTTTTTTGCGGGGAACTACAAGAAAGTTCTTGCAATAAGTTTTCATTTTTTCTAAACTGGGAAGCGTGACCGGCGGGAACTGGCGCAAAAATCGCTGTGAACCGCAAAAGTGAGGATGCCAGAAGCAGCCTCGAACGCAAAAATCTCTGCGGTGGCTTGTCCACCGCGATCTGACAACCGAAAAAACATGAACGTGGGACTTACAGACCCGAAAACCACCAACCAAGCAGAGGGATGCACAATGAAGCACACCCAAAAAATCAAAAACACAATCCGTAGCCTTGCACTGGCAGTATTTGGTTGCCTGCTGATGGCAGGATTTACCACAAATGCAGGCACCTCCCTTG
>JASLZG010000389.1 GCA_030754995.1 Lentisphaeria bacterium
GTTGAGATGCGCATCGACGATGGCCGACGTCGGTGTCTCGCTGTCAACCGTGATCGGCGCCGCCGGCTTGACGCGCCCGGCCTTGAACTCCTCGGTGTACTGGATAATTCGCGTCACGCCGTGGGACTCCATCCCCATCAGGCTGGCCTCGACGAGATGATCCGCAACGATCGCAGCTTCGGCGGCGGGCGCCCCGAAGGCGGTGAAAATGCCGTGCGCAACTTCGCGAAGAAATTCGGGATCAAAGAACCGAATGTTCATGAAAAACTTAAAAGGTGTCGCAGATTCGTCGGTAACCCATTTGTCGCCGTTGGGTAGAGGTATGGATACCCGGCCATGGCGGAAAATTCATCTTTACCCTTTCCATTCCCCATCGTCCCAATATCAGGTGTGTTTTCGGGACGCAGATTACCGGGAATAACGGATCACGCTACTTCTCCCCCGCCCCCCTCCGGTGCGCCTGGAAGAATTCAAGGATCAACCTGCTTGCGTTGATATCCCGGCAGACCTTTCCGATGAACCGTTCTCGAAGGTATTGCGTCCCGCCCGGCCAGGTATGTCCACCGTCTTCGACGGAATAGAGCACAACCTTTGCGCCATCCTTGCCGCCGGAATGAACCGTTTTCCAGACACGGGTCCCGTCACCTTCATCCACATCCGGAAGCAGGACAGACGGATTCTTCCCTTGGCAACCATTGAGGCGGCTGAAATGATCAAAGGTGTCCCGGGTTGAGATCACCCTACCCCGCTCCTTCCGTGAGAGACGTCCCAGCTTGATGGCACCACCCTTGTCGGGCATCATGGGATCATCCGTCCCGTTGAAAATAGCGACCGAAACTCCCCGGCCAAGTTTTTTCCCGCGCAGTTCCAGCGGCAGGTTTGCGATGACGGGAGCAACCGCAGCGAAAATATCAGACCTGTCGAGGGCCAACCGATAACTCATCAAGCCGCCATTGGAGATCCCAGTGGCAAAAACAGAAGATTCGTCAATCCTGTGCTCTTTCTTCAGACGATCAAGAATGGTGAGGATAAAGTCGACATCGTCCGGAACAGGTCCCTCTTTCTTCGCCATGTCGTGCGCAAAACGACGTCCGTCCTGCCACCGTTTCCCCAGGCCCTGCGGGCAGCACACAATGAAACCGAGTCGATCTGCTTCCCGGTAAAAGGTCTTCTCTGTCGTGGTCCGGTCAAATTTTTCGGCAAGACCACCCCCCCCGTGAAGGGCAAAAACCAGGGGTACCGACTTTGATCGGTCTAGCTTTGCGGGCACATGCAGGAAATAACTTCTCTCGATCCCACCGTGGAAGATATCCTTTTCAACATGATCGTTCGCACGAACATGCGCACATCCCACAAACAAAACCAATAACAAGACCCGGTATCGTTTCATCATGATCTCCCGTACAGGGCAAAGCCATACCCGGCTTTCAATTATAAACACGAGAATCCAAGAGGAAAAGCGGCCAGGCGCGAGCCTGGGATCGCCATGTATGTGGCGTTTCGTCAGGCGTGGCGCTTGGCGCCGAAGGCCTTGCGGGCATCGCAACAACGCCCGGGTGTCGGCACCACCTTGCCGGGGTTGCACAGCCCGGTCGGGTCGAAGGCCTGGCGGACGCGGAACATGAGGTCAAGGGCGACGTCGTCGAACAGCCAGTTCATCGCCCCGATCTTCTCGAAACCGATGCCGTGTTCGCCGGTCAGGCTGCCGCCAACGTCCACGCAGACGCGGAGGATTTCCTCGCCCGCCTGGCGTACCCGCTCGATTTGCACCGGATCATTATCGTCGAACAGCAACAGCGGATGCAGGTTGCCGTCGCCGGCATGGAAGACATTTGCCACCCGGAGCTCATGGCGCTTGACGATTTCGTCGATGCGTTCGAGCACTTCGGGCAGCTTGCTGCGCGGGATCACGCCGTCGTGGGTGTAGTAGCTCGGGCTGACCAGGCCGACGGCGCCGAAAGCGCCCTTGCGGGCCCGCCACAGGTCGGCGCGTTCCTGCTCGTTGGTGGCGATCCGCACGAACATCGCGTTGTTGCGGCTGCCGATCTCAGTGATGCGCTCCGCCAGGTCGTCCTGGCCGGCGCCGACGCCGTCGAGCTCGATCAGCAGCACGGCCCCGGCGTCTTTCGGCAGGCCGATCTTCAAGTGGCTCTCGATGGCGTTGCACAGGAAGCCGTCGATCAGCTCGAGCGCTGCCGGGATCATGCCGGCAGCGGTGATATCGCTGACCGCCTGCGAGGCGTCGCGAATCGTTGTGAAGCTGGCCAGCAAAGTCTTGGTCGACTGCGGATTGCGCAAAATGCGCACGGTGATCTTGGTGGCGATACCGAAGGTGCCTTCGGAACCGACCAGCAGGCCGGTCAGGTCGTAACCGGGATGATGCCGGACATCGCCGCCGATGTTGACGACTTCGCCGTCGGGCATGACGATTTCGAGCCCGAGCACGTGGTTGGTGGTGACGCCGTACTTGAGCGTGTGGGGGCCACCGGAGTTCTCGGCAACATTGCCGCCAATAGTGCAGGCGCCCTGGCTCGACGGGTCGGGCGCGTAGTAGTAGCCTTCCCCGCTGATATGGTTGGTCAGCATCAGGTTGACCAGGCCGGGTTCGACGACCGCGATGCCGCTCTTGAAATCGACCTCGAGGATCTGGGTCATCCGCGACAGTTCGATGATGATGCCGCCGTGCAGTGCCAGGGCGCCGCCGGAAAGGCCGGTGCCGGCGCCGCGGGCGCAGTAGGGCAGGGCATTGTCGTTGCACCACGTGACGATGCGCTGCACTTCGCCGGTGCTGTGTGCGAAGACGACGGCGGCGGGGGGCAGCTTTTCCAGGGTCGTGCCGTCACAGTCGTAGGTCAGAAGATCGGACGGGTGATGCAGCACATTGTCGTCACCGACGACCTGCTGCAACTGCTCGATCTGCTCGGCGCTGAGGTCACGGACCGGTTCGATTGTGGCTGTCTCCGACATAAAAATCGCGGTTGCCTCCACGCTGCCGGAGTCCCGGCACCTGTAGCAGGGAACGTACCGTACATGGGCCGGAGTTTCAATGCTGACCTGACTGCCGACCATGGGTGTGCTATAGTATAGTTCGATTTTTTGCGCACACTTGGAGACTGATTATGAGTATCGACCGCATTGTCAAGTATCTCGGCGACGAAAGCGATCACCTGCTGCAGTTCAGCAACCCGAAGATTTCAAAGGACGAGATCTGTCTGCCGTGTCCGGACTCGGTGGACAACTATTTCGGCCCGACCGACCGGTCGATAGCGGTGCTGCGCAATCTGCAGTCGCTGATGGATCACGGGCGACTGGGCGGCACCGGTTACGTGTCGATCCTGCCGGTGGACCAGGCGATCGAGCATTCGGCCGGCGCGTCATTCACGCCGAACCCGATCTATTTCGACCCCGAAAACATCGTACGGTTGGCCATTGAGGCGGGCTGCAACGGCGTCGCCTCGACCTTCGGCGTGCTCGGCAGCGTCGCGCGCAAGTACGCCCACCGCATCCCGTTCATCGTCAAGATCAATCACAACGAGCTGATGACGCTGCCGAACCAGTTTGACCAGGTGATGTTCGGCTCGGTCAAGCAGGCGTTTGACATGGGCGCGATGGCGATTGGCGCGACGATTTATTTCGGCTCGTCAGAGAGCAACCGGCAGATTGTCGAGATCGCCGAGGCTTTCAAGTCGGCCCATGATTTCGGCATGGTAACGGTTTTGTGGTGCTATCTGCGCAATCCCGGTTTCAAGTTCGCCGACGCCGACTACCACACCAGCGCTGACTTGACGGCGCAGGCGAATCACCTGGGCGTGACGATCGAGGCGGACATCATCAAGCAGAAGCTTCCCGAAAGCAACGGCGGATACACGGCAATCAACTTCGGCAAGACGCACAAGAAGGTCTACTCGGAGCTGACTTCGGACCACCCCATCGACCTGACCCGATATCAGGTTGCCAACTGTTACATGGGGCGGGCAGGCCTGATCAATTCCGGTGGCGCCTCGGCCGGCGAAA
>JASLZG010000038.1:0-8887 GCA_030754995.1 Lentisphaeria bacterium
CTGTGAGGAGCCGGAGATGGATGAGTTCGCGATCAAGATCACCGGGCGTGACAACGACATCTGGCATGCCGACTGTGCCGAAGTGATGCTCAGTCCCAAGAAGTCGTTCAAGACCTTTATCCACTTCATCGTGGCCCCGCGTGAAGGTTCGTTTTACGACGCCAGAACCAGCGAAACCACCGACATTCTTGACCCGGCATACGGCAAGGAAGACACCCGCTGGGATCCCGACTGGGATTACAGCTTCAGTGTTGATAAAGCGAACAAACGCTGGACTGTCGAGATGCGGTTTCCGTTCACCAGTCTCGGCGTCCCGTCCCCTGGTGTCGGCACCACCTGGACCGCCAATTTCGGCCGCGAACGCCATACCGGGCGCCGCGCCGACTATCTATGGGCCCCCAGTGACAACGGCAGTTTCAGCCAGCTCGCCACCTACGGCGAACTCGAGTTCGGCAAGTAGTGCCTGAACGGCTCAGCCGTTCCGCTCGCAGTATCCCTCGATGGCATCCAGCAGGCGCGACACAATGCCATGACGCACGGTCGGGTCGCGCCATTGTGAGAAATCACCCAGGACCGCATTCAATGCCGCCTCGTCCAACTGCCGCAGTGGATGGTTCAGCGCCTCCGCCAGGTCACCGCCGTAGGCGTCTTCAAACCCCAGGCACGACTGATACGGCCGGAATACCGCCAGTAACTGTTGCAGTGCCGGCACCGGTTTGCCGTTTTTAAAAGCGGCGCCGAGCTCAAGCAGCGCCGCCTGGACCTCGAGATTCATTGCGAGGTCGGTCAAAAAACGATCGGCATCGCCGAACAACAGTCCATCTAGATCCCCTGGTGCGTGTGGTTGCCCGACCAGTTCGCGAAGGCGCCTGGCGCTCCCCTGTTGGCCTGCCGCCGTGTCATCACCGAGCGCCGTCCAGGCGGATGCGATGGCGTCACCGTGGCCCGGCAGCAACCGCTCCGCAAAGCCGGCAAGGTCGAGACGGTCCGGCCCGCCGCCTTGTGCGAAGTGAGCGAACGCGTAGATGTGCGGCAGCTGCAGGCAGTGTGTCTGGGCGTTGGCCATGATGCCGTGCGGGCACCAGCCGCCTTTGTCCGGCAAGCACGCATCGGCGACTACCTCGGGGCTCCACAGGGTCAGGGGAAAGGACGGCTCGCCCTCGATGGCGCCGTACGGGTAGTAGGCGGCTTTTTCCGTCAACTGCAAAGTTGTCAGGGCGTCGCGATGTTCATCAAACCAGGCCAGCACCCGCCAGGGCTCGGGGATTGTCTGGGAAATCAATTGCAGCGGCTCGATGAATTCGTTGCCTTGCCAATCGTCACCCCACCATGAGGTCCGGCCCTCGTCATCGTCACGTGCTTTCTGCCAGAACCGGCAGTAGCGTTCCCAGCCCGCGAACATCCAGTAAACGAATTCCGCCGCGGGATTGAAGGACCGCATGATTTCGATCTGCCCCTGGATGAGCGCCACAAAGTCGCGGTTGGTCGAGCCGATATAGCCGCCGGGATCGCTGTCGATGATGACCAACCCGTCGGCGTTGGCGAGCCGCGAGAGTTGATTACGTCTGCCGGCCATGAACGCTGCAACGGCGGCCGGGTCAGCCGGATTGATGCGTTGCTCACAAATGAAATACGGCCGCTCGGCGTGTGGATAATCGGCCGCCTTGTCGTTGCCGATGGTGTTGGGGCAGACGACGATCCACACGCGCATCCCGAATCGCTCGTGAGCGATATCGATCACCTGCGAAAGGGTGTCGAGGAAGGCCCGGTCGCTGGCGTTGGGCTCGGGCGGCATGGCGTCGAGCAGCGGCCAGATCTTGACCAGGTCGTAACCGAGCGCCTGCAATGCCCCGAGGAATCCCGCCCAGTCAGCCACCGTCCAGGTACGGGCGGCGTATGGATGCCGGTAACTCCAGTGCGTATGGATGTACATGCCGAGCATGGATCGACTCTCTCACGAGATCTCAGGCGCCGGGTTTCGGGCCTCAGTCTCGAGGATTGCGTACCGGGCGATGCAAAAGGGCATCGCGATTCCTGAAACCTGAAAATTCATAATATCCCCTCACAATTCGAAAATCATGTCGTACTCCTCGAACTCGGTGCCGAACGTACCGACGTGCTTGAACCCGAGGCTCTCGTAAAAGCGGATGCCATCGGGGTTGTCCGACTGGACCCCGCCAAGCAGCGTTATACGCCGGCAACCCAGTTCGCGTGCCAGTTCGAAAACGGCGTTCATCAGGAGACGGCCGAGTCCCTGGCCCTGGTAAGCATCGGCGACGCAAGGGGCGATGGCACAATCGGTGGCACCATCCAACGGCATGCCATGCATGGCGTAACGCTTCCCCCCGTGATCGTCGATTCCGGGCAGGAACATCAGGTAAGCCACCACCTCGCCGCCCTGACCGGCGCCGACCAAGCGGAGGTATTCGTCGTCGGCAATCGTCGTGCACAGACTCAGGGCGTGCTCGCCGGTGAACGGATGGGGCCTGAAAACCCGGCGCGTTGCCGCCGACAGCCCCTCAAAGAACCGGCCCAGCACGGCGGCGTCGTTGTGGCCCAGGGCCCGCAGCACGACACCCGTGCCGCAAGCCATCGTCACATCCCGACTGATGCAGCCGGGGTTTTCGAGTATCATGTTGCGGGTCAGTTTCATCGGTGGTCTGTATGGTGGCACGGTTCAAGCAGACCGCAGGCTGCGGGCGCCGTCATCCTACTTGGGATTGAGCACCAGCGTCTTCAGTTCAAAGGGCGAGAACGCCAGTTCGAAACTGTCTTTGGTGCGCTTGACCGGTTGCGCCCGTTGCCCGTAGATGTCCGTCAGTGACACATCGTTGAGCGGGAAACAACAGGACAACGTCGCATCGGCCGGTTCGGGCAGGCTGTTCCACAGGCGCAGAAACGTCATGCCGTTGTGCTGCATCAACGCGGTCGCCAGTACGGACGGTTCTGAGATATGCAGCAGCGACCGTTTCATGTCCGCTGCGAGGTCGCCGTGAATCATCGACGCCCGCACCGGCGTGTTGACCTCGGCGGCGCAGCCAACCGCCCTCGCCGATATCCAGTCGCCCCGGTGCGCGATCAGGCTGTAGCGGAACCGCAGCTTGCCGCTCAAGGGATAGGGGCCGTAGTGGTAGTCGCTGTTGCCGGATGCCAGGATCAGCGACAAGCCCGTGGCGTCGGGCTCGCCGCGATAGTAACCGGTATTGCCGCGATTGATCAGGGTGACGCCGCGCTCACCGTTCGACAGGCAGCCGAAGCTCTGCCCCGGAACAGATCGCCCTGTCGAGCGCTCGACCGACAGCGGGAAATCGGTGTGGAAATCGCCCTGAAACGACGGATCGAAATGGACCCGGACCGCCCCGGCCTCATCGGCCTCCATATGCAGCCCGGACTGCCGTGTCGATGTATCCTTGTCGAAGTCGACCTGGGTTTCGAAGTCGATGCGCGGCGAACCTTGATAAAACCGCACGGCCACCCAAACCTGGTTGTCGCCCAGGTTCCCCTCGGTATTGAACTCCGTGACGTACCGTCCGGCGTGACACAGTACGCCGCCGGGGCCTTGCCCGGTTCGCACTGGTCCCTCCAGAAAATCGGCCGTCAGTTCGTTGCCCTCGAACGGCTCGCCGGAAAGAAAATTTCCATCCGCACCCGCCAGCTCGAGGCCGGCCAGTGTGCCTCGGCCCGTCAGCTCGGCGCTGATGCAGCCGGTGTCAACCGCGGTACTGTTCACCGCGGCGATTTCCGGCAGGTCGGGCGCCGGTTCGATGGCGATCGTCTGAAAGCCGAACCCCGGTACCGCCGGTGCCAGGATGACCTCCGCCGAACACAAGGAGCCGTCGGGGTAGCGTCTCGAGCGCCGACAGTCAAACGGTATCTCCTCGGAACCGGCAAACAGGCGCATCCCCTTGCCGAAGCCCGGCGGCAGTTCGATGGTTGCCGCGGCCGGATCATGCCGGTCGAAGGAGAGCGGGTTGAAAAGACAGAGCCGCGGTGCCGGCGAATGCTTGACGGTGTGGCGCAACAGATCGCCGCGGTGCCGGCTCAGCAAACTCTCCGCGGTATGCTCGGCGGTGCGGCACCAGTCGACCCCCATGCGAAACGGAAAGTCACAGACCGCGAGGCTGTAAGCGCTCTGGCAGAGATGCACGTCGTGGCATTGGGCTTCGAGCACCAGCTTCCAGGCCCGGGCCATTGCCGCACTGTCCGGCTGGTCGTTTTCAAAACCCGCAAGCGCCCCCAGGGCCTGCACGGCGTCGGCCGCATAGAGCGATGCCTCGGCCCGCTTGATGGCGGTCATGATGGCGTCGCCGAACACGCCCCAGAGGTAGGTGTAGCCGAAGTAGTCCGCGTCGAAGGACCGCGATTCAACGGTTTCTGTGTCATACCCTGCAATGAACGGCGCCAGCAGTGTCGGTTCATAACCCCGGTCGTACAGCATCCGCAGCTGTTCGTCCGACATGCCGACAGTCGGCCAATTCGACCGCAGGTACTCGTCATGCCGAAGAAGTTCATTGCAGACGAACGGCTTGCCGTCCCGGCCGCACTTGAGGAAGTCGGCGATGAAATCCGCATCGTGTGACACGTCCAGTCCCTTGGTCAGCAGCATGCGTTTGAGCCCGCGGGGTTCGGCCAATGCTTCATACTGCGCGACCGCGGCTTCGTTCATCCCGTACGGATTCAAGTCTTCAAAGTAGTTGGGGATGGCGGGGATGGTTTTGCCGTCGGCGCCGCGCCACAGGATGCATTCGTCGTCGATCGCCGGGCAGCGACCGAGGTGATTGATATGGGCGCGAAGCACCGCACCGGTGTATCCCGCGGCCGACAGCAGGCCCGGCATGTTCGGGACGAACATGTGCTCCTGCTTGAAGTAGGTCACGGACTTGCCGCCCATGAGCCGTTCGAGGATCTCCTGGCCATAGAGGAATTGACGCACGATCGATTCATGCCCGAGGACATGGGCGTAAGGCTGTGAGTAGGTGCCGTCGGCGATTTCGATCTGCCCGCGTTCAAGGCGCTCGGCAATCTCACGCAGCAGCTCGGGATCGTGCCGGCGCCAGTATTCGAAGGAGATCGCCTCGATCTCGAGAACGACTTTGTAATCCGGGAACGAATCGAGGCGGCGAAACACGTGCTCACGCAGCCATCGCGGCACCGTCTTGCGGAACTCCCAGATCGGCCCCGCGTAGAAGCCTTTCTCGGCCCAGCGGTCCAACAGTGTGATCCCGCCGTGATAGCCATTGATGAAATAAAGTTTCATCCCATCCTGAATTGGGGTCATGGAGCTTTGCCAGCTGCCGTCGCCGGGACCGACGGTGCCTTGACGGCAAAGGCGTTGCACATCATAGCCTGCGGCAGGCAAAGTGCCACCATGGATTGCGCCTTTGTCGCCGTGGCTGGCCTTCGCCCGGAACCGCGGCGGGTCGCGGCCGATGAGCGCGGCGAATTCATGCCGGCACCTGGTGCTCATCATGCCGCAGGTCGCCGATGCGATTTACGCCCTGCGCAATGCCAACGCCATTGTGACAATTCCTTGTGAACAGCGTGCGACCGTACACTTGCGTCGAGCCGTTGCCGGCTTTACGCTATTATCCTCCTGAAAGATCCAGGTAAAACAGGGAGTTGACCGGATGATCTCGACAGAAGAAGCACGGGCCCAGGGGCGCCGGGAGGCCGAAAAAGCCCTTGATCAGAACCGCGCTGGCGGCGACGTTTGGCGCAAAATAAAGAATTTGTTCAAGTGGGCGACGACCAGTTACCCGGCCCTTGCCGGCCTCGACCTGAAGAAAATGATGCTCGACTTCTCCGAGGAACGGATGAATGACGACCTGGATCTCGCCAGGTACCCCGAATGCCGCGGCTTGCGCGAGGCGGTCGAAGCCCGGCGCAAAGGTTTCGCGGAGATCATCGACGAGCCCATTGCGGCGACCATTGAACTTGACTGGAGCTGGTTCTGCTCCCGCCGGCTCTCCACCCGGTTCGTCAGCGTGCTGCCGCCGGAGTCGAACTGCACCTCGTTCTGGTTCAGCGACAGCAAGGAGGGGGGGGCGGTTCAAGGCGACAACGGCGATGACGTCACTTTCTTTTATGAGGCCGGCTTTGCCCCGCCTCCCGCGACTGGGCCGAGTGAGACACGTTTCACCAAGGTCACGCAGATCGGCTGCGTGGCGTCGGCGGTCTTGTGCGACGAGGAGCCGGAGAGCCTCTTTCCCGTCGACCTCGACTGGGTCAGGCCGGAGTTCACCGAGCTGGCCGAATTCATCGCCTTCATGGAGCGCTATCGCGACTTCTGGGGACCCGGCAATTACCTCTTCATTGACCCCGACATGAACCTGGCCGCCGTCGAAAAGGCCAACATCCGCATGGGTGTCCGCTACTCGCGCGGCTGGGCCGCGATCACCGCCTGTGCCTATGTCATCCCCGAAATGAACGACTTCCATCACGAACGGGCCAGGCGTTCCTTTGAGGCCCGAGGCTGGGGCGAGGACAATCCCGATGCCGCTTTCTGGGGTGGTGCCGAAAAACGGTATCACCGGCTTCTCGAGCTGGTCGAGAAAGAGTACGAACGCGGTGCCACGGTCCTTGGCGCGGCCCAGATCGCCCTCGACCACGCGGTGCCCTTTCCCGATCGTATCTGCCTTGAAGGCCAGAAGGGGCATCCGGATCTGCTCTATGGCAACTGGACGATCGTTTCAAGCGCCGCCTGCGTCGCCGGACCCAATCGCCGCGAGCTCTATTGGGTCATCGACCCGACAAACCCGCAGCCGATCTACACGACACCGTGCCACGTGATCCCCGGCGAGGGGCTCGAGACGCGCCGGGCCGAATGGGAACAGGAAGTCGCGCAAGCCGGGGAAATCGGCCTGAACCCGCCATCAGTGTGACCTGTTTCTTGAATCCCGGGCCTCGTCCTGGCACCAGTATCGCCGGCGGTGAAAAGTAATTTCCGGCCAGTTGCCGAGCGCTCAGCCGGGACGGGGATGCGGCCGGGGCATTGTCGGCAATTCGGGATCCCGTTGTCATCGGGGCAGATCTCCGGGGCGCCCGCAGTTGCCGCCCGTGAGTCCTCATCAGCCTTGCCGGCATTGAATGGCGCCGTGATGGCGGTAGCTTGTTCCGTGGTGGCCGCCGGGCCTCATCCCGTTCTTTGTCCGGATTTCAACTTGACCTGGCGGCGATGCCCGGGTATGTCAAGGGCGCCGCCCCGATCAATGCCGGTGGCGGGGTGCTCGTTTCTAATGAGATCGAATCGCGGGAGCGTGAACGCCGCTTTTCCCAAGGTACCCCGGTAAGCGGGGCCGAACGGGGCACCATCATCGAGCTGGCGGACAGCTTCGATGCGGGGTGGCGCGACAGTTGAGCACTCGCACTTGCCAGGGGGAACCCAGATGAAAAAGCAGAGACTGTACGATTTGTCGCACCCTTTCGGTTTTGGCATGCCGGTCTGGCCCGGGAGTCCGGACCTGGCGATCGAACGCATCGCAATGCCCCAGCACAACGGCCAGACCACGACGATGCTCAAACACTCGATGCACCTGGGCACACACGTCGATGCCCCGATCCACGTCAACGAAAAGGGCTGCTGGATGGATGAGGTGCCGCTGGAAACCTACTACGGTACCGGTGTCGTCGTCAGCATCCCGAAGGACGACTGGGAGTTGATCACCGCGGAAGAGCTGGAGAACGCGGATCCGAAGATTGAAAAGGGCGACATCGTGATCATCAACACCGGCTGGCACGAGCATTGGGGCAACAACACCAAGTACTTCCAGTTTTCGCCGGGCATGTGGAAAGAAGCCGCGGATTGGTTCGTGGAAAAAGAGGTAAAGTGTGTCGGCCACGACACCCAGGCGAATGACATTTTCCTGTGCACCAAGGGCCCTGACCGCACCCCCTGGGTCTACGACAAGTACAAGGAGAGAACCGGCCGTGATCTGCTCGACGATTTTCCAAAGCAATACGATCCGCCGGAACATCCGTCGCAGGAGTATGCCCATAACAAGATGCTGATGAACGGTATTGGGCTGATCGAAAACGTCGGTGGCGACATCGATGCGGTGACCGGTATGCGACTCACCATCGCCGCCTTCCCGCTGAAATACTGGCACGGCGACGGCTCGCTGGTCCGCGTCGTCGCGATTGTTGATGAAGATGCGGGGAATGACGGATGACGCCCGCCGACGTTCAGCGTGTATTGGTCGTTGGCGCCGGGACGATGGGGCACGGGCTGGCCCAGGTGTTTGCCGCGGGCGGGTATTCGGTGCATCTGACAGACGTCGATCCCGGCCGGCTCGACCTGGCGGTCGCACAGATCCGCGCCAATCTCGAGGTGCTGGCCGAGGCGGGTGCAATAGCTGACGGCGAAATCGCGCCGATACTCGAGCGCATCCAGACGGGCACTGCCATCGAGGAGTCACCCGGCGACGCCGACCTTGCCATCGAGGCGGTGCCCGAAGACCCCGGTATCAAGCGTGAGGTATTTCAGCGCCTGGACAGGCGGTGCCCGGCGCCGACGATCCTGCTGTCGAACACCTCCTGTCTCAACGTCTTCGAGATCGCCCCGGAAGTCCGGCCCGAACGCTTCTGCATTGCGCATTGGTATGCGCCGCCGTACATCCTGCCGTTGGTTGACGTGGTACGGGGGCCGGGCACGTCGACAGAGACGATCGATACCGTCGTGGACCTTCTCCGAGGCCTCGGCAAGAAACCGGTTGTCCTGGAACGTTTTTTCCCCGGGTACCTGGCCAACCGGCTGCAGGTGGCGCTCAGCCATGAGGTCAGCTATCTGCTGGACAACGGCTATGCGACAGCGGAACAGGTGGATGAAGCGGCAACCGCGTCGTTGGCACCGCGGATGATGGCATTGGGACTGGTGAAGCGAATGGATTAT
>JASLZG010000038.1:8897-23557 GCA_030754995.1 Lentisphaeria bacterium
GCGGGCTCGATGTCTGTCTTGCGATCCAGAAAAATATGGTCGGAGAGATCGGCCACGACCCGGAGTTCAGGGAAATGCGCGAGCGGATCGACCGGGGGCACCTGGGGGTAAAGACCGGCAAGGGCTTTTACGACTACGCCGACAGAACGACGACGGAGTTGACCCGGGAACGGGATTTGGCGTTATTGAAGATACTCGGGAGCATCTCGTGAAATTGGTGACGTTCGTCAGGCCATCGGGCCAGGCTGCCGTGGGCGCCTTGAGCCAGCATGGCAGAATCGCTGACCTGGCCATTGCAGCGAGCCGATGCAGCGCCGGGGAACGAGACGATTTCCCGGCCAGCATGCTGGCCCTGGTCGAGGCCGGCGACGCCGGGATTGAAACCGCCGGGGCGGCCTTGACATTTGCGCTCGAGCGCGATGACGAGAGTATTTCCGGACTGTGGCATGAGCCCGGCACGGTGCCGCTGCTGGCGCCGCTGCCGCGGCCCCGGTCCTTCCGTGATTTCTGGGGGTTCGAGGAGCACGTGAAGACCTGCTGGCAACTTCGGGGCGAAGCGGTGCCGGACACGTGGTATGAACTGCCGATCTATTACAAGGGCAACCGGCTGTCCATCATCGGACCGGACGAGGACGTGTGCTGGCCCTCCTACACCGAGAAGTTGGACTACGAGCTCGAACTGGGCATCATCATTGGCAAGCAGGGCCGGGACATTCATGCCGATGACGCCGATAGCCACATCTTCGGTTACACCGCCTTGAACGACTGGAGCGCGCGCGATATCCAGCGCCGCGAGATGGCGTGCCGGCTGGGGCCGGCGAAGGGCAAAGACTTTGCCACCTCGATCGGTCCCTGTATCGTCACGGCGGACGAGGTGGACCCGTATGATCTGCAAATGATCGCGAGGATCAACGGTGAGGTCTGGACCGACAATCATTCCGGGACAATTTATCACCGGTTCAACCAGTGTATCGCGCATGCGTCCATGGACGAAACGCTTTATCCCGGGGAGTTGTTCGGCAGCGGCACCGTCGGTCGCGGCTGCGGCCTGGAGCTCGATCGCTGGTTGCAGCCGGGGGACGTCGTCGAACTCGAGATCGAAAACATCGGGATTCTCAGGAACCGGGTGATTAAGAAGGGGTAAAAATGCGCTTCCAAGACCAGGTCGTCATCGTTACCGGCGCCGGCGGCGGCATCGGCAGAGCCATTGCCTCCGCCTTCGCTGAAGAGGGCGCCGACATTGTGATTCCCGACATCGACCACGCGGCCGCCGAGGAAACCGCGGAAACGGTGCGGCAGCTGGGGCGCCGGGCCCTGGTCATCGACACCGATGTCTCCGACTCCGCCGCGGTGCGCGCGGCAATTGCCGGGACGCTGGAAACCTTCGGCCACGTCGACGTCGTCGTGAACAATGCCGGCATCAGCCTGCATAAGCAGCCTTATGAGTATACGGACGAAGAGTGGCACAAGATAATCGGGGTCAATCTGAACGGCGTGTGGTTTTTCTGCCGCTACATACTGGATCACTTTCTCGGGCGCGGCCGGGGCAATATTGTCAATGTCGCCTCCGTCGGTGCGATCCAGACGTCGTATCGGCGGGCCCCATATATGGCCAGCAAAGGCGCGATTGTTTCCCTGACGAAGGCGTTGGCGACCGACCTTGCATCGAAGAACATTCGGGTCAATGCGGTGGCCCCATGGATGACCGTCACCGGCTTGACCAACATGGCTGAAAAGGGAGATCTTTATCCACTGGGCAATTATCTGACCCCCATGGGGCGTTGGGGAGAACCGCACGAAGTGGCGAAGGCGGTGTTGTTTCTCGCCTCCGGGGACGCCAGCTATGTCACCGGGCATGTACTCTGCGTGGATGGCGGCGCGCTGGCCGGCAATCCGATCGGCAAGGCGTTTCCGCCGGCCGGGGAAGACGGGTAATGGCCGTTCGCACCGCAGCGCAGGCACTGATCGAGGCGTTGGAAGCCGAAGGGGTGGAGACTATTTTCGGCATCCCGGGAACGCACTCGCTTTATCTCTACGACGCGCTGGTGGACAGCCGCATCCGCCATGTCCTGGTGCGCCATGAGCAGGCGGCCGCCTATATGGCCGACGGATACGCCAGGAGCACCGGCAAGGTCGGCGTCTGCCTGACCACGACCGGTCCGGCAACGATCAACGCGCTTGCCGCGTTGGCGACGTCGTACAGCGATTCCATTCCGGTTCTGCTGCTCTGCACCCAGATCAGGAGCGAGTATATCGGCCAGGATAAAGGATTTTTTCATGAGGTGCCCGATCAGCTCGGCATGTTGCGCGGCGTGACCGGATTCTGTGCCCGCCCGACCGACGGACAGGACGCGGTGGCTCAACTGCAGGAGGCAATGCGGCAGGCTCGTTCCGGCCGGCCGCGACCAGTGGCGCTGGAACTGCCGGCGGACGTGTTGAGTGAGAAAGACGATTTTCACCTGCCGCCCCCGAAAGAACTGACGCGCCCGGTTCCGGAGCCGGGAGATATTGACCGCGTGGTTGAGGCTCTCGCCGGCGCCCAGCGCCCGGTTATCTGGGCCGGCGGCGGGGTGACTGCGAGCGGCGCGGAGCAGAGCTTGATGCACCTGGCGGAGGCGCTGCCGGCGCCGATCGTCACGACCAACCTCGGGAAGGCGGCGGTCCCGGGTGATCATCCATTGTGCCTGGGATACACTGTCGGGCAGAAACCGGTTCGCCAATACCTGGAACAGTGTGACCTGATGTTGGCCGTCGGGACGAGGTTCTCCTACCTGGCTACAGACTGCTGGACGATGAAATTTCCCGAGACCGTCATCCACATCGATATCGATGCGGGTGTTATCGGCAGGAATTATGACGTGACACAGGGACTGGTGGGCGATGCCGGCGGCATACTGGAGGCGATTCTGGATCGGCTTGGTGAGCGATCGCCGCCGCCCGGGGATCGCCGCGGCGAGGTCGCGGCATTGAAGGCGGCGGTTCACTCGATCTGGACGTCGGAGATCCCGCGGGAACACCAGTTGATACAGGATATACGGGCGGCACTGCCGCGCTCCACGATTGTTGCCGGTGATCCGTCCATGTGCGCCTACCTGGCCTGGCAGATGCTGGACTTGTACGCGCCGCGGAGCTACCTGTACCCGATGGGAGGCGCAACGTTGGGCTACGGCTTCCCTTCGGCACTCGGGGCGAAAGCGGCCCACCCGGACCGGCCGGTGGTGGCCATCTGCGGCGACG
Organism: Lentisphaeria bacterium; assembly: GCA_030754995.1. Classification (GTDB taxonomy): domain Bacteria; phylum Verrucomicrobiota; class Lentisphaeria; order JABSQK01; family CAJWLW01; genus CAJWLW01. The sequence goes on from JASLZG010000038.1 coordinate 12,135, forward strand.
CAGGATTTCTCTTCAGCTGCCAGGAACTGGCCACTGCGGTGCAGTATGACCTCAACATCGTAACGTTGATTTTCAACGACAGCGGCTATGGTGCCCTGAGGGTTCAGCAGGACGATGTATTCGGCCGTCGCAGCGAGGTGGACCTGCGAAGTCCGGACTTTGTGGCATTGGCCGAATCATTTGGTGCCGCGGCGCAGCGGGTCGAAGATCTGGATCAGTTGCAACCGGTGCTGTCCGCGGCCCTGGGCCACAGTTGCCCAACGGTCATCGAAGTCCCGGTCGCGCTCTCGGTGCAGAACCTGACGACGTAGATGGTTTTGGGGCATTTGATCCGCGCGACTGATCACTGACAACTCACCTGGAACTTACATTTCACATGCGTCTGCACGACAAAGTTGCTTTGATCACCGGCGCCGGGTCAGGGATTGGCCGGGCGACAGCGCTGGCGTTTGCCGGTGAGGGCGCCACGGTCGTGATCGTCGACCTGGACCGTCAGAAGGGCGACCAGGTCGCTGAAGAGATCGCCCGGCAAGGCGGCAACGCCCTTGCTCTCGAGGCCGATGTAACCAAAGAAGCAAGTGTCGGGCAGGTGGCCGAGGAGCTGCAGACCCAACTCGGCCGCGTCGACATACTGGACAATAATGCCGGCGTCTTCCTGATGAAGCCGCTCTCGGCAACAACAACGGATGATTTCCACCAGGTCATGGATCTCAACGTCAAAGCGGCGCTGATGATGTGTAAGCACCTGGTACCGCTCATGATCGCGGCCGGCGGCGGGTCCATCATCAACATCGCGTCACTGTCAGGGCTGCGGGCCCGCCCGAACGTGCCGCTGTATGCCGCCTCGAAGGGCGCCATCGTCGCGCTGACGCGTTCGCTGGCCGTTGATTTCGGGAAGGACGGCGTCCGGGCCAATGCGATTTGCCCGGCCGCGACCGCGACGCCGATGCTCGAGCGCCATTACGAATCGATACCGGATGGCGCGGCAAGGCGCCGGGCCGATGAAGCGGCGGTGCCGCTCGGCCGCCATGCGCGTCCGGAAGACATTGCCGAGGTGGCGGTGTTCCTGGCCTCGGACCAATCCGCTTATCTGAACGGACAGGTCATTGCTGTGGACGGTGGCTCGATGGCCGGTACGATGCTGGTGTGACGGAAAGGATTGCGAAATCCCGTCCTCCACCCTGACCGCCTGCGGCTCTACCGTGGCTCGGGGAACTCGGTGTAGGCGCTGTAACGGCCGTCGATGTCGTCACCGGCATGGCGCTGGCCACTGGGCGCCTCCGCTGCCGGCTCGATCACGGCCGATGGCTCCGACGCTTCCGCCATGCGTGCCAGGAGCCGCTCGCGGAGATCCGCCCGCACTTGCCGATGGGCCGCGGAAGCCACAAGATTGCACAGCTCGTACGGGTCCGACTGCAGATCGTAGAGAAACTCCTCGACGTATCGCCCGGCGCCGGCTGAGTTGCCGGTTTCCCCAGGTGCATCAACACTGTATTTCCAGCGTTCCGTGCGGATACAGCGGGCACACTGTGATTCACTGATCTGAACAAACGCCTCGGCCGGCCACGCCTCATTCTCGCCCCGGGTCAGCGGCAGGATCGAACGGCCTTCCATCTGTTCCGGTATTGCCAGTCCCGCCGCATCGAGCAGGGTTGGCGGCAGGTCGACGAGGCTGACCAGCTCCCGGATGCGGCCGCCACCCTCGAAACCGGGGCCGCACAGGGCCGTTGGCACACGAATACTGCTCTCGTGGCAGGAGCGCTTGTACTCACTGTTCCGGGTCTTGAAGTGACAACCGTGGTCACTGGTAAAGAGAACAATCGTGTCCTCATCGAGCCGCAGGCTGATCAGCGTATCAAGCAGCCGGCCCAGGGCCTCGTCAAGGCGTTTGCACATGCCGTAGTATCCGGCAATATGCTGGTGCGTCGTGCCGCCGAGCGCCTGCAGGTCGGGCGGGATCCAACCCGAGGTATATGCCTCGCGATAGCCAATCGGTGGCGGATAGTCGTCGTTGTGATTTTGAAAATGCGGTTCGATGTAGGAGAGAAACAGGAAAAACGGCTCCTCTGCATGACCGTCGATATACCGGATCGCAGCGTCCGTAAGGGCATCGACACGGTAGCCGGGCAGTTGGACTGCCTTGCCGTCATTGTCGTACATTTCGGTTTGATAGGCATTGGAGGTGAACTCGAGCACGTTGGATGCCAGCCAGTAATCATAGCCGCCGCGGTGCTCGGGGGCGACAGCGCCACCCCTGCCCGGGCCCAGGTGCCATTTGCCGATGTAACCCGTCTGATAGCCGCCGCCGCCGAATACCTGTGCCATGGTGGCCAGGTCGGGGTTGAGCGGGATCCCGTTGGTGACACTGCCGGTATTGGTGGCGTACATCCCGGTCTGCAGGCAGGACCGGGCCGGGCCGCACACCGGCTGGCAGGTGAACGAGTTGTAAACATGCGTTCCCTCACAGGCGATGCGGTCGAAATTCGGCGTCAACCCCATCGGGTTGCCGTGTACGCCGGTAGTATCCCAGCGCTGTTGATCGGTGAAAAAGACAATCATGTTGGGCTGTCTGGCCATAACATGCTCCTCGGTGCGGCAATAAAATAGACAGGTTGGATGACCGGGCTTCAGGCCCGTGACATGGCGGGCATGAGAACCGTTTGGCATGGGCGGCCACGAGCCGCCGCCGGCGGGGTCCAGGGGGTTGATCGGGGCCGTTTCGATTCCCGGCGTTCCCAGGATCTTAGCATAAAGCATGACAACTTCAACCAATCCGATCCCTGGACAAGTTGACAGTACAGGTGTGGCTCAACTGCCCCGCACTCCGCCCCGCTCCCGAAGTCAGCAGCCACATCATGACGGGTCGACCACCGGTCTCTACCGCCGTCATCACCGAGCAATCTTCAATGAACACATCGGGACGTTATATTGCAGCGCGAGAAAGAGAGTCAGTGAGAAGGATCCCCAGTGTTAACCTGAAAGGAACCGGGCCAGATCAATGAACAACCCACCGACCTACCGTTCGTGGCAGCCGGGCGATGACGACATGCTCATGCCGTTAATCGAGAAGAGCGGGTTCCTGCCGGACATCGAGTGGTATCGCGACAAATTCGAGGACGCCGGCGTGATGCCCGAGGGCATCCTGCTGGCGTTTTGTGACGGGGCGCTTGCCGGGCATCTGATGTGTTACGATCGTCGCCTCATGATTGGCGACCGGCAACGCCGCCTCGGCGGGCTCGGGGTGGTCTACGTTGAAAACACCTGCCGCGGGCTTGGCATCGGCAAGACGCTCACCCGGCAGGCAATCGCCTATCATCGTGAGCGTGGCAATCATGCGGTGATGCTTTTCACCCTCACGACCCTGCTGCCGGCGTATCCGATGTATCAAAAGGAGGGATTCGATACGGCCGTCGTTCGCGAGACGTACCGCCGACAGGTCACCCCGGTCGGGGGACCCGAACCCCCATTCCGTGCCTATGCGCCCGGTGATCGCGACCGAGCCCGGCGCATGGTTCACGATTACGCGATCCTGCAAACCGGCTACACAGTGGAATACATCGAGGCTTTCCCCTCGGCGGACATCGCGGCAGAGCTGCGGGTCGTCGAAATCGACGGCCGGTTGAGCGGTATTTACCGGCGCCGCGGCACCGGCGCGGAAGCCAGCATCTCGAACCTGGCGTTCGTTGAACCGATCACCGCCGCCGGCATGCTCAAGATGATCATCGCCGACCTGGCACAAGCAGAATTCTCGACGGTCGAAATCTGGGTGAACAACGGACACGTGCTGACGCCGGCATTGATCAACAGCGGCTTTGTCGAGGGTGACCCCGACCCCGGTGTCCTGATGATGAAACCTTTGCAGGACAACGAAATTTTCCCGCCCGATGCCCACCTGGAGATGGAATGCTGCAAGTTGTGGTAAGCATAGAGCGACAAGCTATACTGAAGAAACAAATTACCGGGAGACCCCTGTGGCAATCAACAACAAAACGCTGAAGTGCTGCCTGCAGTTCTGTGCGATGGGCCTGATGTCCGCGGCCTTGTTTACTGCAAATACGGCATCGGGACTGTCGCTTGTCGAGGATGGCAAAGCAGTTGCCACAATTGTCATCCCCGAACCGAACGATTCGGATCCCCACGACAACTGGTGGATCCTGGGCATGCCGGTGGGCTATCTCAAGGATTACGTCAGGAAAGCGACCGGCGCGGAATTGAAAGTCGTGACGGAAGGGCAGCCCCTGCCGGACGGTGCCCTGGTTTCAGTCGGCCACACGAAGCTCGCCCGAAAAGCCGGGGTCACGGCCGATGACCTGAAACTGGACAGCTGCAAGCTGGTCGTCAAGGGCCGGACATTGTTCCTGATCGGTCGCGACGGGATCGAGAACAAGCCGTACACACCACGCGGCACGACCCGCGCGGTCGTCACGTTTCTCGAGACGTACCTTGGTGTGAGATGGCTGATTCCATCCTGGGACACGGATTTTCCGGAAGGCGAATTCGTGCCGCAAACAACTGCTCTGGCGGTGCCCGATGACCTGCAACGCACGGTTGTTTCCAAGTTCGCATACGTCTACAAGGAGACCGAACCATACTTCAACCCGAGCAGTCCGGCACATGTCGCCAACAACTCGAACACCTCGATCAAGATATGGACCGTTGGCGGGCATTCCTGGGATGTCTGGGTGCCGGTCGGGAACTACTACAAGGATCATCCGGAATACTTTGCGCTCATCGACGGCAAACGCTCGGACAACGCCCTCAACCACCTCTGCCCGTCGAATCCCGAGGTGCGCAACATTATGCTGCGAGAAATTCGCAAACTCTTCGACGAGGGGTACGACTGGGTGCAGCTCGGCCAGAGTGACGGTGTCAGTTATCGCAATGTCTGCCAGTGCGAGGAATGCGAGAAACTCGACACATTTTCGGAGATGGGCAAAAGCAATTTTCCACTGGCAAAACTCAAAGAGCATCCTTGCGAACGCATTCTCCTGGCGCACAAATGGATCGTGGACGAATGCCGGAAATCGCATCCCGACAAGACCGTGCATCTCCTGGTCTACCAGCCGACGCGAATGCCTTCGAAAATATTCGACACCTTCGGCGACAATGTCATTGCAGAAAATGCCATCGGCAATTTCAAGATGTTCAAGTATGTGAACGAAGCCTGGAAAGGCAAAGTTCGTGGCTTCACCGCATACATCTACTGGGAGACCACCCGGATCAAGCCGCTGGGCATTCTGACCAAGCTTACGCCGTCGTCGGCGGCCGATCAGATCCGCTATTTCCATGAAAACAATGTCGTGGGCATCTATTACTGCGGCGGCCGGTTCGGCCGCAACTGGGGGCTCTGGGGCCCGGTGTACTACACGTTGAGCCGGTTGATGGGCGACCCCGATCGTGATCCGGATGCCATGGTCAGCGAGTATTGCGAAGGTGTCTACGGCGAAACCGGCGACATCATGAAGTCGTTCTTTGACCTGATCTATAATCGCATGGACGGGATCCAGGTCAACCAGGACAAGATCGCGATGAAGGATCATTTCCTGGCCTACTATCCGCCCTGGGTTGTCTGGGAACTCGAGCAGCTGTTGGTGAAAGCCGAGCAGACCGCGACAACCTCGAAAAGCAAACACTGGTTGAAATTCACCCGCGACTATTTCGACTACATGAAAACCGTCTCGAATATGTTCGCATCCGAAAAAAACTATCAGGCAAACCCGAACCGGGCGAATCTGCTGATGGTCAAGGAAAGCGTTGATGCATTCGAAGACTATCGGACGCGAATAATCGCCTACTCAAGCGAGATGAAATACAACAATCGCAACCGCCCGGGATACACCCTGTTGAATCAATACCTGATGAGCGATTATAATAAGCTGCATACTGAAAACGTCCGCGGAACACCCGCGGCACTCGGCTGGATTGTCGAGCCGCTGAATTGGGATTTCGACAAGTTGCTGGCGGCAACGCCGTGATCAGTAATCAAGCGCGCGTTCCCGATGAGCCATCGACGGCAGCGGCTCTGGCCGACAATTTCCAGGAACCGCCCGCCTGGTTTCGCGCCAAGCCGTTCTGGGCCTGGAACACCAGGCTCGACGAGGCCGAGCTGCGTCGCCAGATTCGCATATTCAAGGAGATGGGATTCGGCGGTTTCTTCATGCACGCCCGCGTCGGCCTCGATACCCCCTATCTCGGCAGCGAATGGTTCGACCTCGTCCGGGCGTGCATAGACGAAGCGCAGAAGACCGGCACCGAAGCCTGGCTGTATGACGAAGATCGATGGCCTTCCGGCGCCGCCGGCGGCCTGGCCACAGCAGACCCGAAGTACGGCATGCGCACCCTCTGGGTCAGCCGTTGCCGGCGCGACGACAACTACGAGTGGCCGCAGGACGGTGACGCCGCCTATCTTTTTGCCACGGTTTTCGATGACGACAAACTCGTTTCGTATGAACCGGTTTCCAGCGCCGCAGATCTTGCCGCGCAGCCACTCGGCACCGAGCTCATCGAGTTCGTCCTCAAACCCGCGCCCTGCCGCCGCCGCTCCTGGTTCAACAACAGGAGCTACCTCGATACCCTCAGCGAAGAAGCCGTCGGCAACTTCATCGAGGTGACGCACGAAAAATACCGGCAGGAAATCGGTGAGCATTTCGGCAAAACCGTTCCCGGAATCTTTACCGACGAACCGAACCACGGCGGGATGTTTCGAAACGTCTGGGACGTCGATGGCTGCCTGCCGTGGACTGCCGGGCTGCCGCGGCGTTTTCAGGGGATGTTCGGTTATGACGTGATCGCGCGCCTGCCGGAACTGGCCTATGACCTGGTCGACGGTGGCAGCCAGGTGCGATATCACTACTGCCGCTGCAAGGCACGCATGTTTGCGCAGGCTTTCGCAAAAACGATCGGCGACTGGTGCAACGACAACAACCTGTTTCTGACCGGCCATGTCCAGGAGGAACGGCCGATCAGCAACAACATTTCAATGTGCGGCTCGACCATGCAGTTCTACTCGCACATGCAGTTGCCGGGCATCGACATTGTACGCCGCTTTCGCATGGAGTTTCTGATCCCCAAGCAGTGCGCGTCGGTGGCGCGACAGATGGGGTGCAACTGGGTGCTTTCCGAAATGTACGGCGCCACGGGTTGGCCGACGACCTTTGAAAGCTACAAGCACAACGGCGACTGGCAGACGGTCCTCGGCATTACCATGCGCTGCCCGCACGTGTCCTGGTACTCGATGGCCGGAGAGGCGAAACGGGACTATCCCGCCAGTATCCATTTCCAATCGCCCTGGTGGCGCCAGTACCGGCATTTGGAAACCTATTTCTCACGACTCCACGTGGTCCTCGGCGCCGGCGCTCCGGTTTGCGACCTGGCGGTCATTCACCCGGTCGAAAGCTACTACGTGCTCATCAACGCCGGTTGGGTCGACGACACGATCGAGCCGGCTGTTGTGCAGAACGAGCGCATCAGTGAACTGGATGAGCAGGCCGAGCTCCTGGTCGCGTGGCTGACCGGTCGCCACCTCGATTTCGACTTCGCCGATGAAGAGCTGATCGCCGATTTCGACGCGAAAACCGGCGACGATGAAGGCGGCGTCTACCTGCAAATCGGCCGCATGAAATACCGCGCCGTCCTGGTGCCCCAGTTGCTGACGCTGCGGCGCTCCACACTCGACCTCCTCGAGCAGTTCTCGCAGCTCGGCGGCCAGGTCGTTTTCATTGGCAAACCGCCCGGACTCGTCGATGCCCTGGAGTCGAGCGAGGCCAGTGACTTTGCCCGGGACAAGACCGTTCCGTTCGATTCAGAAGCCGTTGCCGCCGCCCTCGAGGACAAGGCGCGATCTGTCAGCATACGGGATGCCGCCGGCAATGAGGCAACCGACATCCTCTGCCAACTTCGCCGCATCGGCAACGACCTGACGCTGTTCCTGGTCAATAACAGTCGCGAGTGCGCACACGACTCGCTTTGCGTTCGTATCGATGCCGTGCCGGACAGCGATTCCCATGTTCAGCGCTGGGATCCGGTCACTGGCGAACGCCTTTCGTATCCGGGCAGGGTAACCGCTGGCGCGGTTGAATTCGATGTTGACCTGCCGCGCAGCGGCTCGGCCCTCTTCGTCGTTGCCGGTTGCAAGGAGGTATTGCCCGCGTGGCACCGGCTGCAGCCTGCCGGCCCGGCATTGAAACTTGATCCGGGTAAGTGGGCGTTCGCACTCGATGATCACAACGTCCTGGTCCTTGATCGGCCCGACTGCCACGCGACGGCCGATGGGATGAAGGCATTCCGCCGTCGCAAGATGGAGATCCTGGAACTCGATAACGAGCTGCACGACTATCTCGATATTCCACATCGCGGCGGTGCCATGGTACAGCCGTGGGTCGATCGCCACCAGCCGCTGGGCCCGACCGCAGAGACGACCCTTGCCTACAGTTTCAATGTCAGGTCGCTGCCGGCCATGCCCGTACTGCTGGCAGTAGAGCAACCGGAGCGCTGGGCGATCGAGCTCAACGGCAGGCCGCTGATCACCACCATGATAACCGGTTGGTGGGTGGATCCCGCGATCAAGACCATCTCCATCGACCCGTCACAATTCCGGCGTGGCAGGAATACATTGTCATTGAAGGGCCAGTTCGATCGGCTCACGGACCTCGAGATTATCTATTTGCTCGGACAGTTCGGGGTGCGTGTCGATGGCGGGAAGGCCGCGATGACCCGGCTGCCGGCCAGGTTGACCCTTGGCAGCTGGCTGTCACAGGGGCTGCCGTTTTATGCCGGCGGCGTTGTTTACCGCACGACTTTCCAGCACCAGAAGACAGACGGCCGCCGGTATTTGCTGAAGCTCCCGGGCTGCAATGCTACGGTGATGGAAATGTCGTTGAACAACGCTGAACCGGTGATCATTGCCTTTCCCGATTTTGAACTGGACATCACCGAGCAGCTGCAGGACGGCCGCAATGCCGTCGCCATCAAGCTCATCAGTTCACGACGCAACGCGTTCGGCCCCCTGCATATGATCGAGGACGAGCCATACGGCGTCGGTCCCGGCACGTACCGTCCGGTATGCCCGCAACAGGATGCGTTTAAGTTGGTCGAGTATGGCATGCTTGAACCGCCGGTGATTGTGGAATGCTGACTCGGTGACCTCGGCGATCATCGTAACTGCCCGGGTCCCTGACAAGCGACACGCAATTATGGTTACTGCGGGCGTTGCGGGAAATTAGATTTGTTTGCGGCTAGTCAACCACCTGAGCGGGAATCACTTTCAAGCAGAGCAGTACTATGTTGAGACATCGAAAGGGTTTCACTCTTATCGAGCTGCTGGTCGTCATCGCCATCATTGCCATCCTGGCGTCGATGCTGCTGCCTGCGTTAAATCAGGCCAAAGGTAAAGCGCGCCAGATTTATTGCGCAAACAACCAGAAGCAGTTGGGGCTGGGATGGATTATGTATGCGGATGACAATGAAGGCTGGTGCCTGAACTCACAGCTCACCTGGGTCGACAACTATTCGTTTTATCCGCGTTTCCTCAACCAGTACTTCAACGGTGGACATCCGACTATTCCCGGCGGGCAGGTGCTGAATCCGGATAGCCCCTGGAAATGCCCCTCGGACAACGAATACTTCAACTGGAATTACTATAGCAGTGGCGATACGCTCAATCCGAGCGACAACCCGTCCTACGGCTACAACTACTGGAACCTCGGCGAGTTCGCAGTTTGGTTGAAAGTCAACGCAGTGACTGAGCCTACGGCAACGATTTGTTTCATTGATTCCCTGCACCGCCTCGAGTCTCCAGAGTCGGCAAGCTCTGCCAAGTCACGTGGAGACCCGCCGGGGGCGCCAATAGTCATCCAGAACATGGGGGACCGGCATTCCGGCAGTTGCAATGTCCTGTGGGTTGATGGGCACGTCTCCTACGCGCCGCCGCCTTTGCGGGCGATTTTCCACTTGGATTTCGCCTGGAGCTCATATTGGCAGGCGGTACGATGATTCCGTCAAGCACCGACAGCCATGCACCTGCCGGGCTGGTTCCTTGACCCCTGCCCGGCTCGCGGCGTTGAGTTCTCGGACGGCTATAACGTTCGCCGGGGGATGATTGAAGAAGACCGCCGAGTTCACGGGGAGAGGGGATCGGCAAAATTCCTTTTCCCGGGGCGCCGGCGGGCCGCCGCCGTCTTGAATTCACGGATCGTCCCTCAGTCGGCGTACGCCACTTCAACCGACGTTACCCGAGGCGTACTCAGTGCGTTGGCAGCACCGAGAGCCAAGCGGTATTGCAGCCAATAACCGGCGAAGGCCGTGGCCTCCACGGCATCGCCGTTGGCGAACCAGCTCGATACACCTGCCGGTCCAAGCCAATCGGCCTCAGCCAGGGCCTCGCGGGTTTCGGCGAAACGCAATTGTGCCTTCACCCAGGTTTTGGATGGAACCTCTGCCTGCCACGAGATGCCGACGGCGGTGGCGCCGTCGGGCAACTTGAAAACACTTGATTCGTAGGTCTCCTCCGGCCCACGATCAAGGATGTTCCCCGGTTCAACGGAAGTCATCCCGTGCGGCCCGGAAGTCGGTAGGCGTGTTGTACGGCGCGCGTCGAATCCGTCGGGACCATTCCACCACACTTCGGAATATCCCTGGTGATCGCCCCAGGGCTTGTGATTCGCCACGGCCAGATCGATCCAACCGTCCTCGTTGAAGTCTGTCGCAACGCAGCCCGACGCCGAGTGGGTGAACAGCCGCTTTCGATCGGCCACGGAAAAACCTGTGTCCGGGTGGTTCCAGTAGATATACGAATCGAGATCTCGAGACTTGCCGTCGGCGTACGAGCCGACATACAGATCGAGCCTGCCGTTGTTGTTGAAATCCGCGATCGCCATGCTGTTGATCCCGTTGGCGGGCAGCATGCAGCGTCGATCTTGACTCAAGCCCTCGGGCCCGTTCCAATAAATGTATACGAAAGAATCATGAGGCACCCCGCGCGATGGAACGTGCCCACCGAGTATCAGATCCGGATAACCGTTGCCGGTGAGATCCGCGGAGCGGACGCATGCTGGGCGCTCTACCGAGAGCGTCTGACAACGGTCCATGCTGAATCCCTCCGGACCGCCCCGGAGAATAAAACTCCGATCGCCAAGGACCTGCGGCACCACCAGGTCGAGCCAGCCATCATTATTGAGATCAACAAGATGAATCCAGCGCGGACTGCTGTAGGTGACACCGTCGTGGGTCATTTCAATCCGATCGGGATTTTCCGTATCGAAACCCTGGGCGTTGCCGTAAAAAATCAGCAACTCCGGGTTGTCCCAACCGCTGAAGATCAGATCGAGATAGCCGTCGCGATTGAGGTCCGCGCAACATGCGCCGTGCGCCCGCGATGTCGGCAGTATCCAACTGGGGTCGTGTGAAAATCCATCCTTGCTATTCAG
>JASLZG010000390.1 GCA_030754995.1 Lentisphaeria bacterium
AAGGTCGTCCTGCTCGGCGTCCGCATGGGGGCGACGATGGCGGCGCTGACCTGTGTGTCCCGCGGTGACATTGAGGCCGCTGTCCTGTGGGAGCCGGTGCTGGACGGCGCGACGTTTGTCGATGACCAGAGGACGGTCCACAACACCCCGACGCCCGACGGAATTTTGCTGCCGCCGATCAAAACCGACGCCGACGGGATTACGGAAATAGTCGGGCTGCGGTTCACTGACCCGCTGCTGGCGGCATTTGCCGGGACGTCCCTGGCCGATCTCGTGTGGCCGCCGCACACAAAGGTGCAGGTCGTCACCAACATGGCCGGCGCCTCGTCGTCCAGGGTCGCGGAGCTGCTGGCGGCACAGGTCGTTGATTTGGCGCACATCCACGTCAACTCCCCGTTGGTCTGGATCGATCACGAGCAGGTGCCGGGGGCGGTGCTTCAGGCGATCAGCGAATGGGTGCAACAACAGCTATGAACGCGGCAACAGCCACCTATAATGAGCAGCCATGCCTGATCGGCCCGGAGCAGTCACTGATCGGTGTGCTGACCATGCCGGAGACGGTGACCAAGCCGGCAGTGATTTTCCTTAATGCGGGTATGCTTCACCGGGTTGGCCCGAACCGCTGCTATGTCAAGTGGGCGCGGTGGCTCGCCGAGCTGGGACATCCGGTGCTGCGTTTCGATTCGTCGGGCCTTGGCGACAGTCCGGTCAGTCAATCCAATGCGGATTACGATGGGCGCATGCACGAGGAAACGTCATGGGCGATGGCCGCGGTGACAAAGGCCTGCGGCAGCGATCAATTCATCCTCGGCGGCCTCTGTCTGGGCGCGGTCAACGCGTTGCTGGCAGCAGCACACGAACCGCAGGTGTGCGGCGTCGTCATGCAGAACCCGCAATTCCTCGACGAGGACGAGTTGACAGCCTATGTCGAGGCCCGGAACTGGCAGTACTGGCGCCGCGTGCTGTTTAACCCGGAACGATGGAAGGATTTTTTTACCGGCAAGGCGGACTACAAGATGATCCTTGCGCGGCTGCGCGGCTTTTTCATCCGCAAGGACAAGGTCAACGATATTGCCGATAAAACGGTCGCACGTTTCAATTTGCTGATCGAACGCGGGACCTCGATCCTCCTGGTCAACTCGGCGCTCGATGTCAGTCGTGACTATCTCGATGTCATGCTGCGCGACCGGGCCGCGGAGTTCCAGGCGACAGGGCGGATGACCATCGGGGAGATCACCGACTGCGATCATCTCTTCACGACGCTGGACAGTCAGCAGTGCTTCCTCGATATGTTCATTCGCTGGGCCGATGCATCCAGCGCGGAGACCTGACATGGCCGTGACGAACACAGAAAGCCAACCGGTTCCCGGTGGCAGGAAAGATGTGGCGGTCATCTACCCGACCCGCAACCGGCCGGAGATGCTGATGCAGTCGCTGGCGGCGTTGCTGCAGAACACGGTGCTGCCAGCCGAAATTGTCGTGGTCGATCAAAGCGACGATGATGCCACGAAGGTGGCGCTCGAACAGTTCGGCAACCCGTTGGTACGCCACGTCCCTTCGGACCTGCGCGGCCTGTCGAATTCGCGGAACGTCGGGATCGAGGCCTCGACGGGCGCGTTGATCGGTTTCCTCGATGACGACTGCATCCCGGCGCCGGACTGGGTCGCCTCGGCCTTGAGGGCTGCCGGAGATTTTCCGCAATCTCAAATCCTCATCGGCGAGGTCTATGACGAGATCAACGAGATCAGTGGCGCGGCGCTGGCGGGATTGACCCCGAGAATTGTCACGCTGCAAGGACGCAACGACCCGTGGATCGTCGGGCCGACCGGCGGCAACTCGTTCTTTCGCCGCCAGGTGTTTGAGGCTGTCGGGGTCTTTGACCCGGTGTTGGGGCAGGGCGCCGAGTTCCCCGGCGCCGAAGACGCCGACATGGTCTACCGTGTGCTGAAGTGCGGTCTCGAGGTAACGTATACAGACGCCATTCGCGTCCACCATCTCGACTGGCGCAATGACGAGGCGAACATCAACAACACATACAACTACGGGCTGGGTGTGGGCGCGATGTTCGCAAAACACGCAGCGGCGGGTGACCGGTACCCGAAACGCTACATCTTTGCCCGCCGGTTCATGATAAAATTTCTGGCGGCCCCGTGCTATCTGCTGCTCGCTAGGCGGGTGGCGTACCGCCGCAGCGTCAACTGGCTGCGCGGCATCCGCGAGGGCTTCTCCGGCTGGGAAAAGATGAATGAGCCGTGATGGGAAGTGGGGAGCCAATGCGATGAAGGGCGCGAGCCACTATCCGACCAATCCAGCAACCTGCCCCCCCCCGAAACCTGAAACTGAAACCTGAAACCTGAAACCTTTCCCTTGCTCAAGAACCGGATAATTCGCAACATCTTCAGCAACTACATCGGCTTCGTTTTAACGATGCTGGTGATGTTGTATATGGTGCCGTTCCTGATGGGCGAGCTCGGCATTGCGACCTACGGTGCGTGGATTTTGGTCAATGTTTTTTTTGCGTACTTCGCACTGATCGAGCTCGGACTGATGCCGGCGGTCATCCGCCATGTGTCGCAGGCGCTGGCGCTCGGCGATCGTGACAAAGTCGAGAGGACAGCCGGTTCGGCGTGTGCCGTTCTCATGCGCCTGTCGCTGATCTCGGTGCCGATCCTGGTCGTCATCGTCTGTCTGGCCGGCTGGGCGATTGACCTGGATGGTTTCGATCGCCGCACTTTCGTGACCGCCACGGTGTTGATGGGGGCCGTGGCGGTGGTCGATTTTTTCCGGCGCCTGCAGGTTGCCGTACTCGAGGGGCATTCCCGCTTCGACCTGCTCAACGTCACCGAGGTCGCCAGGACGTTCGCCGGTGCCGCCGCGACGATCATCGCCGTGAAGGCCGGCCACGGCCTGCTGGTGCTGGTGGTCATCCGCATGGCGGAGACGGTGGCCGAGATCGCCGCGCTGANTTTCTTCATCCGCCGGGATTGCGGCGTCCGCGTCAACCCGCGACTGGCTGACCCGGAGATTCGCCGCAACTTGGGGGAGTACTCGAAATTCGCTTTCCTGATCGATCTCGCGGTCAACGTTTCACATCGCATCGACGGGCTGGTAATTGCCTTGATGATGGCGACGCCCTTCCGTTGGATCGCCTATTACGATGTCGGCACCAGGATTGCCGGTGTGCTCGAGAAGATAACCGACCCGCTGATCGACACTTTTTTCCCCCTGGCGTCCGAGCTCGACACCAATCGTGAGCCGGAAGCGATGCGCCAACTGCTGCTGACCGGGACGCGACTGTCCGTCATGCTGATCACGCCGTTCCTGATCATGCTTTTCGCCTATGGCGGGGACGCGATCGGCTGGTGGTTCATGATCGTCCCCAATGACAAGGTGCCGGCGGACATAGTCAAGGTGAGCCTGCCGGTTCTCCATATCTTTCTGGGGGCAATTTTCATGGCAGTATTTGATGCCACCGCATCCCGGGTGCTCCTTGGTACCGGCCAGGTAAAATTTGACGCAACCGTCTCCCTTGGCGCGGCTGTCCTGAACCTGACGCTCAGCTTGATCCTGGTCTGGCCGCTCGGCATCGTCGGCGTGGCGCTGGGAACGCTGATCCCGGCAACGATCTGCAACCTGTTCATCTCCGTGCCGTATACCTGCCGTCTCTGTGCCCTGCCGGTGTTTGCACCGTTGCTGGCGCTTGCCGCATTGTCGTGCGGCGTCATGAAGCTGACGTCGCTGATCAGTGACAATCGGGTGATCACCTTCATAATCGACGGTACTGTCGTTTCGCTGATCTGCGGGGTGATGCTGTTGCGGCTGTTGAAGCAGGCTGCCGTGGTTGCCAGTGAATTGGACGGCGGATAAGTTATCAGCCGAGGAGCCGGTAAAAGTCCCTCGCCGAATCAATGTCGATGGCGGTGTGCGGACGATGCTGCGGCGGGGCGAATAACTGGCCGGTTGGCAAATAGCCGTCGAAAAAAAAGTCGCAGCC
>JASLZG010000391.1 GCA_030754995.1 Lentisphaeria bacterium
GAGCTGGAAGGCACCTACCCGTTGCCCGAGGCGCAGATGGACCGCTTCATCTTCAACGTCGTTCTGTCGTACCTGAGCAGGGCGGACGAAGAGGAAATGGTCGTGCGCACGACCAACCCGCAGGAGCCGCAGCTCGAGAAGATGTTCAACGGCGAGGAGATCATCGAGATTCAGGAGATGGTGCGCGAGGTGCCGGTGTCTTCGAACGTTGTGTCTTACGCCGTCCGGCTGGTGACCGCTACGCGGCCCGGCGACGACGCCCCCGGGCACGTGACGGAGATGGTCAAGTGGGGGGCCGGCAGCCGCGCCTCCCAGGCCCTGGTGTTGGCCGGCAAGGCCCGGGCCCTGCTCAACGGCCGATACAACGTCGCCATCGAAGACATCCGGGCTTTGGCGTTGCCGGTCCTGCGACACCGCATCATCACCAACTTCCATGCCGACGCCGAAGGTGTCACCCCGGAGAACATCATCCCCCGGCTCCTCGACGAGATTTCCGAGTAGCCCCGGCCGTCGCACGTTGCCGGCGGCGATGGCCCTGGATTGTGGCGGGTGCCTTGCCCCGGCAGATGGGCGGAACCATGTGGACAGGGAAAATGGCTCGTTGCATGTGTTTCCACCATGGCAGTTGTGCCGGCCCGTAGTAAAGGCTCACTGGGAACTGACAGGCTGTCCGGCGTTGGCCACCTGGTGCCCGACCAGGTGGCCGGGTCCGTTAAAACCTGCTTGCCCCAAAGGTATTATGATAATTGGCCGGAGCTGTTTGCAGGTTGCTTCCGGCATCGTATGCTTATCAGCATGATCAAGATTCCCGTTGATGACGATGCGGGTGAGGCCGGCAGCGAACCCGACGGTCAGTTGACCGATCGTGTGGACGCCTTTTTCGGCGACGACACGCCGCTGCAGCAATCCGCGGCGGTTGGTGGGCGGCCCTATGAGGAGCGGCCACAGCAGAAGGCAATGGCGCTGGCGATCGCCGACTGCATGGAGGCCGGAGACCATCTCTGCGTGGAGGCCCCGACGGGTGTCGGCAAAAGTTTTGCCTACCTGGTCCCGGCGATCTACCTGGCCACGGCGACCGGCAAGGCAGTGGTCATCTCGACCCAGACGATCGCGCTGCAGGAGCAATTGATGCAGCGCGATATCCCGGTGCTGCAGAACCTGATCGAGCGGCCGTTCTCCGCGGCGCTGGCGAAGGGGCGTGAGAATTACATCTGCGGCCACCGGCTGATGAAGAGTTGTGACCGGCACCAGGAATATCTGCCGTCGAAGGAGATGCTGCCGGAGGTCGAGCGAATCCGCAACTGGTACAAGGACACCAAGGAAGGGTCACGCTCGGACCTGTCGTTCAACCCGGGGCGCCAGACCTGGTCGGCGGTGTGCAGCGAACCGGGCGTCTGCCCGCATGAAGCCGATGGCGACACCCGGACCTGTCACTTCCTGAGGGCGCGGCGCAAACTTTTTGGTGCGAACATCATCGTCACGAATCACGCGCTGTTTTCCATTGACCTGGCGATGCGCGAGGAAAGTAACGGCGAGCAAAGCATTCTGCCCGACCACGTCGCGGTGATTATCGACGAGGCACAGACGTTTCGGGACGTGGCCTCGTCGCACCTGGGCATTCACGTCTCGACATATGCCGTCACGGCGTTGCTCAACCGCCTGTACAATCCGCATTCCGGCCGTGGCCTGCTGTCCGGCCTGGAGGCCGCCGAGGCACAAGCGGCAGCGACTGAGGCGCGGGCCGCGGCCGACCGGTTCTTCGCGTTGGTGGTCGACTGGGTCGGCCAGCACTCGGAGCATCCGGTGACCTACAGCACCCCGGGTCACATCCCGAACCAACTGCAGCGGCCTTGGGAGAACCTGGCACGGTGCCTGAAGGAAATCATCGAGGACGAAAGCGTCGATGCGGATCTGGTGCTGGAGTTGCAAGCGCTGTGCACGCGGCTGCGTGACGCGTACGACCGCATCTCGGCATTCCTCAACATGGAGCGCCAGCAGTGTGTCTACTGGATCGAGCTGCTCGGACATCAGAAACAACACCTGGCCTTCAACTGCGTGCCGATCGATATCAGCGAGACGTTGCGCCAGATCATGTTCAATCGCAACTTTGCAGTGGTGATGACGAGCGCTACCCTGGCAGTGAAAAATCAACTGGATTACTTCCTGCAGCATGTCGGCGGCGAGAGTTCGCGGCAACTGGTGCTGGATTCGCCGTTTGACTTCAAGGAACAGGTCGATTTGTACGTGCCGTTCAACAGTATGCCGGACCCGAAGGACACCGAGAATTATATCGCCGCCGCGAGCGAGCAGATTCAACACTTCATCCGACAGACCGAAGGCAAGGCGTTCGTTCTGTTCACCAGCTACAGCATGATGGATACGATTGCCGAATCGCTCGAGAGCTTTTTTGCCGCCAGCCGCATCCGTCTGCTGGTGCAGGGGCGCGACCTGCAGCGCACCCAGATGCTCGAGCAGTTTCGGGATGATGTCAATTCCGTGATCTTCGGCACCGACAGTTTTTGGATGGGCGTGGACGTGCCGGGCGAGGCACTCAGCAACGTTATCATCGTCAAGCTGCCGTTTCAGGTGCCGACCCATCCGTTGATCGCCGCGCGCAAGGCGCATATTGAGATGGATGGCGGCAATGCCTTCCGCGACTATTTTCTGCCCGAAGCAGTGCTGAAATTCCGCCAGGGCATCGGCCGGCTCATCCGCAGCCGCGAAGACAGCGGCATCGTCGTGGTGCTGGATTCGCGAATCGTAAGGACCAATTACGGCAGTATATTCCTCGAATCCATCCCCGACTGCCGGCGCCATATCTTCTGATGCGGATGAGCAAGACACAGAATCTCACAGGCCATGCCAGCAAAATTCAGATCCGGGAACGCGAGCAGCGCCTCGGGCAGCGTGGCGTGACGGTCTGGTTCACCGGGCTTTCGGCCTCCGGAAAATCGACGATTGCCGGCGCGCTCGAACGCCGCTTGTTCGATGACGGGCACCTGGTCTACTGGCTCGACGGCGACAATGTCCGCACCGGTCTCAACGCCGACCTCGGCTTTTCGGCCGAAGATCGCACTGAGAACATCCGTCGGATCGCGGCAGCGGCACGCCTGTTCAACGACGCCGGACTGCTGGTGATTGCCGCGTTCATTTCGCCCAGTTCGGTAGACCGCGTGAACGCCTGCAAGGTGATCGGCGACGACCGTTTCCACGAGGTCTACCTGGACGCTCCTCTCGAAGTGTGCGAGGCGCGGGATCCAAAGGGGCTGTACCGCAAGGCCCGCCAAGGCATCATCCCGGAATTCACCGGCGTTTCAGCGCCTTACGAGGCGCCCGTGGCGCCCGCATTGAGGTTAAATACCGCAACAAAAAGCATTAACGAATGTGTCGAAGCATTGATCTCGCTGCTGACCGACGCCGGTGCCCTGGCTCCATGACTTGGCTCATGGAAAGTAGCTATTAAATTTTTGGCATACTTGTTGATATTCTTGTATGAATCGCCATATTTCCCCGTGTTTACGTCACTTCCGCTAATTCGGAGGATGGAATTTTGTCAATGAAAGGCTTTTTTCATCTGCTGGTCATCGCGGCTGTCAGTGTGTGGGGGGTGTATATGCTGTTGCCAGCCTATACCAACTACAACCAGACCAGCCAACGCCTGCGGGAGGTCGAGCAGAACCTTCTGACGGAGCAGCAGACCAAGGAAAAGCTGCTGGACGAGATCCATCGACTGCAGGTCGATCCGCATGCCGTCGAACGGGTGGCCCGCGAGAAACTCGGCTGGAGCCGAGCCGGCGAGATCATCTACGACTTCAGAGAAATCGACGAAAAGTGACCGCCGCGGTCACGACTTCGGCTGATCCAACGTCTGCGTGAACAGCTTCCGCACCAGTAGCCGCAGATAACCGCCGATCGTTGAGACGATGCGCATTTTACTCTTGCCCGAGCGGCGGCTGCTATCCAGTACCATCGGTACTTCCTCGATCAG
>JASLZG010000392.1 GCA_030754995.1 Lentisphaeria bacterium
TCGTACAGCTGCGTCCCGGGCTTGGCGCGTTCCGGCTCGAACCACAGCACGAATCCGAGCCCGGCCTTGGCGACCTCGTCGGCAAGCGCCCGGAATCCGTTGGGGAACGTCCGTTTCTTGGGAAACCAGTTGCCGACACATTCGCCCCAGCGCTCGACGCCATCGACCCCTTCGTACCAGCCGGCGTCCAGCCAGTAACATTCCAGCGGGATCTTCGACGCCTTGTACCGGCGGATGAGTTCGATCTGATTCTCTTCCGATGTCTCACTGCCGGAATTGTGCAGGCTCCAGGAATTGGCGGACAACGGCATCTGCACGGGCTTGCCCTCCCGATGCGGCGTGTAATGTGCCAGGACCAGTTGCCGAAACTGGTTGTGAGCCTTCAGCCGCGCACCTTCCCAGAACAGCATCAGGATTCTGGGCGTGCGGACTTCTTCACCGGCCAGCAGCTTCAGGCGTGTGTGCCCCATGCCCCCCTGCAGGCCCAACACACCCTGGGTGTCGCGCCGAAACTGTGCCTTCCACGACCCGGACCAGCCAATGGCAAGGATGATTCCGCCATCTTCGAATGCCAGGTTGAAAAACGGCATTGCCCCTTCATTGTCCGGCGGACAATCGCCGGCGTTCGACGACCTGCCGCCGAAGCAACCCAGCGTCTTGCTGCTGGCCATCGACAGCGGCACCTCGACAGGACTGAAATCTTGCCGGGTGCTCGAGCTGCCCCGCAGATAATGAAGCGCCACGTCACTGTCCTTCGCCGGCGCAAAGTCAACGTCCAGGGGCAGCACCTCCTCAAGGACAGCCGAATCTGTCGGGCCGGTGTTCCTGAACCGCATCACCCAGTCGAGCGCCGGGAAATCCGCGTACTCGATCGCCTCACAGTTGACCTGCAGCCCGGTTTCCTCATCGGTGAAGGTCAGGACGTGCGACGTCCTGTTCCCGTCCAGCTTCCTACTTTCCAGGTGCCGAACCCAGCTCCCCAGAAATGCCTCGGAACAGCGACCGTCGTAAACAAACGAAAACGGCACGCCTGCCTCACCAAGGATTTTCGCCCGCACCAGGGCCTTCGTATCCATTTCACCCCCCTACTCCGCACATGGGGATTCACTCCCGAGCGCCGGCACAAGGTAATTGAAACCACGGCAAATGCGAGTGGGAATTACCCCTGCCGCCCGGGTCGGAAGGGGACCGTGGAATCGGTTGCTGAAAATCAACGAGGCACCCCTGAAAAAGGTGGCTCGCTTCGCCCCGGCCGGGCCCATTCGCTCAGTGAAACTCCACCGTCACCCGGCGCAGCTGTGGCGAGGCGCATTCATAGAGCGAAACGAACACCGCGTGATACTGCAGCCACCGCGCCTCCGGCGGCGGCGGCGGGATGGCCCCGCCCGGCGTCTCGAAGAAGGACTCCCCGCCCTCGGGGCCGTGCCAGGCAGCGCCTTCGAGGCCGTCCCGCGTGGCAGCCCATCGCAGTTGGAACTTCAGGTCGGTGGTCTCCGGCACGTCGGCGTCCCAGTCGAGGCAGCGCGGCCGGCGCCGGCCCATCTCGCAGGGGGGCGAGACGTAGCTCTCATGCGGCTGGCGGGTATAGGCGTTGCCGGGGTCACGAGTGATGACCGCGTGCGGGCCCAGTCCGGGAATCGGCGTCGCGCGCGCCGGCGAGATCCCCTCCGGGCCGTTCCACAGGATCATCGAGTCCACCTGGTGACCAAGATCGTTGCGGTGACAGATGAAGACGAGATCGACGTAGCCGTTGCGGTTGAGATCGACCGGGATGACCTGGTGCGCGGAGTTCATCGCGACCTCAACCGGATGCTCCAAGTCGAGGCGCCGCCCGTCGCCGCAAAAAAGCCGCGCCGGCAGTTCCCGCGTCAGGTCGGTCGAATATGCCCCGACCAGGAGATCGAGATGGCCGTCGTTGTTGAAGTCGGCAACGCAGATATGTCCCGGAGTGTAGCCGCCGTCGTAGCGTTGTGAGTTGTCGAGGCTGTAGCCATTCGCGGAACCGAACAGGATGATAAAGGTCTCCTTTTCCCGCAGGTAGTGGCTGCCGAAGACGATGATCAGGTCGAGGTAGCCGTTGCCGGTGAGGTCGGCCGCATTGACCCCGCCCGGTTGCAGGCCGTCGAACTCGAACCGGCCGGTCCGGTCGGGTGAGAAACCGTCGGGACCGCCGTGATAGATGACCATGTAGCCGCGCTTGTGACAGTAGACGATGTCGAGATAGCCGTTGCGGTTGAGGTCGGCCAGATGCATGCCGGCGCCGTACGTGGGGATGCTCTGCGAACGCTCCAGGGAAAAACCCTCGGGCGAGCCGAAAAGGATCATCGACGACCGGGCCATGGTCTCGGGCTTGTCGTCATAGGTCCCGGCCGCCAGCAGCAGGTCCAGGTATCCGTCGCGATTGAAGTCGGCGACGTATACGTTCGAAACGTACCCCTCGACCTCGGGGTTCAGGTCGGTGTAGTGGTCGCGGCGCGGGCCGTCGGGGCCACCGTGAAAGATGCGGATCCCCTCGCCGCTGGTGACGATCAGGTCGTGGTAGCCGTCCAGGTCGAAGTCGGCCAGCACGTAACCGTTACTGCCGTACATGACGGGCAGTTCCAGCCGGCGGTGCACCCCGTAGTCGGCGTCGGGACCGCCCAGGTAGATGTAGACGGGCAGCTCGTCCCAGTACTGCGAGGGTCCCTGCATCGTGTTGTTGAACACGATCACGGGACGGCCGTCACCGTCCAGGTCGCCGACCGTACAGCCCATGGCACCGGCGGTCGGCAGGCGGGTGAGCCGGTCGGCCTCAAAGCCGTCCGGGCCGTTCCAGAAGACGGCCGACTCGGTCTCGTAGGTGACGCGGTTGTCATACTTGCTGACGATCAGGTCGAGCCGGCCGTCGCCGTCGAGATCGGCGGCGTGCACCCAGCTCGCGTACTCGATCGGCAGCAGTGTCTGCACCTGCTGCAGGTCGTCGCTGTGGCGGATCTCGAGGCCCGCCGCAGTGGCGATGACCAACTCGTTCCGCCCGTCACCGTCGAGGTCGGCGACTTCGGTGCGCACCGCCCCGATACAGAACATCGTGGTGAAACCCACCGCCGCGATCCGCGTGCAGCGGTCCGTATCGAATCGGCCGTCGTCGTTCCAGTAGATCCACACCTCGTCGCCGCCGGCGAAGATGATCTCCGGATACCCGTCGCCGTTGAGGTCGGCGGCCTGCACCTGCATCGCGTAATGGGTCGGCAGGCGGAGCGGCTGGTCCGTATCGAAGCCGTTCCCGGTCGCCCGGTAGACGAACGAATCAGTCTCGTATTCGAACTCACTGCGGTAGTTGGCGACGACCAGGTCCAGCCGCCCGCTGCCGGTCAGGTCGGCCAGGACGAGGGCCGTCGCCGCGATGCCGGTCAGGCCGTAGCGCTGCGAGGCATCGACGAAGTTGCGCGGCGACACCTGCTCGTAAACCTGGATCGGCAGGGGCTGGCCCGGGTTGTGGTGATCGACCCAGGCGGAGGGAAACAGCACGTCCAGCAGCCCGTTGCCGGTGAGGTCGGCCATTGCCACGTCGTAGGCGCCGCTCGTCGGCAGCTCGGTACGGTCGCCGCCCACTCCGCCGGGGCCGCCCCAGTAAATGTACGAGTCGAGCTCGGAGGTGACCCCGTTCTCGCCGTTGACGACAACCAGATCGGCGTGGCCGTCGCCGTCCACGTCGATGATCCGGCTCATCCAGCCGCTGTCATTCGGCAGCTGCTGCCGGGACCAGTCTTTTCCGGTGCCCGATGCCGGATGCCCGGTGCCCGACGGCTTGTAGATCCAGGTCGGCGCGCGCTCGATGTAACCGTGACCGTTGGTGAGGATCAGGTCGACATAGCCGTCCTGGTCGACGTCCATGCGGTGGATCGTCTCGATCACGCCGTTGGCATTGGCGTAGAGGTTGGAGCCGCCGTTCTCGAAACAGCCCCGGGAGAAGGCCTCGAATCCCTCATGTACCCAGTCATTACCCAC
>JASLZG010000393.1 GCA_030754995.1 Lentisphaeria bacterium
CTCTCCAAAAAACAACTTTTTCGCCGCGACAGTGTGTGCAAGGTAACGTGAACCGCGCTAAAGTCAACGATCTCGACGTACTTTGGGACGGCCGTGGAAAGGATGTTCAGTGCCTGGTCAGGAACTGAACAATGAGTCGAAATCCGACTCACAGGAAGTTTCCGTTCAGGCACGATTTCACACAGGAGGATTCAGCGCATGGGTCTGTCGCTGGTGACTGGCGGCGGTGGTTTTCTCGGCCGCGCCATTGTTGAGATGTTGCTCGCGCAGACGGAGTCGGTGCGGATCGTTGCGCGCGGGCAATATCCCGAACTGGCAGGCCTGGGAGTGGACTGCAGGCAGGCTGACCTTCGCGACGCCGACGCGGTCGGTGCGGTGTGCCAGGGCGTCGACATTGTTTATCATGTTGCGGCGCTGGCCGGCGTCTGGGGGCGGCGCCGTGACTTTTTTTCGATCAACGTGGACGGCACCGACAATGTCATTGCGGCGTGTCGCCGTCACGGCGTGCCGCGGTTGGTGTACACCAGTTCGCCCAGCGTGGTGTTCGGCATGTCCAGCCTGGAAGGCGTCGACGAGAATCAACCGTACCCGCAGCGCTTTTACGCCCACTACCCGGAGTCAAAGGCGGTGGCCGAGCAACGGGTCCTGGCGGCGGCGGACAGCGGCCTGGCGACATGCGCGCTGCGGCCGCATTTGATCTGGGGCCCCGGCGACACGCACATCGTGCCGCTGCTGGCGTCGCAGGCAAAGGCCGGTAAGCTGATCCGGGTCGGGGACGGCAGCAATCTGGCGGACATGACATACATCGACAACGCGGCGACGGCGCATCTGCAGGCGGCGGCGGCGCTGACGGAGGCGTCCCCGGTCAACGGCCAGGCGTATTTCATCGGTGATGCGGCGCCGGTGAATATGTGGGCGTGGATCGATGAGCTGCTGGCGCATCTGGAGTTGCCGCCGGTGCGCCGGTCGATATCGTACGCGGCGGCGAGCCGTATCGGGCTGGCAATGGAAATCGTCTATACGGTGCTGCCGTTTCTCGGGCAACCGCGACTGACACGATTTCTGGCGAGCCAGTTTGCGACTTCCCACTATTTCGACCACGGCAAGGCCGAGCGGGATTTCGGTTACGACCCGCAGGTCGACAACGCCGAGGGCATGCGGCAGACGGCGGCGTGGTATACGGGGGGGGATGGGTGAACGGCCCGTCCGGTGGGGATGGAGCCGGGCGATGAGTACAGGTCAATGCAATGGATCAGAGCTGGGCGGAATCCAGGCCTTCCGCCTCGTCGCAGTTGAGGCGGTGGTTCATTTCCAGGGCAGGGTTGTCGCTGGTCGGGCGACCGACGATTTTGGCTGGGACACCAGCAACCGTGCAATGGGGTTCGACCGGATCGAGCACGACGCTGCCGGCACCGATTTTGGCACCCTCGCCGATGCGGATATTGCCCAGGATCTTGGCGCCGGCACCGATCAGCACACCCTTGCCGATCTTCGGGTGGCGGTCGCCGGTCTCCTTGCCGGTGCCGCCCAGCGTGACCTCGTGCAGGAGTGAGACGTTGTCCTCGATCACCGCGGTCTCGCCGATGACCAGGCCGGTCGCGTGATCGACGAGGATACCGCTGCCGATTTGAGCCGCCGGATGGATGTCGACCGCAAAGACATCGGCCATGCGGCTCTGCAACATGAAGGCGAGAGGCTGCCGGTCCTGCCCCCACAGCCAGTGCGCGACGCGATGGGATTGCAGGGCCTGGAACCCCTTGAAATAGAGTAGCGGCATGAGATAGCCGCGGCACGCCGGGTCGCGCTCGCGCACGGCCTGCAGATCGGTGCGCACAGCGGCCCGCACCGAGGCATTGGCGAATGCTTCGCTGATCAGCTCCATCAACGATATGGCCTGCAGCGTCGGGCTCGCCAGTTTGTTGGCGAGGTGAAAGCTGAGGGCGGCTTCGAGGCTGTTGTGGTTGCAGATAGTGACGTGCAGGAAACTCGCCAATATCGGTTCATTGGCAGCCTCACGCTCTGCATCGGCTTGTGCTTCAGTCCAGATGGGATCGTCAGACATGGTATGATTGTCCGTTAGTTGCTGCGGGCACGCAGGAGGCGTATGAAGTCTTCGCGGCGTTTCTGCCATTCCGCCGTGCCGCGAAATTCCTTGTCGGTTTTTTCGAAGAGTTTTTTAGCCTTTACCAGTTTGTTGCCCTCGTCCAACATGCGATTTATACGGCGGAAATGGCGCTCGATATCCAGTTTGCGGCTGGGGGACTCGTACGCCGGGTTGGTGGCTTCATCGGCCAGGAATTGTTCACCGGCGCCGGCCAGGACATTGGCTTTTATGTGCCCGGTGTAAAACAGGTAAACCGCTTTGAGCCGATCGAAATCGGCCATATCGCCGCCCTGGTCCAGGAACACCGAGGAGGCGAGGCGCAGAAATTCCTTTGTGCGAATGTCGCGCAGCGGGATGGGGACGAGTTTCTTGATGCGGTCCTGGGTCTGCTGGTCGAAGACGGAAGCTTCGACAATGATGCTGTCGTTGAGGATGTTGCTGACGGTGACCATGCCGAGTCCGAGCATGTAGATCTCCACATTGGTCTGCTTACCCTTGAGGCTTTTCTGTGAGCCGGCCAGGACTTCGTACATTTCCCGATGGGCGAGCAGGGCTGTTTCGTGCTGACCGATCCACTGCATCTGGGCCGCCCGGACACCTTCGATCTCGCCACCCGCGGCGCGCAGGTCTTCGATGGCCCGGTCAAAGCCGGCGGTGCGGGCGGCGGCCTGCAGTTTGCGGCGGATATCTCTTTCCGGCAAGTCGTAGCGCGTCGAGATCGTCACTCTTTCCTCGTCCGCCTCGTCCGGGAAATTGCGTTCGATCATACGTTGTATCTGGAAGAAAATGCGGCGGTCCCCCTTGTCCAGCTTTTTGATCGAGAAAAACTTTTCGATCTCGGTAAATTCGAAGCTGCCGCTGTGGGTCATGATCTTCCCGCGCATGACGTCCCGGTCCTCCATGGCGGCAGCGGTGACGGCGCCGAGCTGGCGCCGGACCGTGTCGGTGAGTTCGGCGATTTGTCCGAGCAACTTCTGGATATGCGCTTCGATGTCTTTCTGGGCGGCGGCTTTGCGCAGCGCCAGGTCGTGCTGGTAGCGACGCTCCTCGACCTTTTCCCATTCAAGCTCGAATTGTTGCTTACGCACCAGCAGAATGAGTGCTTCGAGGTAGTCGTAGTGGTGTTTGGAGACGATGCCGCCGAGCGGTACGGCATGCTCGTTGATACGCTCCCGGTGAATCTTGTCGAACGGCGTGAACATGCCGAACTTGGCCGGATATCCGTCCTTTCCCGGTGCCTTTGTCAGCAGGCTGTCGGGGTAGTTCCAGATGAACTTGGCGGCCAGCGTCGTGACTTCGCGCAATGCTTGTTCATCGTCGTTGATGAGGCGGGTGTAATAAGCTTTGATCGCTGTGTAGTCGGCCTTTTCGCTTTCGGTCACCTCGCGGCGGTGGTTGAGGTAAAGCACCTCGGCCTGGTAGGTGTTGTTGAACAGGAATTTCTTGTAGAATATGCCGAAGAGGACGAACGGCGTAATGAAGATGACGGTGGCAAAGAAAATCAAGCAGACCATCATGGATTTGCTGGTCGTTTTCGGTTTGGCGATTGCCTGTCGGGCGGCCTCGCCGGCGCTGGCTGCATTGACCAGTGTGGTCTTTTTCCCTGCCGGTGTGGCCGGCGCTGCCCCGGCGGTGGCGGCGGCGGACGGCGATGCCGCGGGCGACAGCCTGGTCTTCTTCTTGTTGCCGAGTCGGAGCTTGGTGCCCTTGTCCTTGGTGCGAGCGGGGGACTCCCGGCTGAGGACGGTTTTCGGGCGCTCCCTGCGGAGTGTCAGTTTTTCCTTGGTCCCGGGCGGGCTGGGTTCCTTGATTGTCTCCTGCGGCACGTTATCTTC
>JASLZG010000394.1 GCA_030754995.1 Lentisphaeria bacterium
AGCATCGAGAGTTTGTAGCATCGGCGACGGCGAGGTTTCAGATTTCCGTGCCCAGGTTTCAGCGAACCGGGGATTGTCAACAATTGCTCGATCTTGCTGGACGGTTCGCGGAACACTGAAACCAGGAAGAAAATCATGGAATGGTGGTAGGGGGAGGATTCGAACCTCCGAAGGCTTCGCCAGTAGATTTACAGTCTACCCCCTTTGACCGCTCGGGAACCCTACCGGGATTACATCGGGCACAAAATTGGGGCGTGTAATATAGCGCGAAACCGAACAGGTCAAACCAAACCGGGAAACGTCCGCGCTTCAGGAGACGCTTTCGAGCCCCCGATGGAGCTGCCACCCGGTTGCTCAGGATACCCGCTACAGACGCAGCCGACGCGGAAAAACAGCGGTTCACCTTTGGACACCCGCCCCTCAGCGAACCGTTGCTTCTTGTCACGAGCGCACCACACGCCCCGGCTGCAGCACCGCTGGCGGCGGGGTTTTCCTCCGTGGCCGCGCATCCTGCATTGAGCTCGACATAGTTGATACACGACCACACTGCGCGGCAGTCGTCTTTGCCCCCAGAGCACAATGCTTTTGAACCGGTCCGCCCATACGGTGCCGCAACGGTTGCATCTTGAACCCTGACCCAATTCATCAATTTGATTTATATGACAGGCCGGTAATTTGCGTCCGGTGCACATGGGGCTATCGTAGATGCACCTGTCGCAACGTCCGCATCGGTACCTGTTTATGCCGCAGTCCCCAAACACAGTCGAAGAACTGTCCGAATGTCTCGCCGGCTGCAATTCTGCCGGCCGCGCCGTGGTACCGGCGAGCGGCGGCACCCACTGCTACATCGGCGCAACACTGGCCGGGGAAGCCGAGCCACTTGACCTGAGTCAACTGTCGGGCGGGCACTTCTACGAACCCGCCGACATGGTCGCTTCCTTCGGCGCCAGCACGAAACTGTCCGACCTGCAGCTCGCCCTCGGCGCCGAGAACCAGCGGCTCGACATCGATCCGGGCCACGCCGACAGTACACTCGGAGGAGCACTGGCCATTGATCACTTCGGGCCGCGCTGCCACGGCTGGGGCACGCTGCGCGACAAAATTCTTGGCCTGACCTATGTCCTGGCGGACGGACGCATCATCAAAGTCGGCGGGCGCGTCATGAAAAACGTCGCGGGGTACGACCTGAACAAGCTCATGGTCGGTTCGCTGGGCACTCTCGCGATCATGACGGACGTGACCTTTCGCGCCAACCCGAAAAACGATGCCGAGGGCGCCTGGCTGTTTGAGTTCGACGACGTGAACGAGGCCCTGGACGCCGCATTGAAGGTTCAAGGCAGTCAGCTCGAGCCCCTTGCCGTCGTTGTCTTCGATCAGCAGGCGGCGACCACCATAGTAGGTAGCGAAATGGTGAAGGGCGCACAACTGTTTGTCGCGGCCGAAGGGGTTCCGGCATTTGTCGAGCACCACGCTGCCAGCCTCAGCGAGCTGGTCGGTACCGAGGTGGCTCGCAGTATCGACGGCACGGCGCTGGCCGCCATCTGGTCGGAGTGGCACCACCGCCTGCATTGCCGCGATGAAGCGTCGATCGTCGCACGATTCGGCGCGCGCACCAGCAAGTGCAGTCACTTGAAAGACCTTCAGATATCCAACGGGCTGGTGCTCTACCCGGGCCGCGGCGTTGGCTTCATCAATGTGGACGACATCAACAGCCTGCAGGCGTTGCGGCAGAAGTGTGAGTTTTTCGGTGGCTACGCCATCGTCCATTGGTCGCGGGACCGGCTCGATGCCGAGACCGTATGGGGCCGGCCAGGGGCGGATTTCGCCGTGATGCAGCGCCTCAAGCAAACCCACGACCCGAACGGCATTCTCAATCCCGGACGATTCTATGGCGGCATCTGAACAGCCTTTCCAGTTGAGCGAAGCGACCGACCAGGCCATGCGCCAGTGCGTGCACTGCGGTTTATGCCTGTCGAGCTGCCCGACCTACCGCGAGCTCGGCACGGAAATGGATTCGCCGCGCGGCCGCATCTACCTGGTCCGCGCGCTCGAGGAAAACCGTATCGACCCGGATGAGGATGCCGGCCCCGACGTCAACGCGATGAACCACCTCGACCTGTGCCTGGGCTGCCGCGCCTGCGAGACCGCCTGTCCCAGCGGCGTGGATTACAGTGAGGTCCTCGAAGGCGCCCGGGCCGCCGCTTACGAGACACGGTTGAAACGCTGCAGCTTTACGTCGCGCACGATGGAAAAATTTTTGCTGCAAAGAGTGTTGCCAAGCCGGCGCTTGTTCGGAGCCTTTGTCGGGCTGCTCAATTTCTACAACAAATCCGGGCTGCGCGAGCTTTTCGACGGTCTCATCCCCAGCCGTCTCAGGCCGCTGGCGGCAAAAGCACCGGAGCTCATGGGCAAGCCGTTTCATAAGAATTCCGAGAACGTTTACGAGGCGAGAGGCGAACGTCGCGGCCGCGTCTGTTTCTTCAGCGGTTGTGTGATGGACGGCATCATGGGCGACATCCATCGCGACACGATCAAGGTCCTGATCGCCCAGGGCATCGAGGTGGTGGTGCCGAAGACGCAGGTGTGTTGCGGTGCCCTGCACATCCATGAAGGCGACCGGGCAACGGCGATTGCGCTGGCGCAGAAGAACCTGTGGGCACTGGACCAGGTCGACGGGGAATTCGATGCTTTCGTCAACAACTCAGCCGGCTGCGGCGCCCACATGCAGAAATGGGGACGGCTGCTGGCCGACGACGAACAGTTTGCCGAGTTCGCAGCGGAAATCAGCGCCAAGACCATGGACGTCACCCGGTACCTGGTAAACAAAGGACTGTTGCCATTTCCGAATCCTTACTTCGGCGCCGCCGCCTATGATGCGCCCTGTCATCTACACCACGCCCAGAAAGAAACCGAAGCGCCGATGCAGCTGCTGGGCGAGATCAAGAAATTCCGCTTGATCGAACTGCCGAACTCGGACCAGTGCTGCGGCGCCGCCGGTTCGTATACGCTGACCCAGCCGGAGATGTCCGAGCGCATCTTCATGGGCAAACTCAAAGCGTTGCAGGAGATCAAGGCCGACTTGGTGGTCACCGGCAACCCCGGATGCATTCTGCAGTTCCGCCAGGGACTGGCCCGGGCGGGTCTCGACATTGAAGTCAAACATCCGATGCAGATCGCGGCCGCTGCGGCAGAGATCTGACCATGTGAAAAATATCACTGACAACGTGGAACGCGGTCGGTTGTACGATTCCCGGCGCATTCGTATATTACGTTGTTAAATCTACTGCCGAGCAGACGAAGTGCCGAATAGCAGGAAGACCCCAAATAGTGAAGGGCGGCACTGGAGCTGCCGTTTAATCTGTCAACGTTTAACGTGTCCGAACCGTCACCGGAGATAATCTCATGAACCATATGATCCGCCTTTCGACACTGTGCCTGGCCGCACTGCTTACTTCCGCTGCCGGTGTCTGGAGTGAAGACATCACCAGTTTTACGGCGCTTGAGGTCAAGGGCAACTGCAAAATCAAAACGCCGGATGCCGATGCCTACAGCAACATCGAGACTGATGTCAAGTATCTTTTCGGTTCGACCGTCAAGACGATGCGCAAATCCTATGTCGAGTTGGAATTTTCCGAGAACAACAGGTTCCGCCTGCTGGCACGTACGACCCTCACCATCGAGCAGGACACGCGCAACCCAAAACTCAAAATAGTGAAACTGGAAGCTGGCCACATTGACCTGCAGCTCGACGACTTCCCCGCTGATCACTCGCTCAAGGTCGAGACGCCGACGGCGGTCTGTGGTGCCATCGGCACCCGATTCGTCGTCGCCTTCGAAGACGACCAGGACGATGCCGACGCGGCGGTTGCCAAGAAGGGCGGCCGCGAGAACCGTTTCAGTTGCAGCGACGGCGAAGTCTACGTCGCCAGCC
>JASLZG010000395.1 GCA_030754995.1 Lentisphaeria bacterium
CGGCGTCGAGGTATGGGCGTTAACAACAAGAAGGCAGTGATGAAAGCATCGAAGCTCAAGACTGTACGGAATATTGGTCGCATCAGAACACTGCTGGTCGCTTTGTCAGTCGCTGTGTGCCTTGCCACTTTGATGGGCTGCGGCAATGCATCGGAGAAGGACGCATCACCGGCAGCAGACGGATCACCGGCAGCAGACGCATCACCGGCAGCAGACGGATCACCGGCGGCGGAAGCATCACCGGCAGACGACATTGAAACATTGCGCCAGGCCGCTGAGCAGGGACATTTCGGTGGGCAGTACCGCCTCGGCTTGATGTACGACAAGGGCGAGGGTGTGCCTGAGGACGATGCCGAAGCGGTGAAGTGGTACCGCAAGGCAGCCGAGCAGGGGGATGCCAAGGCGCAGAACAGTCTTGGCGCTATGTACGTTATCGGCGGCGATGTATCGACCAGGCCGGCACCGGCGGCGGGCTCCTGCTCCAATCCGGCGACGGCCAAGTCATGCCCGACGTACCCCTGGAAAACCTCCTTGCCTACTGCGACGAGGCCGCAACTTTCCTCCCCACCCGGCGCCAAGGTGAAGCAGAACGATGACAACGCAAAAGGACGCCAATTCAGCCGAATGAACAACCGAGAGGACATCATGACGAAGCGCGAGCGGGTCGAGAGGACTCTGAATCTCCAGCCAGTGGACCGGCCCGCTGTCCACGATTACATCCACAGCCCCCACGTGCATGGGCTCTATCCCGAGGTCGCCGCCGGCGACTCGGTGAACCCGATGCACCGGACCGTGCGGGCGACGCTGGACATGTGGCGGCCGATGGGGCCCATCAGCAGCACCGACACGACGGGCGAGGACGGCTTCGAGTCGGAATCCACCGAGGAGTGGACGTTCTGGGTCAGTCGCCGGCCTTTCGACGATACGGCGGGGCTCGAAGCGTACATCCTGCGTGACATAGACCGGATCCGGGCCGCAACGGACGCCTTCGATGCCGAGAAGGCACGCGACGCGCACCGCGGGGAGCTTCTCGGGCATATTCAAGGCGTCGGCGACGACACGGTCATGATGGGGCTTGATAACGCCCCGCTGCGGGACTGCATCTGGCGCGCGGGGATCGAGCTGTTCTCTTACCTGCTCTGCGAGAATCCAGGCGCCATCCGCGACTGGCTGGACGCCTACCTGTGCCGCCAACTGCAGATCGTCGACGCGCTGGCGGATCGGGAACTTGCGCCGGTGGTCCTCATCGCCAACGAAATCGTCAGCAGCGCCGCGCCCCTGCTTAGCTCGGACATGCTCGACAGGTTCCTCTTTCCCGATTTCCAGCGCATCACCGATGCCTGGCACCGGCGCGGCGTCAAGGTTCTCGCCGAGGTCCAGGGCAACAGCCGCGACCTTATCCCACGTTTCATCCAGTCCGGAGCGGACGGGTTCTACGCCGTCGAGGCCATCGGCGGAATGGATATCGTGGATCTCAAGAATAGCTATCCGCAAAGCATCTGGGCCTGCGGCGTGGACGGGGTGGAGCTGATGACCTCCGGCACCGCCGAGCAGGTCGAGGCCGAAGTGCTTCGCCAGATCGAAGGCACCGACGCACTGCGCACCGGCGGCCTCTTTATCGGCTCGTCGAGCGAGATCAACCCGCCCATCCCCCCGGAGAACTTCAAGGCCATGGTCGACGCCGCGCGGTCCGTCCGGAACCCGGACTTCTCGGCGAATTAGCGTGGCCGCACGTTACCTGGCGCGGGCTCGGACCGGACGCCAACACAAGCAAAAACAGCGCTTGCGGGTCTCGCGATCAGCGATAGAATCCTCGGGAAGGCCGAAGCCGGGTAGCCGGTTGGAATCGCTGCAGGGTGAGCGCCTGCAGACGGCGTGGGGTTGTGCGCACATTTTGCGCTACTGCTGGGGGGATTTGGAATAATAGGCTGAGCAGCCTTCGGGCGAATCGCTCTTGTTCAGGTCGCCCTGGGACATGGTGGAAGGGCAGACTTTTGCGAGTACAGGCATGGCGCACAATGCAATTACGACGCTCAGGATCGGTACGATTGGTCGTGGTTTCGGCATCTCAAAAAACCGCTGCAGGCGTTTAGGCATCCTTGTATTTTCGCCTTACCAAGGGGGTCGTGATGATATGAAATCCGACCGGGAATTGCAAGTTTTTTTATGTTCCAGGACCTGTGATGTCTCAAGTACAATCATCACCGCACGTCGTCAGCGCATTCGAGACTCCTGAGTGGGGTTCGCAGGCGCTGCAGCTGCCCGGCGTTGAAATGGGCTGGAAGCCAGTTACGTTTATGAGTGTGATCGCAGACTGCTATAAACGGTTGTCAACGGTCGTTTCGTGAACGGTTATGCGAACTGGATACCAGTCACGATATCACATTGTTATGCAACAAAACCCTTGACTCGCCGTCAGGGGCAGGACGAAGATCGAAAAAGGGGTTTTCCCAAAGAAATTTCCACATCAAACCGAACGGAGGAAACACGATGGCAGAAGCAAAAGGACTCAATAAGCCGGTGAAGCTAAAGGGTGAATTGGCCGCGTTTTTGGGAGCCGCAGAACTTCCCAGAACAGAGATCACCAAAAAACTTTGGGACTACATTAAGGCAAACAGGCTTCAGACAAAGACCGAGAATGGGAAAGCTGAGGGCGCGGGGAAGTTCATTGTGGCAGATGCAAAATTGCTGACCATCTTCAAGAATACGAAATCGACAAGTAAATCGGGCAAGGTCACAGATCTAACGGACCTCTCGGAAGGTAAAACGATAGATATGATGCAGATGGCCGCCGTGGTTGGTGCGAACATAGAGTAAACCGCCGCTCACATATTCGAATCGTTCATAATCTCCGAGACGAAATTGCGGCCTTGGTAATCCGCACAAACGACCGAGCGGCCCCGCAGTCGTAGCCATAGCTACGCCGAGGACACCGCGACCGAGCGATGGCCGCATCCGAGCCCTGGCCTTCGTGGCACTGTGCGAATGATCCGTCCCGGTCGTGCCGAATCACGGCGCCCAGCAACCGGTCGCCAGTCGACAGCGACAGCTCCCGGCAGGTGCGCGCAATCGCATACGGCGGCGCCGCGTGCGAGCTCGAGGGCCCGCGCATCACCGGCCCGAGAACATCGTTCAACAGGCTGCAACCTTTCATTGTATCACAAGACGGCATGGGTTTGT
Source organism: Lentisphaeria bacterium (assembly GCA_030754995.1). Lineage (GTDB taxonomy): Bacteria > Verrucomicrobiota > Lentisphaeria > JABSQK01 > CAJWLW01 > CAJWLW01. The sequence continues at coordinate 3,181 of JASLZG010000395.1, forward strand.
CATTGCCCCAATGCCCGGAACTCGTCGATCAGTACACGCGCGCCCTGATCGATGAGCATCAGTTCATCCGCTGCCTCGAAGAAAAGGGCACCTTCGTCGATCCACCGTTTGGCGCTGTCGATGCCTGGCGCGAAGAGGCCGAAAAACACATTGTGGTGCCGTGCCGCCTCTGCCACCTTGCTGATTGCCGCCACGTGCCGCGGATCGTGATGATCACCGGGGGCGCCGACTGAAATCGACATGTCGTCCTGCCCGATGAACACCAGGTCGACGACGCCGGTGCCGAGGATGTTGTCAATTGCATCGACGCCCTTCTTCGTTTCGATGTGGGCGATCAGCATCGTGTCCTCGTTTTGCTCCTTGATGAAGGTAGCGAGGTCGACAGACCTGTATCCGGTACTGCCGTAGCCGCAACAGACGGCACGCTCACCAACCGGCGGGTACTTCATCCAGTTGTGCAGCGTCAGCACATCCTCGGGCGATTCAGTCATGGGCAGTTGCAGACAACTGGTCCCGGCATCGAGGAGCTTGACGATGGCACCCCGGTCGAGGTACGGTGTCTTGGCAACGACCGGCAGCCCATTGTCGTGTGCGCACAACAGAAAATCCGCGTAGGCTGCCGGGTTGAGCAGGGAATGTTCGTTCTCGATGTACAGGAAATCCGCGTCGGCGTTTGCATAGATCTTCACCAGCGGCGGGCGCAGCAGTTCCGCGGCGGTCATGCCGACCACGACCTGCCCGGCGCT
>JASLZG010000396.1 GCA_030754995.1 Lentisphaeria bacterium
CGAGAGAATGCGCGTTAACACCAACGGCTACGTCGGCATCGGGACATCGGATCCGGCTCGTGAGCTGCATCTCCATAAAGGTGGCAGCTCAGTCACTTTCAAAATGACGGCTGGAACGGCCAGCTCCGATGGGTTTATGATCCAAAGAGAGAGCGGTGGTGATACCTGGGTGGGCAGTCAATCCGCCAGCGGGGATATTTATCTCTTTACTAAAAACGGCGCAACTGCGTCTACAATAGTGCTTCAAAACGACGGTGACGTCGGCATCGGCACATCGTCGCCGGGAACCAAGCTTGAAATTGCCGGGCTGACAAATTCACAGGCCGTCAGGCTCAGCGCGAACGGCGGCGGTGACAATGTGCCGTTGGAGTTCCTCATCAAGGCGAACAACAACGCGACTTCCACGGCCAGGATTTACGGGGCAGCCGGCAGCGCGGCGGGCGATAATTACCTGGTCTTCTCCGGTAACTCCGTCGATGCCCACATGGAACTGCCGGGTGACGGCGGGCTCAACGTCAAAAAACTGACCAACAGCAGGACCGTTACGCTGGCGGCGAACAGCGGCGGTGACAATGTGCCGCTTGATTTCTCGATCAAGGCCAACAACGGCCAGGCTTCGACCGCGGCGGTCTTTGGTGCGGCGGGCAGCACGCCATCAGACAACTTCCTGAGCCTGTCGGGCGGCGGCGGTCACAATCATCATCTCAGCATCATGTCGTCCGGTAACGTCGGCATCGGGACAACGGCTCCGGGAGCCGAGCTGACCGTAAAGGGCGACATTCAACTGCTTGATAGCGGCGGCAGCCACAAGCTGAAGGTTGAAACGGTCTTCGGCGATGGCATGAAGATTCAGGCCAGCCGCGCTGTCAACACCATCCTGCAGTTGAATACTGCCGCTGGCGGCGGCATGTATGTCGTCGGCAAAGGCGACACGGTTGGCGGCAACTACATTGGTATCGAGACCGCCGGGCCGACCGAGCGACTCGATGTAGATGGCGGCGGGCGCTTCCGGCAACTGCCGGCGGACGACTCGCTCGACAGCCTCGTCGTCGTTGACAGCACCGGCGTTCTCCATACCCGTGGGGTCGCCAGTCTCGGCGCCGGCGCCCAGGGGCCGCAGGGCAAGCAGGGGCCGCAGGGTGAGCAGGGGCTGGCCGGCAACGACGGCGCCACCGGCGCCCAGGGGCCGCAGGGGCCGCAGGGGGCCGGCGTGGCTTGTTCCAATTGCGACGACATCGAGACGATCGTCTTCAACGCCGTGTGCAAACTGGGCGCTGACCTGACCAACTTTGCAGCGGTTGCCGATTGCGTCGACACGCTTGGCCAGCTCGCCCTGCTCGGCGTCGAGGTCTGCCCCGGCACCTTCGGCAGCGAAGCGGATTGCCTGGCGTTCATGCTCGGCAACACCCAGGACCTGATTGACTCGAAGACACCGTAATAATTGGCGAAAACATTTCAATTCCTACGCCCGGAAGTCATATTTTGGCTTCCGGGCTTTTTATTGTGCCAATAAACCAACAGGATATAAACACCATGAACCGAATACTCGCACTCATCCTATTCTCCAGCTGCGTTGCCCTTCATGCACAGGAAGTCGATGATCCGGAACCGGTTGTCGATCCACCGGGAATCATTGAGGGTTACGGTCAGACAAAATGGGGGCAGAGCCCTGCCGAGCTGCAGATGGTGGCCCCTGGCGCACAGTTGTTGAAGGAGAAGCGTGGGTACACCCTGTATACTGTACCCGGCGACGGCACAATCACGGAGATCCGCTATCAATTCATCAACAATCAGCTTTTCCACGTCCGTTTGACAATGGATTTGCGTGAGGATAAGACAGCAAAGGCAGATCCGGCCGGTCTCAAACTGATCCAGCATACGCTGGCCGAGAAATACTTCTCCGATCCGGGGATCGTCAAGCTGTTGACCACTGCCAATATTTCGATTATGTCAAGCGAGGCCGAGAACGCCACGGCATACGTTGTCTACTACAACAGCACCATCCGCAATCAGATCGAAAAGGCCCAGGCCGATGCCCAGGCTGCCAAGGAAGCCGAAGCCCTGGCCGAACGTGCCGGCGACCTGGATAAACTGAAGGCGCTGGCCGACCGCGACGCGCTCTGATTCACGTCGCGAGTGAATGTCGAGCAAGCTCCGGCACCGGGAAACCCCTTGATGATTCGTTCCGCCACAACCCCGGGACAATCGGTGCACGGCACATTGGCGTCAGGCCGAGCGTGGCTGGCCTCGACAACCATGTTGTCCGTGTTCAGTCCCAGGCGGCTTAGAGCGGCGGCAAGCAGAGGCAAAAGTCCCACTACAGTCCGCGAAAAAAATCCCGGTAGAGAATGGTCTCGGACAGGTTGTCGCACTCATTGCAGTGCTCCCAGTCGATCCAGACATACTCAAGGCCGATGTATCCGCTGTAACCGGCTTCGTCGAGCGCATCGACAACGCGTTTGTAGTCGATCACGTTGTCCTTGAAGCTCGCCTGCAGCCGGCCATTCGCCGCGCCGCGGACGTGAAAATGCGATGCGAATTCGGCGAGCGGCTCGATCCGGTCATCCGGAGTGCCGTTGCACGTGAAATGGCAGTAGTCGAGGGTCAGCGTGAGCCCGGGCACGTCGTTGACCAGCGCCCCCGCTTCCTCAGGCGTCGGCGCGATCGATCCGACGTGCGCCTCGGTGCCGAAAACGATACCGTGTTTGTCGGCCTGATCGACCCGCCAGCGCAGCTCGTCGATGCATTTTGCGCGTGACACGTCGAAGGGTTCCTCGTCCTCGAAGGGCATGCCGGGAAGGGCCGATACGTGCCTCGACCCGAGCACCGAGGCGTATTTCAGTGCCTTGATGAACCAGTCGCGCGCATGCTCGCGCCGGCTTTCATCGGGATGATTGATCGCATACGGCGCCAGGTCGGGAGCCATCTGCAGATACACGTCCGCGGGTTCGAGCCCGAGGTCATCGAGTTGTTTTTTCAACCGCGACGCCGCACCCTCGAGGTCCTCGAATTCCTTCGACGGCCAGAGATGCGAGCGGCCTTCGAACAGCCCGATGTCAACACCCTCGACATCCAGAAACGAAATGAGCTCAAGCACCCGGCCGTGCGGCAGCAATGGGAATGTGAAATCGGCACACGCGAGTTTGAAGTTCATGACGGCTCCTGGAATTTCGTTGGACCGGAAGTCTCCCACTCGGCGGCCGTGAGGTAACCGCCGTCGACCACCAGCGAGGTGCCGGTGATGCCGGCCGAGTCTTCGCAGGAAAAGTAGAGAACAGCCCTGGCAATGTCCATCGGTGTGATGGCGACCCCCATCGGCACGCGGCGGAGGCGATTGGCCAGCGTCGCCTCGGGGTCGGGCGTGGTGCTGAGATGGAAGCGCAGCATCGGGGTGTCGGTGATCCCCGGACAGATGCAGTTGCAGCGCAGGCCGTCGGCGGCGTAGTCGAGGGCGATGTTGCGGCTCAGCCCGAGCACCGCGTGCTTGGAAGCAATGTAGGCGGGGTCAGGCCTTGTCCGATGAAGCTGCCGATCGAACCGATGTTCACCATGTAGCTGCGTTGGTTCTGGCGCAGATGGGAAATGCCGTGTTTGATCGTGAAGAAGATGGATTTGAAATTGACGCCCATAAGGAGGTCCCACTCCTGCTCGGAGTACTCGTGCAAAGGGGCCACGTGGACGATGCCGGCACAGTTGATGATGGACTGCAGGCCGCCGAAATGCTCCACCGTCTTCTCGATGGATTCGCGTACGCCATCCTCCCGGGCAACGTCGCACTCGAGGAAAATGGCCTGCCCGCCGCGTCCGGCAATTCTCTCGACAACCTGCTGGCCGCGCTCGACTTGTATGTCCGCAACAACCACCTTCGCTCCCTCCTCCGCGCAGAGCTCGGCAGCAGCCTCACCCATTCCCGAGGCACC
>JASLZG010000397.1 GCA_030754995.1 Lentisphaeria bacterium
CGAGCGGGCGGTAGGCGTGGAAACTCATTTTGCCAGGAGGTTCATAAGTTCGGAGATGACGGCAGTCTACTCGACCACACGATATAGGAACGGCCGGCGGAACATGCCACCGAACTGCAACACATTGTTACAGCGCACAGTGATATTGTTGGCGCCCGGTTTGAGTTTGCCTGACAGGTCCACGTCCCAGTCGAACTTGTAGTCGTTTAGCCACCACAAGGGATTCCACTCCCGATAGCCGACCATTTCACCGTTGACCCAGAGCCAAGATTCGCTGAACAGCCCCGGAAAATGGATGTGCACCTTCCCGTCTGTATCGGCCGGCGTGACTTCGATATCCGTCTTGTACCAGAGGTGACCGGTGAAACTCTGCCAGTCGGGGTGCAGGATCCCTTGCGCCGGCGGGTACAGATCGGTGCTGACCATTTCCCATTCGGTTGTCGGGTAATCTTTCCGGCGGTCCGGCGTCCGGTACTTGTTCTTGTTGGCGTGCCAATATGTCAGGTCCGCCTTCTTGTAGCCCCAGCCACGACCGAGACCGGTGTCGCGAGGGTCCCGGTGGAAAGCCCATTCCAGCGGCAGCCGCGCAACGAGCGATCCCGTGGAGCCGTCCGTAAGCGCGAGCAGATCCATGTACTGCTTCACTTCGCCCTGAAGCCATGCCGGGCTGCCGCCCGGTTCGTTGGCGGAAGAGCCCGGCCCAATGACGCGCGTCGTGAATGTCGAATTCATTTCAGCCATTTCGAGCCGTGACGCCAACGTCCGCATGCCCGCTGCCGAGGCGCGCTTGTAGTCGGCATCGGTCGATGCCGCGAAGACCATCTCCATGTAACCCGACAGTGTGTCGAAACTGAGCCGGACGAAACGCATGCGCTCCAGCACCAGCTTCTCGTTACGGGTGAGATTATCTTTCCGCGCCAACACCCTGGCAGCTGCCTCGGCAACTTTGATATGGCCGCGCAGCGTTTCCATAACCTCACGTGTATAAATCGCCGGTGCTGTCATGTACTCGTGCTCGGTGACGATCGTCTCTTCCCACGCCTTGTAGATGGTGTCCCAATATTTGCCCATGGGGCCGGCAATCGGTCCATAAAACTTCTTGTAGAACTCGGTGATCATCCGGTCGACATCCGCCTCCGGATCCCACATCAGCTGGCCGCGGATGTGCAGATTGGTGAATACTTTGGCCATCGCGTTGCGCGATTCCGTACCGATGCCGAGGATGCCGGCGTCGCGATAGTGCTTTACATCATGCCGAAACGCCATGTGCGACGGGTTCGGGATGTTGCGCCACACCAGCATGCCCTGGTCATAGTCATAGATGCATACCCGCCCGTCCATGATCTCCGACCAGCGGTACATCATGTCGCGGTACTCCTGCTTCGGTGGACTGACGACGCTGTCCATGCCGTGGTTCGGATCGATGTCGATCGGCGCCAGCCACATCACCATGTTGTCGGGTACCTCATGATTCCGCTGCGGCGGGATACTGACATTCACATAGGCCATGCCGCCGATCACCGTCTTGCTCTCCGGGTAGCGCTCCTTCATCAGCCGGCCGACATTGGCATAGAACGCCATCATCGGGTCGGTCTGCGAGGTTTTTACGAAATACTTGTCCTGAAGGTTGGCGTGCAGCTCGGCGTCCCGTTCGGAGTCATTCGTGTACGCACCATCATCGATGGCCAGCGAGATAACCGATGCACCGCCCTCGATCGCGGACGCCATCTTGTTGAGGACATGCTCGGCAGTCTCGGGCTCGGAGAACGGGACGTTGAACGAGGTGCCGCCTTCCGGTGCCAAGTCCTTGGTGTAGTGCATCAGTGCGTGCCCCATGCCGGGGGCACGTTGGCTGCTCATGAAATTGCGCCGTTGGAATTCGACCTGACCCTCAGTCGAGCCGTTCCACGAAATCCAGTAGTGCCGGACTTCGAATGGCGAGCCGTAAGCATGATCCAGATCACCGATCGCCAGCCGCTCCTGTTCGGGGATGCACTCCCCGATCGCCGTCGGCAGGTACCAGCGACACCCCCACATGTGCAGCAGATGCATCACCGCGTAGTAGTGCGACTCGTCGTTGTTGCCGGCCAGATAGACGCGGTTCCCATCGCGTAGTACGACAATGCCGTCGGCGCGGAGGAATGGATCCTTCTTGAGCACTGCCTGGAGCTTCGCGTTGAGCGCGGGCCGGGCTTTGAGCGCCTCGCTGCCGACGTACAGGACCGGCTTGGACCGACGTATCGCATCGGTGCTGTGGACGACTGCGGGTTTCGCGCCGGACATGAGCTCGATGTACTTTGCCAGGTCAGTTGCCGCCTGCTTCTCCCAATGCCCGGCGTCGGCAGCAACGACGATGCTGGCGGCGGTCCTGCCGTTGTCGGCGACGACGAGGTCCGCTGCTCGGAGCGTGGTAGAAAGGAGCAGAGTCAGCGCGATGACGCGGTATAGATGTCTCATTGATGACCTTTCTGGTTCGTGAATGTTGGGTTGCCAGATGTGAACGTAGTCTGGAGCCGGATGGTTGCAAGAGTTGATAGCGGTCGAGTAATGGGGCGTCGGGGGGACGGGGTTTACGCCGGGTGATACTGGTACCATTTCACCCCGTCGACATCTGCAATACGAATGCGCATCGCAGCGCCGCCACGCAGGTTCCTTTGGCGGCGGGTGTCGACATCGCGGAGAACATATTCAAGGCCCGGCAACAGCCCGCGCAGCCGGACCTCCGTTTGAGATTGCGGCGCCTTGCAGCGAAAGACCTGGAAAAACCCCTCGCCGGTCTCCGGGTCGTGAAATTGCCAACCGTCGTACTCGGCCAGGCGCCGGGGATCGAACAGCGGGTAGAAGTCCTTCATCAGCAGATGGCGCTGCACCTTGTAGTTGGCGATCTCCTGGCGCAACGTTTCTTTGATTGCCGGCGTAAAGAATCGGGCGTTCTCAGCAAAGCCGAGTGTACCGCCCATCCGCGACCGGAGCGCAGCCGGGGGATAGCCGTCCTTCTTCAGAGCGCTCAAAGTTTGCGATCGCTGCAGCGGGTGGGTGGCCCAGATAAACGAGGAGTTGCCGTAGCACCCGGGCAGGACACGGTTCAGTCCGGTCTGGATCCGCCTGGTCACGTCGTGGGTGTCCGTTTTATCAGACATCCACGCCGAGTGCCCGCGCCGCAGTGTCCCCAGATCCATTCGATGCCCGCCCGCCGCACATGACTCGATGTGCACCTGCGGGCAGCGCCGCATGAACTCATCGAGCAGAGCATAAAGCCCCTCACCGTACCCCAGGTGCCCCCAGCCGCACTGCCCTTTGGGGTCCTCGAGGGCCCAGAACCGGGCGGGCGCATTGTTCATGTCCCAACGCACCCATTCGATGCCGTATTTTTCCACCCATTGCTCGAGGAAATCGGCGACGGCAGCGCGCACTTTCGGATCGCAGACGCGCAGCAGCCTGTCCTGCAGCTCGCCGCCTCCATAGTGATAATACCGGCCGGGGATAGTCGCGAACCAGTCGGGATGCTTGCGGCCCCAGTGTGAGTTGGCCATCGCCCATTCGATCTCGATCCAGGAACCGAACTTCATGCCCAAAGCCCGCACGTGGTCCGCGAACGCTGCCATCCCGTCGGGGAATCGCCGTTTGTCTTCGATCTCCCAGTTGCCGATACCGACGCGAAAATCACCTTTGTGCCACTCGGCGTCGACGACGTAATACTCGATCCCGAGCTCCGCGTAGACGCGGGCTTCGTACAGATGGTCCTCGACTGTCCAATCCCGGCGCATGCCGAAAAAGTGATTATAGAAAACCGGCGGCGGACTGTCGTCGCGGCGGACGTTCTCGTTGATGTGTCGCCGCAGGGCGTTGCTTCCATCTACTGCGTCGCCACGGAAAAAACCGAGGCAGGCCCGAGGTATGGGCACGGACT
>JASLZG010000398.1 GCA_030754995.1 Lentisphaeria bacterium
CGACGGCCTCGACAACCCGTTCCGCCTCTTCCATCGTGTAAACCATGGCCTTGGTGACCATCACATGTTTGCCCGCCTCGAGGGCCGCGACGATCTGTTCGCAGTGGAGCGGTCCCGGGGTGTAGATGCCGATGATATCCAGGTCCGGGAGGGCGATGAGCTCGGCGAACTCGGTCGTCGTCTGGGCAATGCTGAATTCCGTTGCCTTCGCTGCGAGTCGTTCGGTGTCCGTGTCACACAGCGCCGTCACCCGCAGCGGCAACTGTTCGAATCTCGGCATATTCGCCTGTAACAGCAGTTCGCCGTGACCAAGGCCGGCAATTCCGATTCGTAACATCTGATTCGTCTCCGTGTTGAGGCTCAGCACCAATCAAGCACCGCGATGCTTCGGTGCCCGTGATCTCGACCGGTTCAGTACAGCATTAACTGGATTAACCAACTTAGCCAAACTGCTGCGGAATGCACCCGCCGCCGTCGTGTTCCGGCATATCCAACCAACGGGCGCCGTACAAGTCGCTCTCGGCGTCGAACACGCGACCGTCCGGCAGCATGTATTGATTCGGTGTCGACGGTTTTTGACCGGAGAAAAATTCCGGCAACCGTTCCCGGTCCTTCGCCAGCTGCTCGTGCACCTGCTCCCAGCCGAAGTTGCGGAACAACGCCTCCCGCATGTTTTGACAGCGCGACGCGTGCCCGGGCTGTGCCGCCAGATTCACTGTTTCACCAGGATCATTGAGCCGGTCGAAAAGCAACGGCTCGCCACCTTCGATCTCGACATACTTCCAATCGCTGTCCTGTACCAGGCGCATGGCGCGGTGCGGCTCATCTTCCGGCGCATGGATACCGCCGCGAATGCGCACGCCGTAGGCGTAGTAGGCACTCGGCGCAAAATCACGAGGCGCTGCCGCGGATTCGGGATCTGCCAGCACGCCACTGAAATCGACACCATCGAGACCGGCGGGCACCGGCAGTCCGGCCAACGCGCAGGTCGTGGGATACAGGTCCATGAGCGAAATCGGGTGGCGGGTGGCATGATGCCCTTCCCGGATACCCGGTCCACGCATCAACAGGGGAACGCCGACCGACGGCTCGAAGTACACGACCTTTCCCCAGAGCCCATGGATGCCGGCCATCTCGCCATGGTCACTGGTGTAAATGACGATTGTGTTGTCGAGGGCGCCGGCTGCCGCCAGGCCGTCGAGCAGTTCACCGATACAGTCGTCGACAAAATCGACGCAGGCATAGTAGGCCTCGCGTGCCCGCAGCGACTGCTCGGCAGACAATGCATTTCCGGATTCGAGGCCGCCGACCTGTTGGGAAAAAGGGTCGAGGCGATCGCGATAGCCGGAAGGCAATTCGATCGGCGGCACGCGATCGCGATAGTGGCGGACATAGCGACCGGGCGCCGTGAATGGCGAATGCGGCCGCGAATACGATGCACATACGAACCACGGAACATCCGGTTCCCGGTCCTGATGCTCCAGCAGCAGTGCCAGCGATTCACGCGTCACCACGACCTCCTGAAGCAGGCTTTCGGGGATCTCTGTAATCCCGGCCCCGGAGGCACCCGAGTATGCCGGGAATAAATCGATCGGGTCCGGCTGATGACCAAGGCCATGGCGCATGTCGCCATACGGGCGGGCCTGAAACCCCTGCATCTGGTCGCGGCCGCCAAAGTGCATTTTGCCGACCAGACCCGTCCGGTAACCGTGGGCCGCGAAATGCGCCGGCCAGGTCAGGTGCTCCGGGAAGATCACCCAATGATTGTTCCACGCGGCGCAGCGATGGGCCTCCATACCGGTGAGCATGCACATGCGCGAGGGCGTACAGACGGGCGATGCACAGACCGCGGAGTCGAACTGCATGGCTTCGCTGGACAGGGCATCGAGATGCTGGGTCCGGACCACCGCATCACCGGCGAACCCGGCTACGCGCGGGGAATGCTGATCGGTCAGGATCAGGAGAATATTCGGTTGGCGCGCTTGGTTTGGCATGATCAATGGCTACGTTTTCGGTTCCACACGTACACAAACCAGTACGTCGCGTGAAGATATGCGATCATCCTGCAAGCGCAAATTAACCATCACCAAAGGTCGCTCAATTGAGGAGAACAAAGTTATGGCTGGAGGAAAAAGGTTGCTGTATAATCGACTGTGCATCTTGGGGGTGATATCGATGATTGGCGCTGTGCTCACGGCAGATCCGGCGGCTGCACTGACGATCGTTGATGACGGGAAGGCCGCTGCCACGATTATCGTTCCGGAAAACCCGCCGTGGTGGACCGTACAGAAGGGCGCAAACTGGCTTCAGAGCTATGTCCGCAAGGCGACCGGCGCGGAGTTGCCGATCGTGACCGAAGACCAGGCCCCGGCCGACGGCGTTCGTATCTCCATCGGCCACACGAAGCTGGCGGGGCAGGCCGGGATAACGACGGACGATCTCAAGCTGGACAGTTGCAAACTGATCGTCAAGGGGGATGTCTTGTTCCTTATCGGCCGGGACGGGGTGGAGGAGGAAAAACACAAAACACCGCGTGGCAGTTGCCGTGCGGTGGTCACGTTTCTCGAGGAATTTGTCGGCGTGAGATGGCTCATCCCGTCGTGGAACAATGACTTTCCACAGGGGGAGCATGTCCCCGAGACCAAGACGATCTCGGTCGCCGATGACCTTGAGAAAACAATCATATCCCGCAATGCGTTCGTACACGCCGAGTCATACTACAACACCGCTGGCCCGGCACACATCGCCAACAATTCAAACACCAAAATCAAGTATTGGACGGTCGGTGGTCATTCCTGGGAAATCTTTGTGCCGAAGGAGAAATACTACAAGGATCATCCTGAGTATTTTGCCCTGATAAACGGCAAACGTGCCGATAGTCGCGCCAGTTTCCTCTGTACCTCCAATCCCGAGGTGCGGCAGATCATGGTTCGGGAGATTCGCAAGCTCTTTGACGAAGGTTACGACTGGGTCCAGCTGGGCCAGACCGACGGGATGAGTTATGGCAACGGCACCTGCCAGTGTACGGAATGCGAGAAACTCGATACCTTCTCGGAGATGGGGAACAGCAATTTTCCCTTGGAACGCCTTCGGGAGCATCCCCCCGAACGCATCCTGCTGGCACATAAATGGATCGCCGACGAGTGCCGCAAATCGCATCCTGACAAGACCATTCACCTGTTGCTGTATCAATTGAGCCGGATGCCCTCGAAGCTGTTCGACTCGTACGGCGACAATGTCGTTGCTGAGAACGCCATCGGCAGCTATGACGGGTTCAAGCAAGTCACCGAGTCGTGGCGGGGGAAGGTCCGGGCGTTCACCTCATACAGTTACTGGGAAGCCATTTCGGTGACGCCCCTGGGCATTCTGCCGAAGATCACCCCGAAGTCAGTTTCTCGACAGATGAAGTATTATGATGAAAACAATGTCATCGGGATCTATTACTGCGTCGGTACCTTCGGCAAGAACTGGGGCTTGTGGGGGCCGGTCTATTACATGGTCGGCCGGCTGACGGGCGATCCGGACCGCAATCCGGATCTCCTGATGAAAGAGTACTGTGACGGCGTTTACGGCGAAACCGGCCCGATCATGGGCGAATTCTTCGATCATCTGTATTCCAGAATCGACAAGATCGGCGAGATGCATACCGACGGCCTGGAGACGAAAGACCATTTCCTGCTTTACTATCCGCCGCATTTCGTCAAACAGCTGGACAAGATGCTGCGCCGGGCAGAGCAGGCGGCAGAAACCGAAAAGAGCAAGGGCTGGGTACGGCTGACCCGGGATTGCTTTGACTATATCCGGACGGTTTCCAACGTTATCACCCTGGAGAAGGCGTACGAGGCAAATCCGACGCTGGCAAATCTCAAACAGGTCAAGGAGAGTGTGGA
>JASLZG010000399.1 GCA_030754995.1 Lentisphaeria bacterium
TCAGTGGCAGGGAACCCAATCGCTGAGTGAGCTTCAACGGCGTGAGGTCCGATTGCGGTTCTATTGGCAGAATGGCGCACTCTATTCTTTCTGGTGCGAACCGACTGCGGTCGATTAATGATTCGCTTGACGATCATCGCCTGGATGGTGGCGTTTGGGCCAGCGGGTGAATTGGTGGGGAGATGGGTTATTTTCCGGCCTGCGAGAAAGAGATTGAAATCGTCAACCATCAGTTCCAGTGCGTGCGGCTTTTTGGAGCGCCAACCCATGTCGCCACAAGAATCCCTTTCGCACAGGCCGGTATTTTCTGGTAACTGAAAAGGAAGAATCATCATGAGAAAAAGTAAGGTGTTGTCGAAAATCCGCTCAGGCGGTGTCGCGTGGTTGACCAATGCCAGCGGTGGTCCGTCGCCGATGATTTGCGGCATTGCAGCAGGCATCGGTTTTGACGGCGTGTGGATCGACATGGAGCACCGTGACCTGTCGTATCGAGAAGTGGCGTCGATGATCATGGCGATTCGCGAGCGCAGCGCCGATGCCGTCATCCGTCCCCGCCGGTCGGGGCCTGACGCAGTGTACCGCCTGCTGGAAATAGGCGCAGCGGGACTGGTGGTCCCCCACTGCATGAACGCTGAACACGCACGCGAGATTGTCCGCAACACCCGATTCGCTCCCATCGGCCAACGAGGTATGGAAACGGTGTGCCTGGACGCGGATTACATGATGGCCGATGCCAAAGAATATTTTGAGTTCGCCAATCGCGAGACCTTTGTGGTCGTGCAAATCGAAGACCGCGAAGCCGTGGAGGACGTGGAAGCCATTGCCGCGGTTGAGGGGGTAGACGGTCTTTTTTTCGGACCGGGCGACCTTGCCCAGAGTTACGGCATCCCCCTGCAGTTCGATCATCCGACGATGCGTGAAGCCCTCGAGCGGGTGGCCGGAGCCGCGAACAAACACGGTAAGATTTTCAGCTCCACAGTCGGCACCGCGGATGCAGCGCGTCCCTTCCTCGAGCTGGGCGCACGCCTGATCAATGTGAGTGGGGACGTCATCGTTCTCCATCAGGGATGGACAGCGATGAAAAGTGAGCTGGATGAACTGACCAAAACGATCGGTTCTGACGATTCATGAATCCAACCTTCGACGCACATACTCACGTCTGGGAACACCAGTGGCAGGACTTTGTTGTCGGCACCGGCGGCAGAGGAAATCGATCGCAATCCGATCTGCTGCTGGCACTGATGGACAGAAACGGCGTCGAGCGCGCCTGCGTAATCGGGGGATGCGACGAAACCAACCATCGCAATAACGATTTCGTCGCCGAGCTCTGCCGGGAACGGCCGGACCGCTTCGTGATGTTGTCGGAAATTTCATTGACCGCTGCCAATCGGGAAGAACTGCTGGCGCGTACGCTCAACGATTGGCCGGCGCTGGGGCTGCGCTACTTTGCGGCGCCGGACGAAAGGCCCGATGCCTGGAGTGGTCCGGAGCACACGAGCTTCTGGGAGAAGGCGGATGCGGCAAAACTCATTGTGGCGCTCAACCTCGGCCCGAATCAGGCCGCCCGGCTCACGCCCCTTGTCAGGGACTACCCAAACATCCGGTGGCTCCTCGATCACATGGCTCGGCCGCGGTATGACATGGACGATGCAGCATATCAGCCCGTGCTTGACCTCGCTGGTTTTCCCAATGTCTTTGTAAAGATTTCAGCCTGGTATGCCTTCACCGCCGATGTTGCCGAGTATCCCTACGACGATCTCGCGAGATTTGTCGTGGCACTGCGCGATGCCTATGGGGCCCGCCGCCTCTTGTGGGGGAGCGACGCATTGCCGGTGCTCGATTTCAGTTCCTACACCCAAACCTACACCTGCCTGCGCCACATTCCCGCCCTCAGCGAGGACGACCTGGGATGGATACTGGGTAAAACCGCCGACAGTCTTTTTCAACCGAGGTAAGCAAAATGAGAATCCAAAAACATTGCCTCCTGATGATCCCCGGACCGACGGAGATCGGGTACGAGGCGCTGCTTGCCATGGCGCAGCCTTCGATCCGCCACTACGGCGACGATTATGTTGAACGCCACCTTCACGTTATCGAGCGTCTTCAAACCGTGTTCCAAACCAAGAACACCATACTCATGATCCCCGGGTCCTCGAGCATTGCGATGGAAGCGGCGGTCAACGGGGCCGTCGAACCGGGGCAGAAGATCTTGGTTCCAGGCGGCGGCATGTTTGCCGAACGCTTCAAGGAGATGGCCGTCAATTGCAATGCCGAGCTTGTCTCGCCGGAAGTTGAATGGTGTACGCCATTGATGCCGGAGCTCGTTGCCGATACGCTCGACCAACACCCCGACATTCGCGTCATGGCCGCCGTGCACAACGAGACCAGCACCGGTGTAACCCACCCCATCGAAGACATCGCCGAGGTCTGTCGGGAACGCGAGGTCAGTCTGATCCTCGATACCGTAACCTCCCTCGGGGGGATTAAGGTTTTGACCGACGAGTGGGGCGTGGACTACTGTGTCTCCGGCAATCATAAGGGCCTCGAATCGCCTTCGGGTACCGGGCTGATTGCCGTCAGCGAACGTGCCTGGGAACGGATGAATGCCCGCAAGACACCGATCCACGGGTGGTTTCTCAATTTACTGAACCTCAAAGATTATGCCGAACGATTCGCCCAATGGCATCCGAGTGGCCCGGTATCTCAACCCTCCCATGTCGTCGCAGCGTTGGAGGTCACACTGGACAATATCGTGGCGGAAGGACTGGACAATCGGTTCCGCCGTCACGCCTTGTGCGCCAGGGCATGCCGCGCCGGGATGCAAGCAATGGGTGTCGAACTTCTCGCGGCAGACGAATACGCCAGCAATACGGTGACCGCGTTCCGTATCCCGGACGGGACGACCGATACCGAAACCCTGCGCCTGATGGAGCAGGAGTTTGAAATTATCATCGCCGGCAGCCATCACCCAAGGCTCGTCGGGCAGATGCTGCGCATCGGACACATGGGCTCCACCGCCGATCGCAACTGCATGTTGCTGGTGATCAATGCGCTGGCCGAGTGTTTCCGGATGCAGGGCGTGAAGGTCGACGCCGGCGCAGCTGTGGAAGCGGTACTCGCGGTCTTTCGCAATGGCGAGGACTGATTACTCAGACGACCTGCGACACATGTGAGGAATGGCGTTGCAAGATCCGATCCGTATCTGGCGTGTTCCCGGGATGGTGTTCGGCCCGCACGAGTTGGAGACTGGCCTCGAGGCCATGACACCCGCTGTCCTTACCAGGATACAGCACGCCGGCTTCACGGGTGTCTGGCTGATGGTGCGTCTGCGGGACGTGACCACGACAACGGTGTTCCCCGAGCTTGGCGCCGAAGCGGAACGCTCGCAGAACGACCTGCGTGACCTTTCTTCGCGCTGCTGCCAGGCGGGCCTGAAACTATATCTGCACCTCAACGAGCCGCGCGGCTTCGCAGCGCATGACCCTTTCTGGCAGACGCATCCGGATGTGCGGGGCGCCGCCAGTCCATCGGTCAATGACGAGGGCCTCTACGGCTGGCGCGACAGTTGCGCCATGTGCACCAGCGAACCGCGGACGCTGGCATGGCTCGAGCAAGCCTGCACCGACATATTCCGCAACGTGCCGGAGCTCGGCGGCGTCGAATGCGTTACCGCCAGCGAGCACACCACCCATTGCTACTCTCATTTCGACGCATGCGGCAGCGGCGTCGGCGAACACCACGGGCAGAATCCCGGCGATATACTGGATTGCTCGCACTGCCGCGAGCGGCGGCCGACAGACATCCTGCGCGAAGTCCTGCTGGCCATCGAACAAGGTGTCCACGCCGTGTCACCGTCCGCCGATGTGATCGCCTGGACGTGGAGCT
>JASLZG010000039.1:0-17808 GCA_030754995.1 Lentisphaeria bacterium
ATCGAGTTCGCGCAGGAACATGGTATTGGGAAATCCGTTCATCATGAAGTTGCCGTTGTGATCGGCAATTACCCGAACATCCAGATCGGGGCGTTGGCGCCGGCGCTTGATCAATGCATCGACAACGTAGGCATCGTAGATGAAGAGCTGCTCGATGTAGACGTTTGATTCAGCGCGGCGGATCATGTCGACCAGCATATTGCGACTGTTGCGGATACGTCCGTCGACGTTGGCTTCCGAGATGCGGACAACGTCGTCGCCGGCGGCCGGGAACGAGTCCCGCCTGATGCGGATCCAGTCGAGGAGTTCGTCGCGCCGGTCGAGCCAGGCGCTGTTGTCGAAACCGCATTCCTTGTAAAAGAACCATTGCTGCTCGATCGGGTCGACCGTCAGTGCTGCATCGACATCGTCATAATAGGAGGCCTGGACCAGCGCCGCGGCCGGCCCCTTGATGTAGATGGCGTCGTCGAAGTAATAGCCGCCGCTGTGATCGGTCCAGTTCTTCGATCCGAAGTAGGCCTGTGGGGAATCGGTATTGGCATCGACAACGATGACTTTGCTGTGGTCGATCTTCGACTCGTAGTAGGTGTTGTGCCGTTCGATCACGGCGAAGGTCACGGGTGACCGCGGCACCAGGTTCGACAGCCCGAACGGGATGCCCGGCGGGTGTCGCAGAATATTCGCCTGCAGCAGGACGACACCGGTATCCCCGCCCTGGGCCCGGGCGTCGTTGATGCGGTCGCGAATATACTCGAAGACCGGCATCATCTCCGGCTTCATGTTGTAGTTGGTGGCGAAATCGTGCAGGATGAGGCAGCGAAAGCCGGGATTGTCCCGGCGCTTGGCAACAGTCTGATCGATCAGGTACTTGGCGATGGTGCCGCCGAGCGTGCCGCCG
The DNA here is from genome assembly GCA_030754995.1 of Lentisphaeria bacterium. GTDB lineage: Bacteria > Verrucomicrobiota > Lentisphaeria > JABSQK01 > CAJWLW01 > CAJWLW01. Next base: position 899 of record JASLZG010000039.1, read on the forward strand.
AAGAGAAAGATATCGATGAAAATCGAATCCTCGGCGCTGTCGATCATCTCGCGGATCCGCATGAACATTGGATCTTGCTTGAAGCAGATGTGTCCGCCGGGATCGTCGGGGCCTTCCGGCATGCGCATGTGGTCGGCGTCCCAGTCCAGGGTGCCGCCGTTGAAGATGACGCGGTCGTTCAACCAGTTGATGCGCTCGGCATGGCGCTCGTTTTCACTGATCAACTCGACATGGTTGCCGGGAATGAACCCGAGCCAGCTCAGGCTATAGTCGGCCGTTGCCGCCAGGTCATCGAGATTGGTCGCGGTCAATTCGCGGGATTTGAGGATGTCGACAAACGCTTCCGTCGTCACGGCCGTGGCGAGCTCGGCGGCCAATGACTCGACTGCCGGCGTTGCGGCAGCATACAGGCCTGCGGTGTTGTCAACTGTTCGGCCGATCATGCGCTCGAGGTGCCGCAGTGCAGCCCGGCGTTCCGACTCGGTGCTGCGTGGGTCGTCGACGGCATCACGGACGACGAGCAGGCGATACTGCAAGTATCCGGCAACGGCCCGTTGATATTTTCCGGTGTCCGGCTCGATGAAACGCCAGTGGACCATTGGCATGAGGATGCGTTGCGGTACATGGGGGTCGAGATGGCGGATGAAGTCAACCGCCTGTCGTCGCGTGTCGGTCGGCAGTCGATCGACGGCGCCGGTGAATCGTTCCACGTTGGTGATGTCGGGGCGGAACAGGATCTGACCGTCGTTCGTGAACTGCTGCCGCGTGTCGAGCCGGTCGCGGATGTTGATCTCACCGCCGGTCGTCCAGTTGTCCGCCACCTGGTTTGCCGCCGCTGTCGGCTGCCCTGCGAAGGTAACCAGGCAGAGCAGTGCGATGATGGATTTCGCATATGTCATGGGCGCGTGGTGTGTCAGATGTAGCATGATGGCTGTGCTTTTCGATACAATGTGTCGAGCCGGTCGGTGTCTGTCATGGCTGTTTCGACTCGCGTTGCGCCAGCAGCCCTGGCTCGATGAGGCCCGGGCGATGGACGGGGACCGTGCCAGGCTGCTTTGCCGGGGGCTGCGATCGCGGGGTTGATATTCTGCACTGTAGACATTATTGGTAGTCGAAACCGGGCGCACCGCGATACGTTAGGCCCTGAGATCCCGGTTTGCGAATCTCGAACCTGTTCGCACGGCAGTTGCTGCCGTGCTGTGTTGGACCACGATGGACATAGACATAACTTCCCTGCTCGAGGACTGGCCGTTTGATGCGGAGAACAACATCCGCCGGATCGAGGATCACGACGGCAACGAACTGATCCAGGTCCGCGTCGAGGACGGTCCCTTCCGCGGCATTCTGCAAATGAACCTCGATGGCCGGCCGGACGGCACGCGGCCGCATGGCCACGCCTTTGCCCTCGAATATTACGAAGCCAGGCACGGTGCCTCCAGCCGCCCGGCCACGGGTGAAGGTTTCATCCTGGGCCGCAAGGCCTGCGAAGAGCTGTTCGATGAAAGCCGACGTATCTATGAGCGCTACGTGTTTTTATTGCAGCTGGCGGATTACGACCGCGTCATCGCGGACACGACCCGCAACATGCGGCTCTTCCGATTCGTCAACCGCCACGCCGCCCATGAAGACGACCGTACCAATCTCGAACGCTGGTGGCCCTATGTTCTGCGTGTTCACGGCACCGCGAAATGTTTGCGGGCGGCACAAAATGGCGATCGTGACCAGGCGGTGAAGATTATCAACGATGTCCGCCGTGAAATCGGGGAACTCAAGGATGTCGATGCCCAGGAGTTCTTCGTCGAGCGCGAGCGTTCCCTGGAAGCGCTCGACAGCCTCGAGGATTCGCTCGACGAGCAGCGTGAGCCGACGCGGCGCGAAGCTCTCGAAATCGAGCTTGACCGCGCCCTGGCGAACGAGGCCTACGAGTTGGCAGCGACTCTTCGTGATGAGCTGCAGGGCCTCGACGACGTTCGCGGTTGATTGAAGAGACGCCTGCCCGGTTGCGGTGCCTTCGCCGTTTGACGATATTGTGCCCGGAAATCCCGGCCAGGGCGCATGACGGACTGCACGGTGCCGGCAGCGGCGCCGAATGCTGCAGCGTCGTTATACGCACCATTACTTCGGCATCGAACAGGCAGGCCCCGCGACCAACAGCGTTTATTGCTTGCTGCCCTGTAACCGCTGACGGCGCTGAACCTGGTGCAGCAGCAGCAGGATTTCCTTCGACCGCCGCGGGTCTTTGTTGATCGCCGTTTCATATTGTTTTACTGCCGCCTTGTAGTGCTTCTTCTTCTCGAGCGCTTTTCCCTGTTCGACCAGGTCGGTAGCCCAGCTTTGGTTCATGTACGTCATGAAATTATCGAGCTTGGCTATCTGCTCGGAATACTCTGTCTGCGACGCCTGCCGCAACAAATCCTGCGACGCCACCAGTTTGCGGATCGCCTGCTTGTATTTACCATCGTAAAAGAGCTTGCGCCCCTGCTGGTACAGCGCGTCGGCTTTGGCACGCTGGGCGTCTCGCCGGAGCCGGTCGCGGCTGGAAATTCCCGCCGTGTCCGACTTGCTCAGCGGCCGGCTGGCGAGGCCGGATGATTGCCGGGACGTCTCATTGGAGAAGCCTGTGCGCTTGCCCTTCTCCAGGATTGAGCAGCCGGTTGCGGCCGCCAGACAGGCGATCGACAGCATTGCGGCGGCTCGTTGCACGTTGTTCACGCGGGCGCTCACTTGCCTACGCCCTTGATCTCGATTCCTGCCACCGTGTAGGTTGCGACTGCGTCCGGCGGATCGGGAATGATGCGGTGCAACTTCGTACTGAGATCCGCCGTTACATCGACAACTTCGCCGTCCCGGCGGATGGCGCGTTCCATGCGCGTGAACAGACTGCTTCCGGCCTGCTCCTTGAGATTGTCGAGATCGCCGATCACCGCCATCTCCCGCCGCGCTCGGGTGTGGGCCACGTTGATGCGGTTTGGATTGTCAATGAACCCGATGCCCTCGCTATCGTTGCTGCGCACGTAACAGATGATGACCGCGTCGCTCTCGCCGCCTTGGAAACTGTCCACCGTGGAGACGCGGTTTTGCAGGTACCAGTCCCATTCTTCCTTTTCGAACTCGAGATTAGGCACCAGGCGCTTGACGAAGTCGCGGGTCATGAACTGCCGGATCAGGCGGACCTGGCGCCGATACGGTGCGATGATCGTGATCTCCTTGAGCGGGTACCGCCGGACCAGTTCACAGAAGACGCAGACGCAGAGCCGCGCCTCCAGCGGGTTTTGCAAGCCGGGCTTGTGCCCCTCGATCACCAACTGCTCGTGGCGTGTGTGCGGGGGCAGGTCGCTGGTTCGGTAAAAGCGCAGTGTGGAGGTCGGGAACCGTTTGCGGCGGGTCTCGAAATCGAGTTGGTAGTACTCGGCGTGCTCACTGGCCTTGACCCGGGCATTGTAAAATAACGTCGAGGAGAACCGCATCAGTCGTGGATTCTGGCAGCGATACGACGACTGCAGCAGGAATACCGGGAAGTGGCGCACCGTGCCGAGCCATTCCAGCGCGCTTTTTGACAGCACGGACCACAGCGCGCGCGGCACAGGGCCTCTTTCGTGCAATCGCTCGACGACCATCCCCGGCAGCGGGAACGGCGGCAGCTGCTGATGATCGCCGAACAGCACGGCGCGTTTCGCCAGCCGCAGGCACAGCAGAAATTCATCCATGCGCCCCATGCCGGCTTCGTCGAACACAATGCAGTCGTACGGCCCGTTCTGTTCGTAGTCCGCCTGAATCACATCGTCACGCAGCGTGGCAAAATGCGTGCCTGCATAGATCGTGCCGATCGCTACCTGTTGCTTCTGCTTGTAGGCGGCGACGGCATCGAGGTCCTGCACCCAGATATTTGCGGTGACGTCGGCCGAGATGTTGTCACGCTCGCGACCGACCCGCAGCACCGGCAGATCGAGGATCCGCCGGCAGACGTTGTCCACGGCGGTGTTCGAAGGCGCCGCCAGCAGCAGGCGCTTGCCGCGGCCGCACAGGGTTCGCAGTACCTGCTCGAGAACGTATGTCTTGCCGGTACCCGGTGGGCCCTGGATGACAATGATCGGATTTTCGTCACTGACGGCATTGGCCCAGGCATGTTGTTGCGTGGCGTCGAGCACGAGGTCGGTGTGGGCGTTGCTGTTGTCGACAAACCCGGAAGCTTCAATGCCCAGTGCGGTGTTCAGCGCCGGGGCGATGAAGCGCGATTCTTGCATGAACTCAACGACCGTGGCGTTGATCATGCCGGAAATGAACTTCGTCGGGCCGGGCTGCGGCCGCCCGTAAATGCGTGGATTCGGCAGCTCGGCATCGGGAACGTCGCGCCACTGGAACCGGCCGTAAAGATAGTCCCGCTCGATCAAGTCGATCTGGAACGAGGCAATTGGCGGATGCTCACCGCGCATGAAGACCCGCATCCGGCTGCCCTCGGGCAGCGGCAGGTCATCCGGTGTCGGCAGCCGCAGGACGAAGGAGCGGCGATCGACAATTTCGAGGACTTCGCAGTCACCGAACTGGATGACGAAAACTTCTTCAAGCTCCAGCAGTGCGATGTCCGCCGCCTGGATAAACGAGATCTCACTGAGGATGTCCCACGGCGTGCGGGCGGGAATATCAATCGACGGTGAGGGTTCCTCATCGAAGATGTCGTCCGTCTCCGGCTCGTTGCCGGTCGACGTGGCGTAGCTGCCGTCGAGCGGCAGTTCGAGCTGGTTGCTGACCTCGTCGACGGCCATGTCGGCGACAACCTGCTCGAGCATGTGCCGGACGGACGCGAGCTTCAGCCGTTTCATGATGCGAATGGCACGCGGTTCATAGGTGTCGGCAATTGCGTCGAGGTTGGTGGCAACTTCGGAGCGGTTGAGCGTGCGCACGTCGCGTGTCGGTTCCGTCTGCCGCACGTGGGCGACGACTTCGTACATGATCTCCAGCCGCTCGCCGAGGGTCAGTTCGTCGTCCTCGAGAAAGACCAGTGGCTGTTCGAGAATCTCCGGCTCGCCTTCGTTGAACTGCAGCAGCAGCGATTTGTCGAAGCCGGGACCCTCGACCACCATCATGGCGCATTCTTCACCGGTGTTCCAGGTGAAGTACGCAATGCACTCTTCCTCGGCACCAGTCTCGAAGGTCTGGTTGGGCAGTTCGAAGGTTTCCTCTGCGATCACGAACGACTCGGGCCGTGTCGTAAGTTGCCAGGACTCGAAAAAGCCACAGGACACCACGGTATCCGGGTCGCTGTTCCAGAGACGCCGTCCCTCGTCGAAGTATCTCGATATCTTTTCAAGCTCGGGATGCACAAGCTACACTCAGTTCGGGTCACGGTTGCGGAAGTGGTCGACAGTCGCGGCCAGGCCGCGGCTGAAATCGCCCGCCGGCTGGAAGCCGGTGGCAGCCAGCCGGCGGGTGTCCGCCAGCGAGTGGCGGATATCGCCGGGGCGCGGCGGCTGGTATGCCAGCCCTGAGCTCGACCCGGTCAGTTCAATGATTTTTTGCGCCAGGTCGTTGATCGTCGTGCCCCGGCCGTAGGCAGTATTGAATATGCCGCTTTGCCCGCCGAAGGCCAGATGCACATTCGCGGCGACCACATCTTTGACATAGACGAAGTCACGGGTTTGTTCACCGTCGTCGTAGATCACCAGGTCGTCGCCGCGGATCGCGCGGTCAATGAAATGTGGGATGGCAGCGGCATAGGCGCTGTGCGGGTCCTGGCGCGGCCCGAAGACATTGAAGTACCGCAGGCACGCAGTCGGCAACCCGCGCTCGGCGGAGAACATGTCGCAGTAAAATTCGCCGTCCAGCTTGGTGACGGCGTATGGGCTCCGGGGCGCCGGCTTCAGGTCTTCCGCCTCGGCGCCGCCCCCGGTCTCGCCGTAGACCGCGGAGGAACTGCTGAAGCACAGCTTCTTGACGCCGGCAGCGGCGGCGGCGGTCAGCACATTCAGCGTTCCTTCGCAGTTGATGCGTACGCACTCGAGCGGATCGCTCATCGACTCGGGCACACTTACAAAGGCGGCCATGTGGAAAACGTAGTCGACCTCGTCAACGGCTTGGCGCACGGCATCCTCATCGAGGATCGACGCTTCAATGAGCTCGCAGTCGAGGTCCGCCAGGTTTTCGCGGTGGCCGGTGCGGAGATTGTCGAGCACCCGCACGTCCGCCCGGCCTTGAAAATGTTCGACGACATGGCTGCCGATGAAACCGGCGCCGCCAGTAACAAGAATTCGCATGGTCGCGTTACAGCGGTTGGTTCACTGTTTGTTCACGCCGAGGTAGCCGGCTGACATCAGCGTCGAGCCGGGTACCGAAAAATCGTTTCGCCTGCCAGGGGCCGTCTCTTCGGTCGACACAATGTTGCGGCCGGCAGATGAAAAGTACACCTTAAACGTGGAATCATCCGCTGGCAAGGCAACTGCCAGATTCGTATCGACCGGCGAATCGAGGAAAAATCGGTATTCCACGTCCACGCCGTCGCCGTGGGCCGGGATGGTTGCCATGCGTTCGGGCTGATCTTGGGGCAGCAATTCGACGCTCTGCCAGTTCGTGTCATTGACCGGCCGCCAGTCCAGCCGGCAGGTTGCCGGCAGCACCGGCAGCTCGACGTCGAGTCGCGTGTGATTCGGCAACCCGTTGGCATCGTCACCGCTGGCGACGGCCACGCCGTACTGCTGCAAAGTGCCGTGCAGCACCGGCACCGTAACCTCGATTGCGAACGGCTGGCCGGCCGGCGCGTCGACCTGTGCCGCGCCGGCGTACTCGATTGCCGGCGTTGTCATGTCGCGGAAAAATGTGTCATAGCGCCCCGGTGCCAGCAGCCGATGGTAGTCGCCGGTGTGTGGGGTGTCGCCGCGATCGGTCCACACCGGCAGTGGTGGATTGGCCGCTGCTGTCGCCCCGATAAACGCCTGGGTCGCGACGCTGGCGTACACCCAGTAGCCGGCGAACGGCTGCAGCTCGGCATCCGTGGCCAGGCGCTGATATGACAAAGTACCGTTCTGGTCGTCCCGAACCACCGTGAACAGTACCGGTGCCAGGGCCTCATCGCCCGGCAGAAAGCCGTAGCCATGCGAACCGATGAGATTCCAGCCGGTATCGAGTGGCAACGCATCACTGGTTGCCGGCGTGCCGTAGACTGTCCGTGTCGTTGCCGCCGCATAGTGAACCCAGTAGGCGACACCCGCCACGATGGTGCCGGGATTGACGTAGCTGTTCGTCGCCGCGTCGTAGGCCACGACGTCGCCGGCGTCCGGAAACACGGCGGACGGCGCCGCCGAAACCGGTGTGACCGGCAGAGATGCCAGGTTCCAGCCGGCGTTCAGCGGCAATCGCACCGCCACCGGGCCGTCGCCTGAAAGGCCGACATGCACCGTTGCCGACAGCGGTTCCGCGGAGTCCGCGGAAGTGACGAAGCCGCGCACGCCGCCGTGCACCAGTCGCGCATACTCCAGCATTGCGTCACGGTTGTTGTGGGCGGCGCCGGTCCAGAAATTCGCCATTGTCCCGTACTCCGGCGCCTTGGTGGACGAGAGCTCGATGGTCGTCTCGATGCAGCCGTGAAATCGATAGTTCCAATCGGCCATTTCGCCGTTGATCGCGAACCATGCGCGGCCGTTGATAATGCCGTTCTCCCAGTCGCCGGTATTGACTGCGGCCATCGTCGGGTTCAGTGCGGTGTAGGCGAAACACAGTTCCCGGGCGAGTGGCGTCTCGGGAAACATCGCCGCTGCATTCAGGTGATTGTGTGCGTGCCCCCATGGGTAGACAATGCCGACGGCGCCGCTGTGCAGACTGGCGGACAGCACGAAATTGCGGGCTGCGGTCCAGTCGATGACCGCCACCGTCTCCGGCTGCGGTGGCGGCTCGTTGCCGGCTGGATGGGTCGGGCTCGGGAAGTTGCGATTGAGGTCGTAGCCGGCATTGTTGTGGCGGTTGTTGGCGACGTACCCGTCCGGATTCATGATCGGCAGCACATGAATGTCGGTGCCGTCCACCAGTGCCGTGACGCCCGGGTCCGTATCATAGGAGGTGAGCAGGTGCTCGATGAACCGCATCGCCATTTCCTGCCCGATGGCTTCGTCGCCGTGCATGTTGGCGACGTACTTAAATTCCGGCTCAAACTCCTCGACCAGCGGGTTGTCGGTGATTTGCATCACCAGAATGGGCCGGGCAACTGTCGAGGTGCCGACCTGGTATAGGCGGCAGAGGTTCGGATACTGCTGGGCCCAACTCTGCAGATCCGCTTCGATCTCCTCAAGGGCCGGATAGTCGTTGGCCTGCAGTTGCTGCGGGACGCTGTCGCAAACGAAGTCACGGGCCGTCAATTCGGCAATCGCGGCGTCGGAGGCATCGGCGTGAAAACAGTCGTCGACACGGTTGACGACATTGAGGTCGGGAATATCGACAGGCACCGTTTGGCCGGGGGGGAGGCGAAACGTAATTGCCCGATAATCGGCGCTGTGCAACAGCGTGGCAGTGACGACGAAGGTCGTCACGATTGGCAGTCGGTACATCACAGGATGGCAGTCCTGGTGCGTTCAGACAAAGAGACAAATCGCAGTGATGTTATCGGCACCACCGTTCTTGAGCGAAACATTGACGAGATTGTGCACACTCTCGGGTGCCGTGTCACAGGTGTTGAGCTGCTCCGAGATGAACTCGGTGTCGACATACGATGACACGCCGTCACTGCAGAAGAGATAACGATCGCCCTCGGCGATGGTGTGCTCACTGAATTCGATGCGCAGGTGTTCGAACGTCCCCAGGCAATTGGTCAGGGTTTGCGCCAGCGGGTGGGCTTCTGCCTCTTCGGGGGTCATCCCGCCGCTGTCGATCATCTCGTTCATCCAGTTGTGATCGGAGGTGAGCAGACGGATGGTGCCGTTGCGCATGCGGTAGCAGCGGCTGTCGCCGATCTGGGCGATGGTCAGCTTGTTCCGCCAGACAATTCCGATAGTGACGGTGGTGCCCATTTTCCAGCGGATATTGAGCTTCTGGTTGATGGCGTAGATTTGCTGATTGGCGTTGGCAAGCCCGTGGTCGAGGAAGCCGCGCACGCCGTTCTTGTTCTTGAACTGGGTGTGGTCGTTCTTGTTCCACCTCGCCAGCAGCGACCGGGTTGCCAGGTAGCTGGCGATCTCGCCGCCCTCGTGACCGCCCATGCCGTCGGCAACCCCGAGCAGCAACGCGTTGTCCGACGGGTTGCAGATGCAGATGTAGGCGTCCTCGTTGTGGTTGCGCACCCGGCCGACATGGGTGTCGGCGGCGATTGTGCAATGTTCGAGGAGTGGATCAGGCTTCTCTTTCAGCCCCAGCAAATAGCGCAGGATGGACATGGAAAGCGCCTGTTTCAGAGTGCCTCTGTTCAAGGAGATAATATACCGGATTTCGGCCGAATTTCCAGCGTGGCATCACGCCAAAACACCATGACCCGTCATCCTGCGGGACGACGGTGGGGCGGGGAAGTGATTGTCGCTGGCAAACCCTGTCCCCAACTGTCAGCGGCGGCGACACGCTGCCGCGAGACCCATCTTATGCGTGCCGTGAACCACGAGCGCGGAGGTGTCGTGGTACTCTTGTTGCGGCGCCGTCGGCAAAGCTGTTTTACACCGCCAATCTATGGATTATAGTAACAGTTCCGCCGAAAATCATGGGGTGGTGTGTTCAACCACCGTGACCATAAAACCGACGAGATCGAACCCATGAACAACAAGCCAGCCGAACAAGTACGCAATTTCGCCATCGCCGGTCACGCCGGTTCCGGTAAAACCGCCCTGTCCGACCTCATCCTGTTCAAGTCGGGCGCGGTACCCCGCCTTGGCAGTGTTGACCAGAAAACCAGTGTGTCCGACTACCGTCCCGAAGAGCAGGAGAAAGGGTGCAGTCTCTATGCCTCGCCGATGACCTGCGAATGGAATGACACGCGCCTCTTTTTCATCGACACCCCGGGCAACGCGGATTTCTTTGGCGACACGATAGCGGCCTTGAACATCTGTGACATGGCACTGGTCGTGGTCGACGGCGTCGATGGCGTCGAGATCGGCACCACGCGCTCCTGGCGCGTCTGCCGCCAGCACAACATTCCGCGCGCCATCCTGATCAACAGTCTCGACCGCGAGAACAGCGATTTTAACCGTGTCCTGGAATCCGTTCAGGAGGCTTACGGCCGCACCGCCTGTGTCCCGATGACTATCCCGGTGGGCGCGGAAGCAAATTTCAGCAAGGTCGTGAGTGTCCTGGGTTCCGGCGACGTTCCCGACGAGCTGGCCGATGAGGTGAAGGCGTACAAGAGCCAGTTGACGGATACGGCCGCGGAGTCCGACGAAGAGTTGATGATGCGCTACCTCGAGGGGGAAGAGCTTACCGAAGAGGAAATCCTTGCCGGCCTGCATTCCGCCATCGTCAGCGGTGATCTCATTCCTGTCTTCGCGGGCAGTGTCGGTGAGGACGTCGGTATCGAGGAGCTGCTCAACGGCCTTGTGAGCCTGGGGCCCAATCCCCTTGTTCGCGGCTCAATGCCGACCAGCAACGGCGACCTGGAAGTTACCACCGACGGTACCGGCCACGCTTTTGTCTTCAAGTCGCTGATCGACCCGTTCGTTGGCCAGCTCAACATGTTCCGCGTCTATTCCGGCAAGTTCACGGCGGATTCGGAACTGCGCAACGTCACGCAGGGCGAGAAGGACCGCATCGGCGGGCTTCTGGCGGTCAACGGCAAGGACCAGGAACCGATTGACAGCGCCGGCCCCGGCGATATCATCGCCATCGCCAAGCTCAAGAACACCAAGATCAATGACACCGTCAACACCGACGGCAGCAAGGCGCAGTTTTTGCCGATTGTCTTTCCGAAGCCGACGATGTCCTACGCCTGCTATGCCGTCAAGAAGGGTGAGGAAGACAAGATCACCACCGGCTTGCTGAAGCTCTCGGAGGAAGATCCGACGGCCCAGATACGCCGCGACGCCGAGACCCATGAGATCCTGCTCGACGGCCTGGGCGACCAGCACCTGTCGATTATCGTTGGCCGGCTCAAGGCGAACTACAAGGTCGATGTCGAGCTGCGCACGCCGAAAGTGCCGTATCGTGAGGCGATCACGGGCAACGGCAAGGCGGTTTATCGGCACAAGAAGCAGACCGGTGGTCACGGGCAGTTCGCGGAAGTGCATCTGCGCGTAGAGGTGACCGAGGAAGAGTTCGAATTCGTCAACGAAGTTGTCGGCGGCAATATTCCGCGGAACTTCATTCCTGCCGTCGAGAAGGGCGTACGCTCCGCCATGGAGCGCGGGCCGCTGGCCAACTGCCGTGTCATCGGCATCCGCTCCACCGTATATGACGGCAAGCACCACCCGGTCGATTCCTCCGACATGGCATTCCAGATCGCCTCACGCAGCGCCTTTCGCGAAGCCATGCGGGGCGCCACCCCGATTCTTCTCGAGCCGATCCAGACGGTTCGCGTCACGGTGCCGGACGAGTACATGGGCGACATCCACGGCGACCTGAATCACCGCCGCGGCCGCATCCTCGGCATGGAAATGGAGGAGGGTCTGCAGGTCGTGCAAGCCGAAGTGCCGCTGGCCGAGATGTTCAGCTACTCGACACAGCTGCGCTCATTGACCCAGGGGCGCGGTTCCTTCGACATGGAGTTCGCCCGCTACGATCAGGTGCCGGCCAACGTTGCCAGGGACATCCAAGACAAGGTTGCCAAAGACGCGGAAGCCGAGTAATGGCTGACATCGATTTCGAACGATACATCGAGCAAGCCGGGGAGTTGAAGACGTTCTTTGAGCCGGGTGAAAAGGTCACGGGCCGGATCACCGCGATCACCGACAACACCGTGTTCGTCGATATCCACGCCAAGAGCGAGGGCCTGATTGACCGCGTGCAGCTGGAGAAAGACGGCGAGCTGAAGTACGCCGAAGGCGACGAGATCGAAGCTTTTTTCGCACACTCCCGCGGCGGCGAGCTGCACCTGACCGTGCAGATCCTGGGCCGCACCGCCGACGACGACGCATTGTTCGACGCTCACGAAGCGCAGATTCCCATCGAGGGTCGTGTCGAGTCGGAACGCACCGGCGGCTTTGAAGTGAAGATCGGCAACAAGACCGCCTTCTGCCCGTTCTCGCAGATCGACCTCTACGCTGCCCGCGACAAGAACATTTATATCGGTGAGAAATTCTCATTCCTGGTTACCGAATGCACCGACCGCAATCTCGTCGTTTCCCGTCGGCGCCTGCTGGAGCAGGAACAGGAAAAGGGGCGCGAGCAGCTCCAGGGCGAATTGGTTGAAGGTGCTGTCGTCGAAGGCACGGTCCGCAATATCCGGGAGTTCGGCGTCTTCGTCGACATCGGCGGCGTCGAAGGCCTGGTACCGATGGGCGAGTTGGCATGGAACCGCGTCGAGAACGCCGAAGACGTCGTTTCCATCGGCCAGAAGGTTCAGGTCTATGTAAACAAGATCGACTGGGCCGCTGACCGCATTTCGCTGAGCTTGCGCCGTGCCCTCGGCGACCCCTGGGACGACGTCGTCGACAAGTACCACGAGACCAAATGCTACAACGGCGTCGTCACGCGGCTGATGGATTTCGGTGCGTTCGTGCAGCTCGAGCCGGGTATCGAAGGTTTGGTGCATATCTCGAAGCTTGGCGCCGGCAAACGCCTTAACCACGCCCGCGAAGTTCTCGAGGATGGCCAGGAGATCGAGGTCTACATCGAGACCATGGATCTTGAGCGCCGCCGCATCGGGCTGACGCTGGAGAATCCACAGGTCGGCCGCACGATGTCGGTTGGCGAAGAGACGCTGACGATCGGCCAGATGCGTCCCGGCAAGGTCGAGGACATCAAGCAGTTCGGCATATTTGTCAGTTTGTCGCCCACCCAGACCGGGCTGGTGCATGTCAGCAAGATTCCGTTCAAGGGCGGCCCGGGCAATCGCATGAAGGAAATGTGGGACACCTACCCGCCCGGTTCCGAGGTGCAGGTCATCATCGAACAGGTCCAGGGGGGGCGCATTTCCCTGGCCTTGCCCGGGGCGCAAACTGAAGACGACGAAGACTATCGGAAATACCTTGAGGACAAGGACGATTCCGACGGCGGCAGTTTTGGCGGTCTCGACAACGCCTTTGACGGTCTTGAGCTCTGACGCGGAACATCGTGAGCCGCCGCCGGAATCGCTCCGCCTCTGGCCGCCCTCCCAGAAGAGCCGCGAATGGATGGCGGTCCTGAGCGCCGCCGCCATCCCCTACCGCACCAAGGTCGAAGACGGCCGCACCTGCATCATTGTGGAGGCGCATCTACGTGACGACGTCCTGGCACTGATCGGCGAGTTCGAAGAGGAAAGCGTCGACTGGCCGCCGCAGCTGGCCGAGGACGAGGGCGAGGGCCAGTTCGGCATGATGCTGAGCATCCTTGTCTGCCTGGGCCTGATGATTTTTTTCTTTGTCACCGGGCCGTACGATGCATCCGACCCGTGGTTCACCAATGGCCGGGCCGATTCCGACCTGATCGGCAACGGCCAGTACTGGCGACTGGTGACAGCGCTCACCCTGCATGCCGATTTCGGGCACATGCTCGGCAACGTTGCCTGCAGCCTCTTCCTCGGCGCAACGATCTGCCGCTACCTCGGCTACGGTACCGGGTGGTTGCTGATCCTGGTCACCGGTATCGGCGGCAACCTGATCACGGCGCTGACGGCGGATGGCGGCCATCGCTCGATCGGTGCCTCGACGGCGGTGTTCGGCGCCCTCGGCCTGCTCGGCACCATGCGTGCCATGCAGTTTCTCCTGCCGCGCACCTTCAGTGTGCGTTTTGTGCTGCTGCCGATCATTGCGGTGATCGCATTGCTCGGCCAAATCGGCACCGGGCCGGGTTCGGACTGGGCCGCTCACCTGTGGGGCGTTGTCTGCGGCCTACTGCTCGGTGTCATAGCGCCGCTGGCCGTAAAAGTCCGCGAGAATACCATCCTGCAGAGTGTTTTCGTACTGGTGTTCATCATCACCATCGTCCATGCCTGGCGCCTGGCGTTCGGGGGTTAGGGGGTTAGGGGGAGGTCACGCCCCAATGACACGATGACCAGTGATCCCCCGGCCAGACGTGCGTCGGGGGTATTATTGGCGTCAGTCTGCTTGTCAGCGGTCAACTCGGTGCCATTCTACAACCGTGCCATGAAATGGAATCAAATGCCGGGCGTCCCGGCGATGTAAAAGGATGAACGGGCTCCGTGAACACCACTACCTCCGTATGGGCGCCGGATGTGCCTTTTCCACGTCTCTCCGAGCTTCGGCTGGCGGACCGGATATCACATGTCGTGATTCACCGGGGTATTGAAGATTTCCAGTTTCTCCACGAGAGTTCCATCGCCCATCATCGCAACAGCCTGTTCGTTGCCTGGAATAATTCACCCGTCGCCGAGAGCGAGAAGGGAACAGTTGTGCGGTGGATCCGCTCGGACGACGATTTTGCGAGCTGGTCAACTCCAGCCGCGGTCGCGCCGATGCTCGACCATGAGACTGTGGTCTGGGAAAGTTGCCAGTTGTTGTCGGTGGACGAGAGGCTGTGGGCGTTTGTCGGCCAGGTCCATTTACAACCGCGGCGAAGTGACGAAACCGGCGGCCGGACCGTGATTTTCCTCTTCGACGACGCGGCGGGTGAATGGCGTGAGCAAGGTTCGATAGACGGTTTCCACCCGTTGAATCGTCCGCAGCAGGCAGCCGGTGGGAACTGGGTAATGGGCGGCCAGTTCAATTTGGTCCTGCCGCGCGTGGCGATCAGCCGCGGGAGTGACTTTTCGGGGTGGGATGTGTGCGAAATCCCGTCCACCCCCGGCGACTGCGTGAATTATGCCGAGACATCCCTGGCCGTCGGTGAAAGCGTCATCACCGCATATGTCCGCAGCGCCACTGCGGCGGCGTATGTGTCGCAGAGCCACGACGACGGCCGGAGCTGGAGCCCACTGTGCATCAGCAACTTGCCGATGAGTTCGTCGAAAACCTGCGCGGGTGTGCTTTCAAGCGGGCAGCGCTACCTGGCGTTCAACATGAAACCGGAAGCAGATGGCGTGCACAGTCGCGACGTGCTTGCCATGGCGGTGGCCAATCCCGGCGAACATCTGTTTTGCCGGATTGTCATTGTTCGCAAGGGCAAATCCCCGAGCACGAGGTTCACGGGATTTGTCAAGAGCGAGCAATGGTCATATCCGTCCGTTCTCGAGCACGACGGCAAGGTGTACGTCACCTATTCCGTGACCAAGGAGGATTGCTGCTTGTCTATTCTGCCTTTGGACGCTTTTTCTGTATGATGGCATGCATCCAATCGGGGCTACATTGTCGGGTGACCAATCAGGAGCGAGAGAGATGATCGTAAGCCAGAGTGCCATTGTCCCGCCGATGTCAGCCAGGGCCTTCAGCGTCGGTGCTGGCCAGATCGTCCGGGTGGTCGATATTGATGGCCGGCAGCCGGGGGATTTCGTGGCCTTCAAGGCCGACGACTTCGAAGTCAGAATGTCGCAGGCGCGGTCGCGCGTCGAGAATCAGCGGGTGACGGTCACGCAAGGGCACAGCCTGTGGACGAACACCTTCCCTCCGGAAATCATTTTCACGATCGTCGGGGACACGCACGGTGCCCACGACCTGTTGTATACACCGTGCTGCCGATATGCCCTGGAGACGCGCTTCGGTGTTTCGCGCGACGGCTGTCTCGAGCAACTCGCGAAAGCGCTCGAGCCCTGGGGTGTGAAGCCTCACGAAGTCCCGGACCCGCTCAACCTGTTTTTCGATGTTGCTGTAGACGGCGCCGGCGGTATGGAGATACGTCGACCGGCCTCTGTGCCGGGCAGTTCGATCGAGTTGAAAGCCGAGATGAACTGCGTGGTGGCGATATCAACCTGCTCGGTCTCGTCGGCCGACAGGGAAAACTCAGCATATCAAGTCGAAATTCTCGAGCTCCAGTGCGCTTCTTCGGCTGTTACTTCGCAATAAAGGGAAAAGGAGAATGCAGGTGACCATGGTACCGTTGGATTACGCGCGATCCTTCATGATCGGGAGATCGCCGCTCAATGAAGTCAGGCTCTGGGTCGAGTCCCGCACCCGCATAATCGATGAACGCAATGGTGTGACGGAGGACTACATCCAATGTGCCTCGTGCAAAAGCGAGAACACGTTTGCGGAGAAGGACCTGTTTAAGGAAGACAACTACGACTTCCTGCCGGTTTTTGGACCTGAAGACACGCTGATCTACCGCCGCAAGGCCTGGCTCAATCCGGACTACAGAAGTTGCCGGAAGACCGCGGAGACGTGGGACGGCCCGGCAGAACGTTTTGTGGAGAGCACCTCCTCGCAGGAACTGGCCACCGCCCGGGAAATCTTGCAGGCCACGTACGACAACCACCCCATCGTTGCGCAGACCGAGATATGGAACAGCGAGACCGGCCTGCGCGCCATCATCGAGTACCCTGTCAAGTCGCTCAATACCATAAGAGAGGGGGACATCTACCAGATTGACACCGGTCCGCTGGCTTTCCCGGACCTGGCGCAGCGACCTGAGAAGCTTGTCGATCTGATCTCCCTCGCATTCGTCGCGTTCAACGCCCCGGGCTTTGCCGATTTCGTCATCGAAGTGCCCACGGCGATAGAGACTGCTCCGGGCACCGGTGGAACACAGGTCTACCACTACTCCCGGATTATCAGTCTGGATGCAGAGAATCGGCTCTATGCAACCACGTGAGGCCCAGCGCATCACCGAAGTGCCGGCTGTGGTCAGGAGTCACGGCGATAGAAGTTTTGGTCGTCACCGGTGCAGCTTCACGGGGCGGCGGGGGCAGGGGGCAGCGTCAGCACAAAACAAGCCCCGTCGGTGACCTCAGGGTCGAGGGTGAGGTTGCCGCCCATGGCACGTGCGAG
>JASLZG010000039.1:17818-23175 GCA_030754995.1 Lentisphaeria bacterium
ACGTGCGAGCCTGCGGCTGAGTGCCAGGCCCAGCCCGACGCCTGGTGCGGAGTCCGCAGCTTCGCCGGCTGACTTGGAGAACGGTTGAAACAGGCGCTTGCGGTCGGCCTTTTGTACCCCGGGGCCGCAATCCCGGACCTTGACAGTGATCAGCCGGTGGTCGGCTTCCGCACTCAATTCGATCCGCCGGTCGCCCTCCCCATCGGCGTATTTACAGGCGTTGTCGACGAGGTTGAAGATGATGCGCTCGACAGCGGATACGTCGATGGAGGCGTACAGGTCCGCGGCCGATGGCGCTATCTGGATGGCGAGCTTCATGTCGGCGCGCGCCGCCAGGTCCGTCAACTGTTCGCGGACCTGCTCGATCACGTCTCCCACAGCGGCGTGTTCCAGGCGGCGGCCACCGCGCCCGCGTTCCAGGCGGGCGTATGCCAGCACGTTCTCAACCAGGTGGCTCAGGCGGTCGGCTTCGGTGCGCAGGGTCTGCAAGTACTCCGGCCGTTTCGACTCGGGCACCATGCCGCCGTGCAGCATCTCGGCGTACATGCGGAATGTTGTCAGCGGCGTGCGCAGTTCATGGGTTACGGCCGAAACGAAAGCCGCCCGGCGCTCGTTCAGCGAGATACTGCCAAACAGCAGAATGGCAATGCCAAGCGCCGGCAGAAGCATGCAGCTCCAGGCCACCGTGAGGATCAGCTTGATCGGCGTCGGCCGGCCAGGCGGGATATCGACAGCGCCTGGATCGATGCTGATCGGCAGGCTGGCGAGCGTTCGGCTACGGTCCGGTTCGCTGCCGGCATCGACCTGCAGCAGGGTTGCATCGGGCAGTAAATCTGCGATCGCCGCCAGCAGCCGGGCTTTCACGACCGCCGTTTCGAGCACCGTCACGCGCGCGCTGCCGTTCGGGCCTGCTTCGATCCGCACGAGGTGTTCTCCAAGCCACACCGGGCGGTTGATGCCGATGCCCTTGGCCATGGCGACCCTGGCGTTCCATTCTTCCGCATTGCGGACCCGCTGGTAAATGGCGATCTTGTCTCTGGTCGGATCTTCACGCAACCTTTCGATCGTTGCCTGATCGATGATCGGTGGTGTTTTGGCACTTCTTGCCGCCTCGATGAGCCGGGCGGCTGTGTGGCCCTTCCAGGATCCGCCGTCCGGCAACAGTTCGATAATCGCCGGAACAGGTTCGGAATCGTCCGGCAGGGGTTCAGCCGCGGCCGATTCGAGCCGCCACAAAGCCGCCCGCACGCGTTCCTGGATGTAAATTTGTCGCTGTGCCTCCATCTCGGCGGTTTCGAGCCGCAGCACGGTCACGCTGATCAGCCCGACCGCGACAACCACGGCGACGAGGCAGGCCGAGAAAATCACCCAGGTATATGCGGAACGAAGCATTCAGTCCTGCCTGGTCGTGGAGTGATGAAGTTTTGCGGCAATGGCACCACGGGATTGGTGAAGCCGGTGTATTCCTGCGCCGCACTACGCCAACTTTTCAACTCTCCATGGAATCTGTGTGGAATTGCGGCGGCTATTCAGTGTTGGTGCTGCTGATGAATCGATAACCCTTGCCCCGCACCGTTTGGATAATGTCAGGCTGCGACGGGTCGGCCCGCAGCTTATCGCGCAGGCGGGCAATGTGCATGTCGATGGTGCGGGTTTCCACCTTCTGCGGCTTGATATGCCAGATGCGCGTGAGCAGCTCGTCCCGGGCGACGGCGCGATTGGCGTTGGAAGCCAGGTACAGCAAGAGATCGACTTCGCGCTCGGTCAGGCCGGTGGTGGCGCCGTTGTCGAATCTTACCTCACGGCGCTCGAGATCGGCCAGGCCGTCCGGCAGTTTGACCGCCTGCAACGTGTGCGGGCGCTCGGGCGAGCGGCGCAGCACCGCTTCGATCCTGGCCAGCAATTCGCGGATACTGAAGGGTTTCGTGACATAGTCGTCGGCGCCCAGGCGCAGGCCGCGGATACGGTCGGACTCGGAGCCCTTGGCCGTGAGGACGATCGCCGGCAGTGTCGGCTGCGATTCCCGCAGCTGCCGCAGGATGTCGAGGCCGCTCTTGCCCGGCAGCACGAGGTCGAGCAGAGCCAGGTCGAAGGTTGCCGTCGCCACCAGCTCCTCGGCCGCCGAGCCGGTGCCGGCCTGCAGCACGCTGTAGCCTGCGAATTCGAGCGCGTCGACAACACCGCGGCGAACCGCCGCGTCATCTTCCACTACCAGGATGGTCAGCTTTTTCATCGACTTACGGTAATCGCCAGGGGTGGAGTAACAGCAGTTCAAGGCCACCGGTAAAATAGAGCCGCGTCCGGCAATAGCGCAAACCGGCGGGTATAATCCTGTTACGCGGCCGGCGGCAGGCGATTTTCCACATCGCCGTTTCGGGTTCGAAGTTCGTTTTTATGGTCCCGTATTTCGGTGAATCGAGGCTCCGCCTATTCCACACGATGCATCTGCACGGTATCGACAAGTTGTCCATGGGCCAGCACTTCGGTAACCGAAACGATGGCGTCGCCGTGGGTCAGCAGATTTTGCTCACGCAGCAGCCGCATCGCCGCCTTGAGATTGCCCGCCGGATCGCGGTCATCGAAGTCGAGCATGTAGCCGCAGGCACCCCAGTGCAGTGTCAGTTGATTGAGCACCGCCGGATTGTCCGTAAACGCATGGATCGGTATGTTCTGTGGCCGATGCCAGGCGCCGTAGCGCACGGTTCGTCCGGTGCGGGTGAAAAGAATCAGGCCGCTGGCTTCGACTTCTATCGCCAGGCTGCAGGCCGATTGGACCATCTTGGCAAAGTCATCGTTGGGATCGGCTTCCGCAGCATACCCGGCGCCGCCGCTGCGTTCGATACGACGGGCGATGCGGTCCATGGTGTCGAGGCACTGCAGTGGATACTGGCCGACCGACGTTTCACCCGAGAGCATGATCGCATCGGCCTGCTCGAAAACGGCATTGGCCACGTCCGTTACTTCCGCCCGCGTCGGTGACGGGCTCTTGATCATCGACTCGAGCATGTGCGTTGCCACGATCACCGGCTTGCCCATCCTGATGCAACGCTTGACGATCCGCCGCTGGATGATCGGCAACTCCTCGTATGGACACTCGATGCCGAGATCGCCGCGCGCCACCATCACCGCGTCCGCTGTCTCGATAATCTCGTCGACATTGCCGACACCCTGTTGATCTTCCAGTTTCGCTACCACCTTCTGCGGTGCCTGGTTGTATTCGAGAATGCCTTTCAGCTTCACGACGTCGTCGGCTTCGCGCACGAAGGACATGGCGAAAAAATCCACCTCCAGCTCAATGCCGAGCTTGATGTCGGCCATGTCCTTCTCGGTCAACGCCGGGAGGTTCACGCGGACGCCCGGCAAATTGATGTGGCGCCGGCTGCCGAGCACGCCTTTGGTCAGGACCTCGCACGACAGGTGGTTGTAATGTTTCTCCAGGACCTTCAATTGGATGTTGCCGTTGTCGACCAGCACGATATCGTCAACACTGATGTCGTCCACCAGGTGCTCGTAGTTGACATCGACCGATTGCTCCTCCTCCGACAGTTCGCCGCGAACCGTCAGCGCGATGCGGTCGCCCGGCGACAGATCCAGGGCGTTGCGCAGGTCGCCGGTGCGAATTGCCGGCCCCTGCGTGTCCATCAGGATGCCGACCCGCCGGTTCTTCTCGGCGCTCAGCCGGCGGATATGCCCGACGGCGTGGCGGACGTCTTCCGGCTTGGCGTGCGACATGTTCAGACGGGCGATGTCCATGCCCGCGTCGATCAGCTTCGAGAGCATTTCCGGCGAGCTGGTCGCGGGTCCGAGCGTGGCAATTATTTTGGTGCGACGGTGCATGTGGTACCGGCGGTGTCCTGCAGGTTTGGCGTTTGTGAACCGGGGCACTGTACAGTCATGCGGGCGGTTGCGCCTGTGTCGGCCGGGTGAAATCTCCGCGGCCACAGTCGTACCGCCGCTGTCGGCGGCGGGTGCAAAATCTGCCGTGCCAGTTATTTCTCGCTGTCCGGTTTCTCCAGCTCCCGTGCTTCCAGCGTATCGCGGCACAGTTTGTAGGCGGCCTTCGCAGCCGGCATGAGGGCGTCAGTCTCCGGGGCAAGACGGAAATAGTCGTCGAAACAGTCCAGGGCCGCTTCATGGGCACCTCGGAAACAGCGTATCCGTGCTATGCCAAACCAACCGGCGGCGTATTTTTCGTCGAGATCCAGTGCCCGTTCGAACGACTTTTCGGCTTCGTCCAGGCGGTTGAGCAGACCCAGGATCTCACCGCGGTTGTTCCACGTCTCCGGCGACTCGGGCTCGAGTGCGGCCGCCTTTTCAATCGCCTCGAGTGCGTGGCGGTTGTGACCCTGCTGCGACAGGGCTATGGCTTTGAACACCCAGGCCGGCGCCAGCGTCGGGTCGAGCTTCAACGCGTTCTTCGCGAAGTCCACGGATTCCTCGTACTGCTCCTGGTGGTATAAACTCTCGCACAAGCCATAGTGGCCGGCCAGATTTTCCGGGTCGATATTGATCGCCGCAGTATAACAGGCGACGGCATCATCGTACCTGCCGGCCACTTGCAGGCTGTTGCCTTTGTTGGCCCAGGCGTCGACGTCGCCGGGTGACAGTTTCAGGGCCCGGTCGTAGCTGGCGATAGCCTCGAGATGACGGTCCAGCTCGGCCAGGGCCACACCGCGGTTGACCCAGGCGTCGGTGTCCTCCGGGTCGAGTTCGACCACTGTGTCAAAGGCCTTGATTGCCTGGTCCCACTGCTGCAGTTCCTCGTAGACCTTGCCTTGATTGTAGATTGCCAGGGCCGCCTTGTCAGGTTCGCAGGTCTTTGCTGTGGCGTAGCTTTCCAAGGCGGCCTCGTACTGCCCGGCGAGCTGCATGACCTGGGCGTGGATGAACCAGGCCTTGCCGCTGCGGTCATAGGCCTTGGTGGCAGCATCTGCCAGGCCGACAGCCGTTTCGATATCGCCCTCTTCCATGGCGCTGCCGGCGGCAACAGCCAGCTTCTCCGCCTTCCTTTTTCTTTTGCGTTGGAACATCTATCCACTATACCCCTGGCCACGTCAATCGGCCTACATTGAGACGCTTCATATAAACCGTTTCACTCCGAATCAGGCCGGGCATTTGCCACCGCCTTGGTCATCCATCCGGATCCGCGGCAAACGTCGGGGTATTCAGGTTTTCAGTTTGCCGACGAGCGGGTAGGTGACGTCCATGGGCGTCACGATGCCGCGCTGGCGGTTGTCGTTGTCGGTCACCACCAGGATGGGGCTGCGAGTGCTGCGGGACTGCGTCAGTGCCAGGTTAACGCTGGCATGCTCGGAAATGTTGACGAGCGGGCGAACAAAGTCAATGACACTTTCCTC
>JASLZG010000003.1 GCA_030754995.1 Lentisphaeria bacterium
GGCCGAGTCGAAGCGATTGATCAGGTCACCGCCGAAGATGGCAAAATCGATCCCGTTCCCGTCGTCGTTGATATAGCCGATCGCACTTTCCAGGCGCGAGCGATCGCTGACACGGGCGTTCAGGCCGAATGGACTGTTACAACCAATCTGGGAGTCGGTGATGAAGGCAAAGTTGAATGAGTCGGACATAAAGCTTCCCGCGGGAGGTTGGTGATCAGGTACAGGGCGTTGGAGTGTTGGAGCATGGGATTTTGGCCTGGGCAGTCCGGGACCGCACGACTCCGATTCTCCATTCCGGCAAAGTAGAACCAGTTGCGGTTAATCTGCTGGCAGACCCGCAAACATCAAGCGCCGGAGCCGGACTCCAGGCCGCGACCCGGCAAGTGAAAGATCCGTCTCCGGGCTTCTTCATCGGCATTGATCGCAACTGCCAAGCGGTTGGGATATTCGGATTAAGAGCAGGAATTTCCTCCTGCCCAAACCGGCAGGCCGGTCAATCGCTGGCGCCTGAAACCATGTCATCATGCTCAGGGTGCCAGTAGCACGCCGCCCCGATTGCGCGCAACAGGCGCTGCACGTCGTCCGGGAACACCTGGCCGATGGTGCCGATGCGGAAGGTGTCGGCGACACTCACTTTTCCGGGATAGATGACGAATCCCTGCCGTTTGATCTCTTCGTAGAAACGTGCAAAGCCGTAGGCGTCGTCGTCGGGTTCGAAGAACGCCGTGATGATCGGCGACTGATGCTGCGGCGGCAGCAGGCAGCGGAACCCCAGGCTCTCCATGCCTTTCACCAGCACACGCTGGTTCTCGGCGTAGCGGTTGTGCCGCGCCGCGACGCCGCCCTCCGCGTCGAGCTCGCGCAGCGCCTGCTGGAAGGCCCGGACAACGTGCGTCGGCGACGTGTAGCGCCATTTGCCGTGCCCCTCCTCCATCGTCCGCCACTGCTCGTGGAGGTCGAGGCTCAGCGAGCGGGCGCGACCGCGGCTGCGCTCCAGCGATTCCTCCCTGGCGATGACGAAGCAGAACCCAGGCACCCCTTCAATGCACTTGTTGGCGCTGCTGACCAGGAAATCAATGCCGAGCGCCTCAACGTCCATCGGGATGCCGCCGAAGCTGCTCATGGCATCGACGATGAACGTCCTGCCGCAGCCTTTGACGACCGCCGCGATGTCGGCAAGCGGATTGAGGATCCCCGTCGTCGTCTCGCAGTGGACTACGGCGACATGGGTGACCGCCGGATCGGCAGTCAGCGTCGCCTCGAGCGCGGCGCAGTCCGGCGGGGCGATCTCGCCGCTGTCGAGGACGCCGTTGGCAATCCGCAGCCGCTCGGCGATCTGCACGATGCGGTCGCCATAGCCGCCGTTGGCCAGGACGAGAAGTTTCCCGTCTTCCGGCACAACGCTGCCGACCGTCGCCTCGACGCCGAATGTCCCGCTGCCCTGCACCAGCACCGACGTGTAACCCGGTAGCGAGGTGGCGAGGCTGACGAGACGCTCCCGAACATCCTGCACGACGCCATGGTTGTAGTCGTCGTCCCAGGTGCACCAGTCCCGGAGCATCGTGGCGCGAACGGACTTCGACGTGCTCAGCGGTCCGGGCGTAAGCAACAGGTACGGGTTGTCCGGAATCAAGTCCGGATCAATCGGCCGGTCCGTAGCGCTCGGCGAAGTTTCTGGTTTCATGGGACAATCTGTGGGGCTGCACGAGGCTCCGGTTCTTTACGTCACGGCTCCAAATCGGGCTTCCTTCATCCGCCGCCGCCGTTGAAGCGGACAACAATTGGCGAGGCAACGCTCATAGTCAGGATAGCCTACAGCCTCCACGCCGAACTGACCAGTCGCCGGGGCGGTTGCCGGGCCGCAGGCTGCAGCATGAGACAACGGCGAGAAGAACGGCGCAAACTTGAAGCGACGGGATGAACGATTACGTTGAAAACTGTCGGGTAAAACGGCGGCCGGACAGGCTGAAGTGCAACCCGCCGGGGGCCGTGCCCGGTCAATCAAAATCAGCAGCTTATTACGACCGCAACCCTCGGTTCTGCCATGAAAAAAATCTACGCCACGCATACCAACCACTTCGACCTGCTTTGGCGGCGCACCTGGGAGATGCCCTGTGATTACGAGGGCAAGCGCTGGCTGAGCTACAGCGAGCTCGAGGAGCTGGTGATCGCGCGCAACATCGAGCTGGCCGAGACCGGCCGCGGCGCCTACCAGGTCGAGCAGGCGATGACGATGCGCAAATACCTCGAGCGGCATCCGGCCGATCTCAAGCGCGTCAAAGCGCTGTATCGCCAGGGCCTCTGGGAAATGCACGGCTCCGGCGAGGCGATTATCGACGTCAACCTGTGCAGCCTCGAGACGATGATTCGCAACATGGCGTCGGGCGTGCGCTACTGCAAGGACGTACTCGAGATGCCGCCATTGTCCGCTTACCATGCGGACGGTTTCGGGTCTTCGGCGCAGTTCCCGCAGGTCATCGGCGGTTGTGGTTTCGACGTCGTGCTCGGGCTGTCGTACCGCCCGGCGGGCGGAAAAATCTGGCGCGGCATCGACGGCAGCGAGATCTGGTGCGAGGTCTGGGGTGACGGGCAAGCCTACTTCTTCGACCACTGCTACCACGAGCCGTGCCGCAGCTGCGACGGCTACAACCGGGAGTCCTGCAAAGTCTGCAAAGGTGCCGGCATCGATCTGCCGCAGAACTTCTATCCCGAGCTCGAGCCGGTTGACCCGGAGGCGGTCGACGGCCCCGCAGGCGTCTACAGCATCTGCTCCGAAGAAATGCTGCCGCACGACGGGATGAATGCGAACTTCGCAAAATGGCAGAAGAAAGACCCCAGCGTCAGCTACCAGTGGGGTACGAGCCGCATGACCTTTGCCGCCGTCTACAAGGCCGACCGAAAAAAGCACGGCGCTGCAGCCGTGTCGCCCCGGGTCGACAACAACCCGGTCATGAACGCCGCGGTCGTTACCCCGAAACGGCCCAGCGGGTTGTTGTCGCCCGGAGTCGACAACAACCCGGTCCTGAACGGCTGCCATGTCACGCGCATCCGGACCAAGACGGAAGCACGCCGCTGCGAGGCCAATTTCTTTGGCTGGGAGACGGCGCTCGCGCTGACCAACGGGCTCGACCTGCGCCCCAGAGAATGGCGGCAACACTTCCTCGAGCTGCCGCTGTTCTTCTTCCACGATTCGGTCACCGGCACGAGCATGGATATAGCCGCGCGCGAACTGATGCTCCGGCTGTACGCGCACCAGCGAAACACCCGCAAGCTCGCGGTCAAGACGCTGCGGCGCACGACCAAAGGCAACGCCTCATCCGAGCAATGGCGCCGGAACCTGAACAAGAAGCTCAACGTCTTCGGGCTCTCCCCGCAAAAAAACGCCTGCCGGGCGGAGCTGCCGGATTTCGATTGGCGCCGCGACGAACACTATGTGCTGGTCGATCAAGCCGGCAAACGGCACCCGGTCATTCCGGCGTTTCACGCCGACTCCCCCGCCCTGCCGACGATCACTTACCGATCCAGCCCCGCCGTCGGCCCAACTACAAGAAACCGTCCCGACAGCTGTTCCATGTTTGCGGAGTTCGCAAAAGTGGAGCCGCTGCAATGGTCGGAGTTCAGCATCGAGAAGACGGCCGGCCCCACCCCGATCCCTGGATCGGAGTTGAGCAACCGGCACGTCACCGTCACGCTCGGAAAGAACGGCGTCGAGGCGATCATTGACCGTGCCTCGGGCGCCTCGATGAAGGCCGGGGCGATCAAGATCGGCGAACTGTTTGTCGAGGAAGACAACGGGAACCCGTGGGGCACACGGAAAATTCCCGAGTGGCGGGAAGGCATGGCACAGTACACCAAGTTCCTGGGCGCCCTGCAGTTCGACGGGTACCAGGAGGCATACTACGGCGGGCACTGGATGCCGTCGAAGGTGTTCGCCAGTGAAGGCGACCCCGAGATCCTGTGGATCGAGTGGTATGTCACCTTTCGCCTGTTGCGCGATGCGCGGCGGGTCGATGTCTCGGTCGAACTGTTCTGGAAAACATCGAACCGGCGCATCCGCGTGGCCTTCCCGACCGCCTCAACGTCGAACACCGGGACCTACTCGATCCCCGGCGGCTGGCTGGAACGCAAGCGCTATGAAATGAAGGAGACGCATCTTTGGAGCCCGAACGGTGACTGGCCCGCAGTGAACTTCGTTGCCAACAAGCCACGCAAGGGCAAACCCGGCTTCGCAGTGATCAACTACGGCACGCCGTCGGCGCGGATCGAGAACGGGACGATGTTTTATTCGGTGCTGCGTTCGCCGGCATTCGGCTATTGCCTGAACCATTACTGCATCAACTATCCGATGCCGACCACTGGTACGAAAGACCACGGCTGGCACTTTTTCGAGTTTTCGATCGTCCCGCACTTCGGCAGGATGCCGGACCTGGCCCTGCAGGCCGATGCCCGGAACCAGCTGTTGCCAACGACCCTGGCGCCGGCCGGGACAATGCCGCCGACGCCGCTGCTGGCGGTCAAGGGAAGCGGCGTCCAGCTGGTCAGCGTGAAACAGCCGTTCGATGAAAAGCAAAACGGCTGTGTGCTGCGGCTGCTCAATATCAACGACCGCAAGACGACCGCCACGCTGACCTTTGCCGAGACCCGCGGCTTGCGGGTGCGCGAGTGCAACATGATCGAGGAAGCCGGGAAGCCGATCAAACGCTTCGCGAAAGGCGGCTACAGGATAACGCTGGGGCCGTTCGAGGTTAAGACCTTTATCGTGTCGGCCAGGTGAATGAAAAGGAAAAAATTGCCAGGACCAACCAAGGCAGGCTGATGGAGAGAACCAAGAAAATTCTGATCTGCGTGTTGATCGTGCTTGGGGCGGGCCTGCGCGCCGATCAGCAACCGGGGCTGTTCGGGCGGTACTACACCGGCCTGGCGCTGGACACGGAGCACATGGCCCGGGTCGATCCCGTCATCGACTTCAACTGGGACGGCAACGAACCGACCCCGACCAAGCCGTTCAGCATCAGCTGGTCCGGGCATGTACAGGCCCCGGCGGACGGCACCTACACCTTCTACACAGTGACCGATGACGGGGTGCGTTTGTGGCTCGACACCGCCGGTGACGGCGCGACCATGATCATCGACGAGTGGATCGATCAAAGCGCCACCGAGCACCAGGCAGTCGTTGAATTGACCGCCGGCAGCTACCCGGTACGCATGGACTATTACGAGAAAAGCGGCAACGCCTCGACGCAACTGTGGTGGCGCGGGCCGGGGATCGAGAAACAGATCATCCCTGCCGCGAACCTCCGGTGCGACGAGTCGTTCACCCTGCCAGTCGTCCTGCCGCCCGAACCGAAACCGCCGGACGGCTGCCTGTTCGTCGACAAGAGCAAGGCACTCGAAATCAACTTTCAGCATGCCGATGGCATTGGATTCAGTTCGCGGCACACGATTGCCTGGGTCGACTACGACAATGACGGTTTCGTCGATCTGTGCGATGGCTTGCTGTGGCGTAATGATGGCGGCAGGCAGATCACCCCGCTGCCGTTGAAAATACAGGTCGGGCCGAACTCCTACGAAGCCGGCCCCGGTATTTTTGCGGATGTCGACAACGACGGCTACCTCGACCGCTTCGGCTGGCGCAATCATCTGAAAGTCGCCCAAATGCATCGCAACCTGGCCGGCAGCGGCGAGTTCGAGGAGATCCCGATTCCCAAGCTGCCGCAGGTCAGTCCCGCCTGCTACTGCTGGGCCGACCTGAACGGCGACGGGTTCGTCGACCTCTTCATCGGCGGCGGCGCCAACAGCAACGAAACGGACTCGATCATGATGAATGACCGTGCCGCCTCATTCACGGTGCAACCGATCGGCGGCAACTTTTACACGCGCACCGTCACGGCCTGCGACTACGACGAGGACAACGACATGGACGTGATGGCCTCGCGCTACTGGTTCCAGCCGAACGCACTGTTCCAGAACGACGGCAACGGCAAGCTGACCGACGTCGGCGCCGCCGCAGGTGTCCACGGCGTCGGCCACACGATCAGCTCGGTGTGGGGTGACTTCGACAATGACGGACATTTCGACCTGTTCCATGCCAACCTGAACCACCACGACGGCCGGCGACAGGACGACGCCACCCTCTATAGGAACCTCGGGCCGGCAGGAAACTGGCAGTTCGAGAAAAAGAAGGCCTTCGACGGGCCGGACTGGCAGGAATCCTACGGCTGTGCGACGGCGGCGGACTTCGACAACGACGGTGATCTCGATTTGTACATCACCGCGGTTTACGAAGGCAACAAATCCCAGCTCTTCCGCAATGACGGCGGCTGGACCTTCACCAGCATCACCGCGGCGGCCGGGCTCGACGTGGTGGTCAGCAACAACCAGGCAGGCAGCGGCGATTACGACAACGACGGCGATGTCGACCTGGTGACCGACGGCAAGGTTTTCCAGAACAAGGGCAACGACAACCACTGGCTAAGCGTGCGCCTGGCCGGCAACGGGAAAACGGTCAACCGCGCTGCCATCGGGGCGCAGGTCAGGATCGAGGTGCCGGGTATCGGCACCATGACGCGGCAAGTCGAATCCGGCGGCGCCCAGGGCAGTGCCAACGACCTGGTCCTGCATTTCGGGTTCGGCGACCACGCGGCCGATGTCGATCTGCACATCGCCTGGCCGGACGACACGACACAGCGCGTCACGACCGCCCTCGACCGGATCATCGATGTCGAGCAACCGGATGACTCGCTCCTGGTGGCGCGTGTCGAGGCAGCGGTCGCAGCGTCCCGCGGCAAACCCATTCACGAATACGCCAACACCTTTATCTCAAGGACCGCGTGGGAGCGCGAGGGGGTGCGGGTGTTGGCCAAGGAACCGGACGGGCGGCCGAAACTCGATCGGACCAGTGCCCGCGGGTTCATCGGTGAACGGATCGTCTTTGTCGAGGAGAACCTCGACTTTCCCGCACCGGCACCGTTCACGGTGCCGAAAGCAACCGGGCCGGTAACCATCGACGGCAAACTGGATGATGCCGCATGGCAATCGGCGGTCGTGTTCAGGGACAGCTATCCGATCAGCGAACGGAGCGCGGGCGGGCCGGCGACCGAATGGCGCATCCTGTGGGACGACAGCTTTCTCTATTTCGCGTTCGACTGCACCGACACCGACCTGGTCGCACCGGAGATGAAACGCGACGCACCGGTTTATTCCGACGATTGCGTCGAGATGTTCATCCTGCCCCAGCTCCGCACCGGCAGCTACTGGGAGCTGGTGATCAGTCCATCCGATTCAGTCTTCGACAGCCTGCACTCGAAGAGCCTGAGCGAATGGGCATCGATCAATCGCAGCGTCGAAAACATCGAAGGCCTGCAACGCGGCGTCGTTTGCAACGGCACGCTGAACCAACCCGGAGATACCGATACGGGCTACACCATAGAGGTTGCGGTGCCGTTTTCGCAACTGCCCGAGTATTCGCGGAGTCAGCCTGCCGCCGGACATCAATTGCGGCTCATGCTGGTCCGGCTCGACAAGACCGGCAAAGATTCACACCTGGTCTACAGCTTCCAGCCGCTGCTCAACTGGGGGCACAATATCTGGAACCATGCCTTGATGACGCTGGGCGAGTAATTGCGGGAAAAGATTTGCGGACTAATCATGGCAGACTAATGGGAGGAGAAGGCTCCCGGGCAAGTGAGTGACATGAGTAGCACCACGGTCGGCCAAACAGTCATCGTCCACAAGGACCGGTTCGCCTACATCTCGCATCCGTCAATCACGATGCTGGACAACGGCGAATGGGTCGCGGCGTTCAATCATTCCCGCCGCCGGGAGGGGAAGCTGATGCATCCGCCCGACGACCCCCTCTATCGAACGCTGTTGTGCCGGAGCACCGACAAGGGTGCCACCTGGGATGATCCGACATTCGCACCCGGGTTCGATTGGTACGGCACGGAGTGCCCCGGCATTGCGACCCTCGCCGACGGCACCGTTGTGCTCAGCCAGTTCCGCTTCGCCTGGTACCCGCTCGAGACGGCCAGGAAACGCCGCGCTGCGGGCGAGAGAATCTTTTTGTACCTGCCCGAAAAACGCTGGCCGACATCGTGGACAGACGACTTTACGGATGCGGACTGGTCACGCTCACTCTTCACCTGGGCGCGCGGCTATCACGGGGTCTACGTGCACCTGAGTTCCGACAATGCACTCACCTTTGAGCGGACCGTGAAGCTCGACACGGCGAATTTCGTCGACGGCTACTCGCGCACCGGGGTTGTCGAACTTGCCGATGGCCGCATTGCCTACGCAGTTACCGAACACCACCCGCCAGTCAACCGGTACACCTACCTGTTTGTGTCGAGCGACGGCGGGGCACACTGGGATGCGCCGATCGTCATCTACGATGACCCGGACCGCCAGTTCAGCGAACCGGACCTTGCCGAGGTCAGCCCCGGCGAATTGTACTGCGTGCTGCGTTGCCTGGGGCCGTACATGTACGGATGCCGGTCCACCGACGGCGGCCTTACCTGGAGCCAACCCGAGCCCACCGGCCTGCGAGGATGCCCCGGACACCTGCTGGTCCTGAACGACGGCCGCCTGCTCTGCACCTACGGCAGGCGGGAGGAGCCGTTCGGTATCCGGATGTGCCTGTCCGAGGATGGCGGCAGGACATGGCCGACGGACAGCGAAATCGTGATACGGGACGACCTGCCCAATACGGATCTTGGCTATCCGACAACCATCGAGTACGAATCCAGCACCCTGTTTGTGTGTTACTACGGCCAGGCTGCCGCCGGCGTAACATGCGTGCAGGGGACGTACGTCACATTGAATTAGACGGCGACGGCGAATCGCGGGGCAAGACCGAATCCGCCGAACAATGCGCCGTGTGCCAGCTGAAACCCAAACTACATTACGGGCGCGGCGACAACCAAGCCGACCCGGCGCCCCCGGCGCTATGGGTCTTTTCTCAGCGGAAACACAACAGCAGTCGACGAGACATGTTTGACAGTTACTGCAAAAGGTTACGTGAGGCGGCCGTGGAACGAAGGGCCACGCATCTGCCGCGCTTGAGGTTCATTGTCGTCGCGGCAATTGGTTGCACGCTGGCGTATATCATGGTTGCGATGGTGATTATTCCCCAAGACGGGACACGAGACTATCACTTTATTTACGAGCATGGTGCGATAACCGCGTTGTCAGCCCTTTTCCTTACGGCTGCAAGTGCCTTTTCCCTGGCAACCATGGTTACGCTCACCCGCGCAAAAGACCCGCACAAATGGGTGTGGCTGATATTGGCAGCCGGCTTTGCATTTCTGTCCCTGGATGAACTGTTGCGATTCCACGAGCGCGCCGGGCGGCTGCTTGAGACGACAGAAAGTTCAGGAATGTTCAGGAGCTGGAATGACATCATCGTGATTCTATACGGCCTCTTTGCGCTGCTCATGTTAGGCGTGATGCTGCCTGCCTTGATGCGGTCGCCAAAGGTTCTTGAAATGTTTGTGGTTGGCTTTGCGTTTTACGCGATACATACCTTGATTGATTCAACCAATGAACCACCAACGGTGGTCTCGGTAATCCTGGAGGAGTCCGCCAAACTCTTCTGTGGCGCCTTCTTGGCAATCGGCACATTTGCCGGTTTGATCGGGGCTATTTGGAAACACCTGATTGTCAACGCAGCACCGAATGATGAGTAGCAACACGTTGCCCTAAAGGCGCCCATGCCTTTGCGGCCGGCCGTGCCCCGAGCCCCTGTGCCCGTGATTTACCTGTTGCTCCCATCCAGGAACCCGGGCTGCTCGAAAGCGGGATTCGGATAGGTGTAAAAGCCTTTGCCCGATTTGACCCCGAGCTCGCCGCGGGCGATCATGTCATGCACCAGTTGCGGCGGCCGGTCGGTCGGGTCACCGGATGCGTCGGCATAGACATTCTCGATGTCCCGCACGACATCAAGGCCGACCGTGTCCATGATCGCACAGGGTCCCAGGGCCGTCTGATGCTTCAGCATCCAGGTGCGGTCGATATCGGCGGCAGTAGTGACGCCCTCGTCGAGCATGCGCAGGACCTCCTTCTTGATCACCCGCCAGATGCGGTTGAAGATGAAGCCCATGTGCTCCTTCCGCAGGAGGAACGGGATCGCGTGGATCGATTCCGCGAAATCGTGCATCATCCCGATCGTGGTGTCCGACGTCGCCGAACCGCGCATGAGCTCGACGAACATCAGACGCCAGCGCCCCTGCACGAAATGAAAGTTGAGCACGCGATCCGGGCGTTGCACGGCACCCTCGATCATCGAGACGGGGATCGATGAACTGTTGGTTGCAAGGATCGCGTGAGCCGGCGCCGCGGCGTCGAGTGCAGCAAATACCTGGCGCTTGACCGCAACCTCCTCGGTCACCGCCTCGATCACGATGTCGGCGCCGGCAGCGGCGGCCTCGAGAGCGGTCGACAAGTTGATGCGGGAGAGAATCTGCTCGCGGTCGCCGGCGATCGCCGGATCGCTCGCAATGTGATCGTCGAGCCCCGCCGACGCCTGCTCCGCGGCGGCCTCGTCCAGGGCCTCCTGCGAGCAATCGACCATCGTCACGTCGAAACCGAATATCGCCGACTGCAGCGCAATGCGCGCCCCAAGCGTACCGGCACCGACAACACAGACATTATTGATTTCGCTCACTTGTCTGACTCCACGGAAACTGTTTGGTTACGGCACAAAGTACCCTACCCTGTCACGGTCGTATCGCAAATGCGGGATGCGAAACCACGGGGGCACCGGCATCCTGCCGGCTGTTTGCAACCGGCCGGTGCAGGTGGAAACTCTCGTCAGTGCGGTGGCATGCAGCGCTTGAATTTTCGCCCGGCCCGACGATTTTTCTTCTTCTCTCATTATCCCGGCAACCCAGCAATCCAATCTCCCATGGACATCATCGACTGGTATCGGACGCCGCTTGATTCGGCAACGCTGAAGAACTTGAATCAGCGCAGTGATTTCTGGGGCCTGTGTCAGGCCCTGGGACATCTCGGCCTGGTCGTGCTGACCGGGGCGACCGCCTGGTACGCCGCCGGCCACTGGCCGCTGCCCGTCCTGCTGCTGGCAATTTTCATTCACGGCACCTGTTTCAAGTTCCTCGACAACGGGTTCCACGAGCTCGTGCACAGCTCGGTATTCAGAACGAAGTTCCTCAACGCGCTCTTCCTGCGGACTTTCAGTCTTCTCACCGGCCACAATCATGTCCATTTCTGGGCCAGCCACCAGGAACATCACAAGTACACCCTGCACCCGCCGGCTGACCTGGAAGTAGTGCTGCCGATGAAAACCTCGGTGAAAGATTTTCTCACAACCGGATTCCTCGATCTCATGCAATTGATAACCAGGTGGCCGATAAATATCCGGCACTGCCGCGGCAAGCTGGTGGGCGAATGGGAGCACACAATATTTCCGGAGTCGTCACCCCGGACGCTCGCGAAGATGCGAAACTGGGCCCGGATCAATCTCCTCACGCATCTGGTTATTGTCGGTGTTTCGATCTGGCGCCAATGGTGGATGCTGCCAGTGCTGACAACGCTGGCACACTGCTACGGCAACTGGCTTTATTTCTTCTGTAACAATTCCCAGCACATCGGGCTGCGGGACAATGTCAATGATTTCCGTCTCTGCTGCCGCACGGTTATTCTCAGCCCGTTCATTCGTTTCCTGTACTGGCATATGAATTATCATACCGAGCATCACATGTACGCCGCCGTGCCGTGCTACAAGCTCGGAAAACTCCATGCCCGGATCAAGCACGACCTGCAACCGTGCCCCAAGGGGCTGGTCGCGGCCTGGACGGAGATCATGGCGATTCAAAAGCGCCAGGAAATCGAACCGGATTATCTGTTCACCCCCGAGCTGCCAAAGCCACAAGACCGACCAGGACGAAAGGAACGAAAAGATTCACGCGGCGGTGAACTGCCATCGGACAATCGTTGACCTGGCATCGATCACGATTACCTTCCCCCCTGCCTCTCACCCCACCAATTAAGGAGACGATGAATGGCTTACACCTATCCAATCACCCAGATTGCCCTCGACTACCCGACGACGGAAGAGGCGCTGGAGATGGCGGCGATCGCCGTCGAGGCCGGCTTCGACTGGCTCGAAATCGGCACCCCGCTGATCACCTGCCAAGGGCTCGCGCCGATCGGCGCGATGGTCCGGGCCTTTCCCGACAAGCCGGTTATCGCCGACTACAAAACCATGGATTCCGGTTTCAAGAACGTCCAGCGCACCAAGGACCAGGGCGGGCACCTGATGACCGTCTGCGCCAACGCCTCCGATGCCACCGTGCGCTCGGCAATCGATGAAGGCAAGGAACTGGACATCGGCGTCGTCGTCGATACCATCGGCGCCAAGGATCAGCCCGGCCGGGCCCGGCAATGCCACGACTGGGGCGCCGACTTCATCTACCTGCACTACAGTGCCGACGAACGGCGCGCCGACGACTCGCGCGACACCACGCCCTGGCTGCCCGGTGTATTGGAGACCGTCCCGGGGCCCGTCGGCATTGCGACTTTCGGTGTCGAGGACGCCGTGTGCGCGGCAAGGATGGGCGCCGAATACTTTGTCATCGGCCATCCGCTGACCGACGGCGACGATCCCCTCGGTGAGCTCACGCGCTACGTCGATGAGGTCAAGAGCAATTACCGGCCGAGGGGATAACATGCCAGACACTGCAGTCGTAAATTATGCGGCCGAGCCGGAGAGCGTCGAGCTGCGCGAGATTCCAGAACCCACGATCGCCGACGACGAAGTCCTGCTCGAAGTCGAGGCTATCGGAGTGTGCGGCAGTGACCTGCACATGTGGCAGGGGGGTATCAGCTGGACGATGAACTATCCAGTCGTCCTCGGCCATGAGTTCTGCGGCATCATTCGCCAGGTCGGCACCGACGTGACGGGCTGGGCAGAGGGTGATCGTGTCGTCAGTGAAACGTCGGCCACCATCGACCCGGACAGCCCGCTCACTCGGCGCGGGCTTTACAACCTCGACCCGTCACGGCAAGGATACGGCGCCCTGGTCGATGGCGCGATGCGCCGTTACGTGCCAGTGCCCAGACGCATTCTCCATCACCTGCCGGAAAATGTGCCGTTCGAGCATGCCGCCCTCACCGAGCCGTGCTGTGTCGCCTACAACGCCGTCATCAACAACGGCCGGGTCAAGCCGGGACACCGGGTCCTGGTCGTCGGCCCCGGACCGATCGGCATCTTCTCCGCGGTCATGGCGAAACACGCCGGCGCCGAGGTGGCGGTCGCAGGACTGCCGTCGGATGCGGCACGGCTGGCCATCGCCGAAGCCTACGGCTGCACGGCGCTGGTCGACGGTGTCGAGGAGTGGGCCCGGGAGCGGGACGGCCTCGGGTGTGACGGCGTCGTCGATGCCGCCGGTGCGTCCGCCGCATTGAAACTTGCTGTCGACGTCGTCCGTCCCGCCGGTTGGATCAGCAAGGTCGGGTGGGGGCCGCAACCGCTCAATTTCAGCCTCGATCCGCTGGTTCAGAAAAACGTCACGCTGCAGGGCAGTTTCAGCCACAACTGGCCGGTCTGGGAACAGATCATCATGATGATGTCCAACGGCCAGCTCGACGTCACCCCGGCGATCGGCGGCACCTGGGCGTTGAGCGACTGGCATGCCGCGTTTGAAACCATGCATAGCCGCGAAATCGTCAAAGCCGTACTGACACCATAACTCCAATGCGACAGCCCACGAGAAAGCCGGCACCCACGAAACGCCGGAAAGGCGGCGGCCGGCGGGCACGGGTGGACAGGGTCATCAGGAACAGCTTGACGATTGCCATGTTCGCCGGCACCGCACTCATCGCGGCCGACACGCCCTACGCCATGATTGTGCCGGAAGCGATCAACGAATCATCCGGGCTGGCAATGAGCTGCCGCTTTCCAGGGGTCATGTGGACGCTCAACGATTCGGGTGACAGCGCCCGGATCTTTGCCATCACGATGGACGGCAAAGCCGTGCGGCCAAGAAACGACGCGGGCCCCTACAAGGGCATCAAAATTATCGACGCCCGCAACGTCGACTGGGAAGACATCGCGATCGACGACGACGGCAACCTGGTCATCGGTGCCTTCGGCAACCACAAGATCCCACGCCGCGACTTGGCGTTATACGTCATCAAGGAACCCAACCCGCGCCTGACCAGGGCCACGCCGGTCATCAGGAAGATCCGCTTCCGCTATCCGGATCAGACCGAGTTCACGACGGTGTTGAACAACTTCGACTGCGAAGCGGTGTTCGCGTGGCGCGGCAAATACCACCTGCTGACCAAGCACCGCACCAATACCCGCACGCGGCTCTACCGATTCGACGACATCGACGAAAAACGGGAAAACGTCCTGACCCTGCTCGGCGACTTCGACATTGGCGGCATGGTCACGGCGGCGGACGTTTCGGCCGACGGCAAGCGCCTGGCCGTTCTCACCTACAATGCCGTCTGGGTCTTCGCGATCCGTGGCCGCACTGACAACTTCCTGAAGGGCAAGGCGTCGCGATGCGCCATCGCCATGGGCCAGTGTGAGGCGATCTGCTTCGACGGCAACGACCTGATCGTCTCGAGCGAACAGCGCGGGCTCTACCGGATCAAGCCGGAATGGCTGGAGCCGGTGTTGAGGCGGGGCGCAGAATGAACCCACCCAGGGGTCCGTCTTCTTTCAGGGTACGCGCACGACTTTGAGAGGATGCCCGGTAGCGCTCAAGAACCGTTCGATATCGCCCGTGGCAATACTCAGCGTGCTGGTGTTCACCAGCGGATGGCAGCGCAGGCTTTCGGCTTCCCACAGGGCCTGGTCAACGAAAATCTCGACGGCACCCTTGGTGTCGTTGAGCACCGCCAGCAGGCTCACCGCGCCCGCGGCGATGCCAAGATGCTTCTCGAGCCGCCCGGACGATGCAAAGCTGAGCCGGCTCGTCCCGATCGTCTGCGACAACGCCTTGAGATCGATGCTGTGCTCGGCACCAACGGTCACCAGGAAATGACGCTTGCCCTTGGCATCGCGCAGGAACAGGTTCTTCGTGTGGGCACCGGGAAAATCCGCCGGTACATGCTGCACGACTTCTTCGCAGGTGTATACCTCCGGATGATCACACCGCTGATAAGGGATGGCGTGCCGTTCGAGAAATTCGTAGATGTCCATCCGTACACCAGGTTTAGGTTCGGCACCGCCGCCCGTGGTCAAGGGCTCTTCTCCTTCCTGTTCGCAGCCTCAACACATTGACTGCAAAACGCTGTCCGTCAAACGCAGTTCTGATGTTTGTATTGGTTGTCGGCCGAGAGATATTCATTATCGGCTTTACCGGGTCAACCGCACACAACCAACATCACGCAGGGGTAAGCAAAATGGCAGGGCCCAAGGTCGTCATTATCGGCGCCGGCAGCTTGTTTTTCGGCCGGCAGGCCATCTGGCAGATGGTCACCAGTGAACATTTGAATACCGGCACGCTGGCCCTGGTCGACACCGAACCGACGCACCTGGCGCGCATGACGGAGCTGGCCCGCAAGGCCATCGACCATGCCGGCGTGTCGCTCAAGCTGGACTCATCCGGGGATCGTTGCGAACTCCTGGCCGGCGCTGATTTCGTGGTCCTCTCTTTCGCGTACAAATCCGTCAAGCATCGGGCGCTCGACTGTGAAATTGCGGCAAAATTCGGCATCCGCATGTGCAGTGGCGACACCATCGGGCCCGGCGGCATCATGCGCACACTGCGCGAGTTCCCGAATATCCTGGCATGCTGCAAGGACATCGAGGAGTTGTGCCCGGATGCCTGGGTGATCAACTACATCAACCCGGCAGCGACCCACGCCATCGGGCTGCAGCTGTACGCGCCGAACCTGAAGAGCTTCGCCATGTGCGACGGCCTGCACATGCCGCACGTCAAGCGGGCTTACGCCGGCCGCGCCGGCATCACCGAGTCGGAAACTGCCGAGCTGACGCCGGAACAGGATCGTGATTTCGATATGCGCATCACCGGCCCGAATCATTTCACGTTCCTGCTCAAGGCGGAATACCAGGGCGAAGACCTGCAGCCCAGGATTGCCGAAAGCCTGCGCCAACAGGCGGCCACCGAAACGGACGGCGGCGACACCGGGGCCAAGGCCCTGAACAACGACGCCATCACCTACGAGCTCTACAAAGCGCTCGGCTATCTGCCGGCCTGCACAGGGCACACCAAGGAGTACGTCCGCTACTGGCAGGGCAACACGGTCGTCGACGACCCGATCCCGCCGATCGCGATCTGGGATCACGTCCCGCGATACGAATGGCATTGGGACATGTGGAACGAGGTCGACGGTTACAACTACGGCACACGCAGTCTCGACGAGTTCATCGCCAACACCAAGGCGGACCACGCCACCGACGTCATCGAAGCGATGTGGGGCGGGCTCGACAAACCGTTCCACCTCATCCTGCCGGTCGGCGACGCGGTGCCGAACATGAACGATGCCTGTATGGAGATTCTTTGTGACCTGTCGATGGACAAGATCACGCCGCGCCATGTCGGCGACGCACCTGTCGGGCTGCGCGGCCTGTGGCGGCAGGTTCTCGACAGTCACGAACTCACCGCCCGCGCCGCCGCCGAGGTCGACCGCGACCTGCTCTACCGCGCCTTCGCCACCGACCCGCTCTGCCAGAGCCTGGCAGACAGCCAGGCGATGATCGAAGAACTGCTGGCCGCCGAGAAGGACGTCATCCCGGGTGGCTGGCATTCATGAGGACGAGCCAGCGGTGAGTGCCCGAAGCGCCGGCTGATGATCAAATTCCGCGAGCCGCTGAACGGTAAAAAAAAATCCGGAAATTCACCGCTGCGCCGGTGTTCGGGGGGCCGGGTACCTGGAACGGCGGGAAATTTTATTGAGTCAACGGAATTGCCGTGGGGGAATTCTTGATCCTTGGCTCTATGTTAGGGCCGTTCGACCCAGTTCCCACATTCACAGGACAGGTGCTCATGTTAAAAGACGACAGGCCATCCCTGCGCCAACGATTACAGGCCGGCGAGGTTGTTCTCGGTTCATGGCTGATGGCGAGCAGCTCGGTGAACGCGGAGATTCTGGCCGACGCCGGGTTCGACTGGCTGGCGGCAGACTGCGAACATTCGGATACGTCCACCGAGCAAGTCACCAACATGACGCGCGCCGTGCAGGGCCGCAGTACGATGCTGGTGCGCGTCCGCGAGTGTGATACACTGGTGATCCGCCAGGCGCTCGATATCGGCACGGAAGGCGTCATCGTACCGCTGATCGAAACGCCCGAACAGGCGACGCACGCCGTCCGGGCGGCAAAGTATCCGCCACAGGGCGTGCGCGGCTACTCGTTCGGCCGCTCGAATGACTGGGGCATCAACTTCGACGGCTATTCAGCCGCCGCCAACGACCGGATCGTGGTCATCGTCATGATCGAGTCGGCACTGGCGGTTGAGAACATCGACGCAATCCTCGCCGTCGATGGTGTCGATGGCGTCTACATCGGCCCGTACGACATGAGCGGTTCCTATGGCGTCACCGGCCAGACCAGTCATCCGAAAATCATCGAGGCCCGGCAGCTTGTGCTCGATGCCTGTGGCAACGCGGGCAAGGCCGCCGGTGTGCATGTCGTGCTGCCGACCCCCGAATCCCTGCGTGCGGCGATCGAGGAGGGTTTCCGCTTTGTCGGTGTCGGCGGCGATATCATGTTCCTTACGCAGACCGGCTACAAGTTCGCCGAGCTCGGGCGGCAATGCCGGGAAGCCTGCCACGGGCGCCGTTGACAAGGTGCGTGCCCGGCCCTGATTCGGTATCGGCCGGCAGTGGATTCACCGGGAGCTTGCCCGGGCCCCACGTTCACCTACAGGCCGAACAGCCGAGCTGCGTTGTTCCAGAAAATATCCTCGACCGCGTTGTCGTCGAGACGTTCAGACCAGCAGGCGTGTTTGACTGAGCGCAGGTGTTCGAGCCCGATCAGGACCGGATCGATCTTCAGGTGTTTCTCGCCCCACACCGGGGATTCGTCATAGAGCCAGAGGAAGGTGTCCGCCGCGGCGAGGGACCGGCCGCGCAAGTGGGACACCGGCAGGTCCGAGCCGTACATCAACTTGTCGTGGCCGATGATCCGGATGATGGCCTGGTGCGCCATCGGCTCGCAGTTGGCACTGGTGTCGAAGTACAGGTTGTCGAGCCCGGTGAGGTGCGGCAGTCCCTCGAGATTGTGGACCGGTTGAAAACCGCGCGCCGAATGGGCCAGGATCAGGCGCATATCCGGATAGGTTTCGCAGTATTTGCGGATCCAGTGAATGTTGTCGGGATCAGCCACGGCGCGGGACTTCACCATATGCATGGTGATCGCCCAGCCCTCCTCATTGGCGACGGCGACCAGCGGCTCGGGCAGGAAGTCCGGAATGTCCGCCTCCCACGTCGGCGTCACATCGGCAAAGGAGTGATAGCACTTGAGACCGTGCATGCCGAAGCGCCTGACCTCCTGGCGCACCCATTCGGGATCGTCCCTGGGGGTGACGAGGAAAAGGCCGCGGCACTTTTCGCCACGCGCCGTCTGTTCTGCGTGCCAGGCATTGGTCTCACGCTGCGCCTCCTCGGCGCCCGGATCGGCATACGAGAGAAACAGCGCGCCGCCCGTGCGCTCGCCGTGCAGGTCGCCGACCGCATCCATGTATTCGTCGTGGCCGACGTCGACGGGGGTGCCTTCCATCGCCCCCCAGGCCGCCATGTACTGCCCGCGCCACAAGTGGCAGTGGGCGTCGAAGATCCTGTCGGGCAGGAAGGTGGCGAGCTCACGCTCAAAAAATTCCTCGTCGGCAGGTGTTCTCATTGGATTCTCCAGGCCCTGGTTATGGTTGTGCCGGGCAATGGCATCCACTGCCGGATCACCGGGTCGGCCGTATGCCGATCTGCGATGTGTCGATTGGTTCGAAACCGATATCAAAGGCGGGCGAGTCAGGCGCCAGCGTGTAGTCGTCGTTGTCCGGGTCGACGAATTTCGGATCGGCATAAACAGTGGCGGTGTCGAAGCCCAGCGAATGCCACCAGGCCATCGACGGGTCGTCGATTCGAGACCCCTCGCCCAACCGCTCGATCGCCTCCCCGGGCACCCCGCTAAAGGTTGTCGCGGCACCGCCCGGGGTCATGATCAGGTTGGCGTTCAGCTCGTCGAACACCGGCGCCAGGTCGAGCTTGCCGATCGCGTTCAGCCGCATGTAATTGGCGTCCTCGGCGCTGTACGCGATGATATTGCGACAGAAACGCTGACCGCTCATTTCGCCGCCGAGCAGCAGGTAGACCTGTGACTTCGAGGAGTCGACGAAGATGTTGTTCTCGACGACCGTGTTGCGGCAGTACCAACTGATCATCATGCCGCCGAGCGTGTTGCGGGCAACGATGTTGCCGTACACCTGAATCTCCATCGGCGCGTTGTCGAAGTAGATGCCCCAACTGTAGTAGTGCGTCCACAACCGGCCGTCGCAATAGTCGATGCCGCCCGGTTCCGCCTTGATGCCGTAGGCGCCGCAACCGACGATGTCCATGACCCGGTTGTAGCGGATGATGGCGCCGGACGCCAACTGCGGGTCCAGCTCGGTGGTGTACCAGCGATTGGCCGTGATGCCGCCGGCATCGCACGTTTCCAGGCAGAGGTCGTGCAGCTCGTTGTACTCGATCACCAGCGGGCCCAGTCCACTCATCAGGCCGATGCCGAAGCGCGGGCCGTGGTGGATGTGGTTGTGGCTGACCGTGACCTCCGCCGTGGCGACGCCGAAGAAGGCGATGCCGTTGGCATGTTTCTCGTAGACCCCGAAATGATGAATGTGATTGTCGCTGATCACGTGCCCGGTACTGCGCGGCCAGACCGCAACCGCCGGGGCCCGGTCCTCCGGCATCGTGTGCCACTCCGACGGTCCCGGCAGATCGCTGGAACAGACGTCGTGACGCGAGAAACCACTCTGCCTGTGGGCGATGAAGATGCCGTAGGCACCGGCGCCGTGGACGTGATTACGCGTCGCCGTCACACCGGTGTTCATGCCCGAAATTCGGATCGCATCACCGCCGACAGCGTCGAACTCGCAACCGGTGACGGCACAGTTGTCGGTGTACTCGAAGAGAAGCGCGACGCTGGCATTGGGCGTCTTGTAGTACGAG
The DNA here is from genome assembly GCA_030754995.1 of Lentisphaeria bacterium. Taxonomy (GTDB): domain Bacteria; phylum Verrucomicrobiota; class Lentisphaeria; order JABSQK01; family CAJWLW01; genus CAJWLW01. Next base: position 20,155 of record JASLZG010000003.1, read on the forward strand.
TCCGGTTTCGGCCAGCCGATCTGGTTTTGGGTGAACCGCAAATTCTCGAAGCGCACGAAACTGACCAACGCCCCGGTTTCCGGGCAGCCGCGCAGCTCGACCAGCCCCTCTGCCTGCGGCGCCGTCACGACTGCCTGCTCGATATCGATACCCGACGGCGGCCGGAAATACACTTTCCCCGCTTCCGCATCAAGGCACCATTCGCCGGCGTCCGTCAAATCTTCGAGATTGTTCTCGATACGAAATCGATTGCCCGGCATAAGGTGCGTGGCACTGCCCAGTGTGTAGGCCGACATTCCCACCGGACGGCACAGATGGATCGTCCGGGTCGCCGCATCGACCGACCGCACCGGGATAATGTCGCTGACCCACGATTTGCCCGGCACCACAAAGACCTCTGCCTGGTGCGCCTTCGCGTATTCGGCCGGGAACGGATCGTCCTGCCAGGTGAAGGCGGCGGGATTACGGACGCTGCCGCGCACCGAGGCCAGGTCCGGTTCGCCGGCGGCGCTGACCAGTGAAACCGGATGACGCATTCCGCCGCCGCCGCTGTCGCAGTTGACCCTGACGGCAAACTCGTGAGCCTGTCCGGGCTTCAGGTGGCGGCGGATGTCGATCTTGAACGGGCGCTCCCAGAGCTCGTCGCCGGAGAGTCCGGTGGAAGCGTAGCTGTGTTCGAAAATCAACTCGCCGTCGAGGTAGACATAGGCCTCCTTGTCAACGGCGCCGAAGCACAGCCAGAGGTTCTGGCGCGAATCGAAATCCGCGGGCAGGGTCACCGTCGTGCGGTACCACGCCGTCCCGAGATATTCGTAGCCCTGCCGGACCCAATCCGTCTGCAGGCTGATATCGGCCCACTCACCGGTGTCCGTCGCGGCACTGGCCCACTGCTGCCCCTCCCCGACACGGCCGGGGTCGGTGCGGAAACGCCAGGGGCCGAGCCGACAGACGTCGACGCCGTCCATTGCGCCGCTGGAGTCGACCAGCTCATCGATGAATGCCCAGCCGTCGTACAGCGGATCCTCCGGGTTGTACTTCGGGCGACGGCTGCGCACCATGCGCCGGCCGTCGCAGAACAACTGCTTGAAACTCCAGATACCGCTGCGCACATCAGGGATATCGGCCACAAAAATACCGTCCGCGTGCGGCTGCCAGTTCGTGATGCGGCGGCCGGCGGTGATGGAAGCCTGCTCTCCCGGGTAGGAGCGATAGACAACCGGTGCGCCGCGGCGGCCCGAGTCACCGGCGGTCAAATGCAATGGCTCACTGAGGACATGGGCGCCCTGGCGCAGGTTGACCTCGGCGGCGCCGTTCACCTCGCCGTCGTACCGCAGTTTACGCAACCGGTTGCGGGCGCCGAACATTGTCGCCAGCGGCTCATCAATAGTGCCCGGCGCAGCATCGTCGCCTGCCGGAGCAACATAAAGTTTCGTTGCAGCTTCGGTCTGCATGTTGTTGACGTCCATCGATCGGTTCAACTGAAAGGACTATTGTCAGAATCTATGAAGACGGGAAGATATTGCTAATGTTTCCTCTATATTCATTTGGTTATTCACCTCCTACCCAAGCCTGTATCCAATGAAAATTGACCGTGTCTTCTTCCTGATTCACCCGGCTTGCTGGGCCTTGCACGACGGACATCCGGACCTGGCAGAGCTGCAGCGGCAGGGTACACGACGCGCTTCGTTCTTCGCCGCCGATCACTGGGAACAACGGGTGATCGAGCTGCAGAAAAAGTTTATCGAATCCCTCGGCCAGGGCGACGCGATGGTCATCTACCCGATCGGTGACACGCCGCCGATGTGCAGCCTCCTCGAAACCGCGCGCACGCACCTCGGTGACCGCTGCATCGTGCAACAGGCCTCGATCAACGTGGAGCCGGCGGCGCTGCACGACATGACCGAGCCGATCCGCCATTTCCTCGAGGACGAACTGCTCGAGGGCCGTGACGAGTTCTGGGACGTGATCCCCGAACATCTGCACGCGGAGATACATGATGACCTCCGCCGCGCCATCGCCGCGCACGGACATGACTGGGCACCACGTGCCTTGAAAGTGCTCTCCGGCAATCGCATCTATGCCGACGAGATCGCCCGTGAATTAACCCGGCTCGGTTGGGAGATCGACCCGAACACCGTCGAGTCCGTGGCATTCGGGGAAGGCTTCGAACAGTGCGCCATGGCGTGGAAGGCGATGGTCGGCGACTATCTCGGCTGGGCACGACCGATCGAGAACGATTTCCAGCTCTCAGTCAGTGGGGCACCATGCCTGTTCGATGCACAATTCCGGGAACGCCTCGATCTCGACCACGATATCCGCTTGTTCCTGTGGGAAAAACCGAACAACCTGTGGCTCGGATTCTACGCCCGGTGCCGTGGCCGCCTGCACGAGCCGTATTATGTCGCGAACTTCGCACCCGGAGACACGGTGATAGAGGCAGTGGACATTGCCGACAAGGTGCTGTGGCCGGCCGACGACTCAGTCGTCACGATGACCGACGATCGCCTGCGGGTGCCCGTACTCTCCGGACTGCGAATGCTGCCCGACGAAGGACCGTGCTACCTGGTCGGATGTAACCACACATACGCGCAATTCCGCGACCTGCTTGCCGGCGCCCGCATCGAGCCCTTTAACCTCACCCCATCAAACTCATGAAAGTATTTTCCGGCGGCATCGCCACGGAAACCAATATGTTTGCCCCGTCTCCCACCGGCATGGCCGACTACGATGTCATTCGCCCGGCCGAACTGAAGACCGGCGGTACGGCAGCCGGTTTCGAGCAGACGATCAGAATCTGGAAGACGGAATCAGCTGAATGCGGGTGGGAATTCGCCTTCGGCCTGTTTGCCTTTGCGCAACCGGGAGGTGTTACGCCGCGGGCGGTGTACGAAAGCCTGCGAGACGAGCTGCTGGCGGCCCTCGAATCCGCGATGCCGGTCGACATCGTCCTGCTCTGTCTGCACGGCGCCATGGTCGCCGACGGCTACGACGACTGCGAAACCGATATCATCGCGCGGGTCCGCGAGATCGTCGGACCTGCCGCAACGGTCGGGGTCGAGCTGGACCTGCACTGCGACGTCACGGCGCAGATGATCGGGCAGGCGGACGCGATTGTGCTGTTCAAGGAGTACCCGCACACGGACATTGGCGAGCGGGCACGCGATCTCTTTCGAATCATCGCAGACTGCGCAAAGGGCAAGGTTCGACCCGCCATGGCGCTGTTCGACTGCCGCATGATCGGCATGTACCTGACGCCGTTCGAGCCGATGCGATCGTTCGTCGATGAGATGACCGCAATGGAAGGACAGAACGGTGTCCTGTCCCTGTCCGTCGTTCATTGCTTCCCGTGGGGCGACGTCCCGACGACGGGCACGCAGATCCTGGCGGTCACCGATGATGATCTCGAGCTGGCGAACCGGGTCGCCGAAGAACTGGGCCGCAAGTTTTTCGGCCTGCGCCATCAGTTGCAGGTTGACTCACCGGACATGCACACCGCCCTGGACAAGGCGCTGTCGAGCCCGGACAGCCCGGTGGTGGTCGCCGATCAGGCAGACAATGCCGGGGCCGGGGCGCCGAGCGATTCGACGTTCGTCCTGGGTGAACTGCTGCGCCGCGGGGCCGGCAACGCGGCACTGGGAATGATCTGGGATCCCATTGCCGTGCAGACGGCGATGGCGGCGGGGCAAGGAGCCACGTTGGACCTGCGCCTGGGCGGCAAGATGGGACCGATGTCGGGGGACCCGCTGGACCTGTCCGTGACGGTCACGGCGATCGTTCCGGACATGACCCAGGAGTGGCCCCAGGGCAGCGGGCCCCCGATGCAGTGTCCGGTGGGCAATGCCGTGGCCCTGCATTGCCGCGGCATCGACATCGTTGTCAACAGCAGGCGCAGCCAGGTCTTCAGCCCACAGGTGTTCAGCAAGTGCGGCATCGATCCGATGCAAAGGCAGTTGCTGGTCGTGAAATCGACCCAGCACTTTTATGCCGGCTTCGAGCCGATTGCGGCCCTGATCATCTACATGTCGGCGCCCGGCGCCGTGCCGCCGCACTTCATCAAGATCCCGTACACCAGGGTCGATACCCACAAGTTTCCGTGGGTCGACAATCCATTTGAGTGATCGGTGGCCCCATGGCGGTGAACGATTTTTTGCCACGCCGGCAGCGACGTTCCAACTCTCCGCCTTGACTGTGTTGCAACCCAAACTAAACTGATTCAGGCAGATTCACTGCCAACACAAGAAGGGGGTATCATGTATTCGATTTTCGTTACGCTCGACATCGAGCCTGAGTACATCGATCGGTTCAAGGAGGTGAGCCTGGGAGACGCCCAGGGCGCCGTGCGCGACGAACCGGGATGCTTTACGTTTGCCATCAATCAGGACGAGGAAATACCGACGCGTTTCTACCTCTATGAAGTATACCGCGACGAAGCGGCCTTCCAGGAACACCTGGAAACACCGCACTTCAAGGAATGGCTTGCCGCGGCAAATCCCATATTCGCGGGACCGAGATCGAAGGTGATCATGAACACGGTCTTCCCCTCCGACGCCGGCCTTGAAAAACAGAAGCCGGGGCTGCTCGACTGGTAGACACGGCTGCCCGCCCGCCACCAGTTCGATCCTCGGCAGCGGACGAGGATTGCCTACGGCACCCCCGCCAGAACCTCGATCTCGGTCAAGCAGGAAGGAAAGCCGTCACCGCAGATCCCCTGGCCGGCAGCAGCAGTGGTCAGTTGCGCCGTGATCTCGTCAACTACTTGATTGATATTGGTGTATGGCGCCCCGGCGCAGAGTCCGTCAAGCACGACGGTGTGCAGGTCAACGCAATCGATGCACGGCGGGCTGCCGCCGGAGACCTGGGCAACGCCGATCTTGTTGGTCAGGAAAAACAGCGGGATATTGGACAGCAACGAACCACCGCCAACCCCGAATATCTCGACGCCCTGCAAAGAACGGGCAGCGTACACCCGCGAGTTGTTGGAGGTGACGGCGATGCCGGCGCCAGGGGTCCCCTGGGCGGTGCTGCCGGTGAAACCGCCGACGATCGCGGCGGTCGCGGTGTCGATGATCTCGACCGGAATACCGTTGCTGTGGGAAACGTAAAGCGTCGTGCCCGCAGGGTTGAGTGCGATCCCGGTCGGGCCGGTGGCCACCGGGATCGTCGAGACGTCCGACGTGTTGACATCGATCACCACGACATCGCCGTTGTTTTGGTGGACCGTATAGAGCCTGCTGCCGTCCGGGGTGATCTCGAGCGCCCCATTGCCGTCCTGCAACGTCGCCGGAATCGATCCGCTAACGGCGTTGGTGGCGGTGTCGATAACCGTGATCGCGTTCGTCGTGACCGCATGTGACACATAGAGTGTCAAGCCATCCGGTGAAATCGCGATACCGGTCGGATTAACCGGCACGGTGATTGACTCGGTGACCGTGTTCGTCGCGGTGTCGATCACATAAACGAGGTCTGACCCGTTGGCGTCGAACGTCGCGTACACCACGCTGCCGTCGGAGTTGAAGGCGAAATCCGAAACCGCCCCGTTTGACGATGCGAATGAAGTGATGAGCGTATTCGTCGTGCCGTTGATTGCCGAAATGGCACCCGAGAGTTCCGGGCCGACATAGACCTTGGTGCCGTCAGGCGATACGCCGACGCCACGATTGCTGTTGGCCGCGAAAATAGTCGTCACCAGGGTGTCGGTGGCGGTGTCGATCACGTCCACTTGCGACGACGTCTGGTCTGTCACATACGCGAAGGATGCCGCGAAGACGGGAATGACAACGGCAAAAAAAGCGCAGACCAATACATACACACCAAAGCTGCGTGCCACCGGGTGGGTTGGGGGCATGATAAATCCTTGTAGACAGCTGGGTTGGGCTGGATAGCTGGATGGTAGACCACACAACTGCCCCGATTATCGGAAAATTGTCACGAAATTGCAAGTAAAAATCCCCGGCCGTGGAAAATCCGTCACCAGGCAGCAGGCATATCTGCACCCCCCAGTTATATTGCCGGTCCGCAAACCCCCGGTAACCGCGCACCCAACGCGCCATCGATCTGAGAGGAACGAAAAATGAAAATGTATGTCGCCGGTGAATGGGTCGGTGCGGACGAGACCACCGCGATCACCTCGCCATTCGATGGCACCGTGGTCGACGAAGTCCCGGCCGCCGACGCCGCCCAGATCGAAACCGCCCTCGCCGCCGCCGTCGAAGGTGCCCGCCAGATGCAGGCATTGACAGCGTGTGAGCGCCAGGGGATCCTCAATCGCGCCGCCGAGCTCATTGCCGGGCAGGCGGAAGACCTTGCCGTGACCATGAGCCGTGAAATGGGCAAGCCCATCAAGGAGGCCCGCGGCGAGGTCGGACGAATGCCCGACCTGCTGCGCTTGTGCGGCTTCGAGGGCGCCCAGCTGCGCGGCGAGACACTGCCGATCGATGCCCAGGCCGGTGCGGCCGGCAAGTTCGGGTTCACGCTGCGCGTGCCGTGCGGCGTTGTCCTCGCCATCACGCCGTTCAATTACCCCGTCCTGCTGGTCCTGCACAAGCTGGGACCCGCCCTGGCCGCCGGCAATGCGGTCATCCTGAAACCGGCCGGCTACACGGCCCTGACCGGCCTGAAATTGACCGAGCTGCTGGTGCAGGCAGGCCTGCCGCCGCTGGCGCTGCAGTGCGTCACCGGCCCGGGCAGCGCCGTCGGCACTCAACTGTGTGCCGACGAGCGGGTGCGCAAGATCAGTTTCACCGGCAGCGCCCCGGTCGGCGAACAGATCACCAGGGTCGCCGGCGTCAAGAAGCTGTCGCTCGAGCTGGGCTCGAATGCGCCGATGATCGTCATGCGCGATGCCGACCTCGACCAGGTCGCCAAGGCCACCGCGGTCGGCGGCTTCGTCAACGCCGGGCAGGTGTGCATTTCGACCCAGCGCGTCCTGGTCGACCGCGGCGTGTACGGCGACTTTCTCGACGCAACCAAAGCGGAAGTCGAGGGCATCGTCAGCGGTGATCCACTGGACGAAAACACCGGGCTCGGCCCGCTGGTCCAGGAGACCGAGGCAGTGCGGGTCGACGAATGGGTCCGGGAAGCGGTCACCGGCGGCGCCCGCCTGGTCACCGGCGGCGACCGCGACGGGGCGCGCTACGCCCCGACGATCCTGGCCGACGTCGATCCCGGCATGCGGGTATCCTGTGAGGAACTGTTCGGACCGGCAATCGCGGTGACGCCGGTGGACGACATCGACCGGGCAATCAGCTTGGCGAACGACAGCAAGTTCGGGCTCGGCACCGGCATTTTCACGCGCGACATCAACGACGCCATGCGCTACGCCCGCGAAGCGGAGTGCGGCAACGTGATGATCAACTGGACCCCACTGTGGCGGGCCGATTTCCAACCGTACGGCGGCTTCAAGCAAAGCGGCATCGGCAAGGAAGGCCCGCGCTATGCCATCGATGAAATGACCGAGATCAAGACCGTCGTCGTGCACGGACTCGATTGACGTGGATCAGGCAGAACGGTTCCCGGCAACCGCCACTACTTTGAGAATTCTATGGTGAATTCCGGCACGGTGCCGTCTTCCACATCCATGCCGACCCCGAAGTTCCGGTGCCCGTAGTTCTCGCTGCCCACCGCCGGGTCCTGCCAGGTATGTTGGTCACGGCAGATTGACGACGGCGGCCGCTCGTCGCGGTCACGGGCATGGTCCAGGTATTGGTCGGCGCCGCCGATGTCCAGCAGCAGTCCGAACGAATTGGCGTGGAAGTCGTACGGACCGTAGCGGTATCCGCGTTTGCGGTACTCGTCACGGAACGGCGCGACGCCGCGGCCGCCGGCGCCGGCCGGGTACAGGTATGTGTCGTCGCCGCCGATATCGACGAGCAAGGCGTTCGAGCGGATATCGGCTCGCGCCATGCTGTTGCCCCACGCCGAGTAGACGTCGTTGCCACCCTTGTTGAGCAGCAGTGCGACGGTGAAATCCCAGCCGAACCCCAATCCCGCGCCGCCGGTCTCGAACAGCTCGTGGCGATCATTGCCGCCCTCGTCGATCAGCACGCCGATGCAGAAATGCGCCCCGCTGCCCTGCGTGAAGTACACACTCTTATAGTGATCGTCGCCCGCCCCGTCGAACAGCAGCCCCGTACCGTACCAGTATCCGAGTCCGACCGAGAAGTTCCCCGCCAGGTAGCTGTCGTCGCCGCTCAAGTCGATCATCGTGCCGAGGCCGCCGGCCCAGTTGTGGCCGTCGGCGCCGTCGCCGCGCCGGCCCGCGCCGACGCCCTGCGCCTGGCTGATGGCGATCTTGCCGCCGGAATGATAATCGGCGCGGCCGGCCTTTTCAGCGTAGACCTCGGCCTCGTACTGGTCGTTGCCCGAGTGGTTCGCCAACACACCGACGCCGCCCGGCCCGCCGTACCCCTGGCCGTCACCGAAGAAGTAGAAGCGATCATTGCCGCTGCCGTCCAGATGATAACCGAGGCCGAAATAGCCGGCGCCCTGCCCGGCCAGCGTCATCGTGTAGCTGTCGTCACCGTCGCGGTCGAACAACAGGCCGAGCCCGAAGAGGCCGGCACCCTGGGCATGGGAACCTGCCGTGTAGGTGTCGTTGCCGCCGTTGTCGATCAGGACACCGGCGCCGAGGATGCCGGCGCCCTGGGCCGGCACCTCCTCCGATACGTAGTCGTAGACATCGTTGCCGGCGCAGTCCAGCGCGATGCTGATCGGCAGCGACAGTGACGAGGTGGCGCCGACCGGACCGGTATAGCGATCGTCGCCGCCCAGGTCAACGAGCACGATGGCGTCGTCATGGGCATGCGTATCGGCGCCGGGTCCGGCCAGGACAACCCGGCCGATCGGCGTCACGAAGTCGAAGCTGGCCGCCGCCAGGTCAAGGTCGGTCTCCAGCACCGCGGCAAAGGCGTGGCGGGCGTCATCGGCCGCCTGCACCGCTTTCATGCCGGCGTAATACAGCGACGGCTCGTCGAGGTCCTTCGCCAGGTCGTCGATCGCGAAATGATAGACCCGGCTGCCCGAGTGGGTTTGGGGCAGGTCGCGGATGTGGAAGACTTCATTGAGATCCTGCGGATCGACATTGCGCATCGCCCGCTGCCGCCATTGCCAGGCGTCCAGCGCGTTGAGCACCAGCGCCGCCAGCGGTTGGCGGATCGCGGGGTCGAGTTTCGCGGCCTGGTCCCGCAGCTCCTGCCGCGCGTTCCTGTCCCAGCCGCGCCATTTCTCGCCGGGGCTCAGGCCGAAAGTCTTCACCGTCAGCTGGCCGCCGGTGACGGCATAGATCCGGTCAATGGCATCGACCAGCGGGGTCTCCTCATCGGGCTGCGGATCGAGGTTGGCACTGTACGAGCGGAAGCCGGTGATCTTGCGATCGACGCCGAGGAAATAAACGAGCTGGTACAGGGCATTCGGCTTCTCCAGCCCCGCGGGACTCAGGTACGCATCGACCGCCATGGCCATGAGGCTGGTGAACTCGTAGCTCGCCAGCGGCTCGGCGAAGAGATCGTTGAAGAACGGCAGAAGATACGGCATCTGGTCGGGGTTGGGATACCGTGACCAGTAGCCCTTCGGCCGATAGCCCAGGTCGTCCCGTGAAAAGCCGACCAGCTCCAGCGCCGCTCCCAGGCGATCCTCCTCCCGCACCGGTTCCTTCGCCGGTGCCGCGGCGGTCGTGACCAGTGAAAACGACGTCAGCAGAGCAAGCAGACGAAACCTGTACCGCATGGCGAATTCCCCGCTTTGATTATCGGCCTGATGGGGTTCTGCAAGGAAGGCCCGGCCGCCGCCTACAGCTGCAGCGGCTCCGGGGTTCTCAGGACGAACGTCTTCCTGATGTACTCCGGAACGTGCCATTTTGTCTTCGTGCCGATCCGCATGTGCCCGACGTCGCCGGCCCGCAAGGTGACGGTCTCGCCACCGGCTTCCTCGATCGTTGCCTCGCCTTCGAGGATCATGACAAACTCGTCCCAGGTATAGTCCCAGGTGAAGTCGCCCGCGGTGCAGTCCCAGACGCCCTGTGTCACCTTGAGATCCTCCGTCTGGGCCGAGATCCAGATCTTCGCAACCGGGTCGCCGGCGATGATCTGCTCGGGGGCAATCGGGAAATCGGTCAACTCGACGGACGCAGCTTGGTGAGTGATCATGGACATGGTGGGCCTCCTTTGGTTTTGGACTCATAACATAGGCACGCTTGGGGCAGGGCGCCAGACGATTCCTCATCATCTCTCAATTAACCTGTCCCGCGCCGTCTGGGGCGCTATACTATCGGTGCATAGGAAACCTCATGGACCAGAAAAATTCCACAAACCAGGTTCACGCCCAGGCGACCGACGGCGATTACCCGGCAAAAACATTCACCACCGAAGAGTTGACCGCCTTCGGCGTCGCCTTGTTGACCTCTGCCGGCACCGGTGCAGAAGAAGCGCAGGCGGTCACCGACGAGCTGGTTGCGGCCGACGCGGCCGGGCACCCGAGCCACGGCATCATGCGGCTCATTCAGTACGTGAAATTCGTTGAAATCGACTTGATCAAACCAGGCGCCCGCCTGAAAATCGTCAGTGAGTCGGCCGGCGTCGACGTGTTCGACGGCCAGTTCGGGTTCGGTCAGTTCCTGATGCGTGAATTCCTGGAGATCGCTTATCCCAAAGCGCGCCAGCATGGCAGCTACACCGCCTTCGCCCGCCACTTCAATCACATCGGCCGGCTCGGTTCCTATGCCGAGGCGGCGGCACGCAACGGCTTCCTCGCCATGATGATGGTCAACGTCAACGGCGCCTCCCGCGTTGCACCGTACGGCACCGCCGAGCCGCGGCTCGGGACAAACCCGATCTGCATCGCCATGCCCAACGGTGACGACTGGCCAGTCATGGTCGATACCGCGACTTGCGTGACCGCGGAAGGCAAGGTACGCATCGCGATGCAAAACGGCATGCCGCTGCCGGACGGCCAGATCATCGACAAGGACGGCAATCCAACCAACGACCCCGCCAAGTTCTATACGGACCCGAGCGGCGCGATCCTGCCGGTCGGCGGGCCGGTCGGCTACAAGGGCTCCGGCCTGGCGATCATGGTGGAGATGATGTGCGGCATCCTCTCGGGCGCCGGCTTCGGCCGGCCCGACGTCGCGGTCGGCACCAATGCCGTCTGGCTCAACCTGGTCGATCTCGGACAAGTCATCGACACCGAACATTACGAGGCGGAGACAAAACGTTTCATCGACTACATCAAGCAGTCACGGCCGATGCCCGGCGTCGACGAGGTCATGCTCCCCGGGGAAGTCGAACACCGCCGTGCGGAGTCCGCAAGAATCAACGGCATCCAGGTGCTCGGCGGTACCTGGCACCAGCTCTCAACGCTGGCGGCGGAACTCGGCGTGAAGACACCGGCCGGGATTGCGGGGTCACCGGAGTGATTGGCGTGCGAATCGCCTTGATTTCTTTTCCACGTCCAACTGACAGCAACGGAACTCCTTGACCGTCCCACCCAACGGCACGGCACCGATGATTACATGAAAGATGAAAGGCGCAATGAACTGACTCGATTATTGCTGCAGCATCTCCGGTCCGGGACGGTAAATCTCGCTGATGTGCGGCCCGTTCTCGAGGAACTGCTGCCTGGCGCGCCGCCGCCGCTGGCCGAGCTGCACGAGCTCCTGGACGACGACCCGTCACCGGCGATTCGTCAGTTGCGGCAGGCCATCTTCCAACAGATGCTGGCCGGCGCGCGGCAGTGCCATGAACGCACGGTCGCCGGCGACCCCGCCGATGCGACGCCGCAGCAACTGGGGCTGCCGGCCAATGTGCACCTCGGCTGGCGTAATGAAAAAGAAGTTCTGCCAGTCGTGCACGCCGTCACCAATTGCCTGCGTGACACGCTGTTCCTCGACAGCCGGGACGGGTTGCACGAACTCCAGATCAGGATAGACGGTTACTTTCAAGATTCGTTGCAATCGTATTTCAGGTTGCCCTCGCGCTGGCATGGTTTCGAGCCCGCCGCCGTCGCCGGCGAATTTGAGCAGCCGGTCGCGGCCCTCGCGGCGCAACGTCGCCAGGCGGCGCTCACCAGGGTCACGCAGGCCGTCGACGCATTGCCGGCGCCAGTGCCCGTGGACGTTGACGAACAGTTGTTGATGACCGAGCTCAAGAGCCGATTCACGGCAGCCACGACGCGGGCGGAACAACGGGAGCTCCTGGACGTTGCCCTGTGCTGGCCGGGTGACATCGCGGCCGGTGTGATTCGCGACTTGTGCCTTGAGGAATGGGCCCAATGCCGCGCCGTGCTGATGCTGGCAATGCGCTTCGGCCGGGCGGAGATCGACCACTGGACGGCGGCCGTGCGGTGGCTGGATGAGCAAATCGCGGTACGCAACAACCGGCTGCAGTCCCGGCGCTTGAAGTACGATGAGGCGGCGCCGTACCTGCTGTTCCTCTGGTCCATTGACGAGGACGATCAGGAAAGTGAACTGTCACTGGCACTGCATGACGAGCTGAAGCAGCGAGCCGCAGCGTATGATGTCGGCAAGTTCGTCGCCGTGTGGCACGATTACATGAGCCCGGCCGAACTCAATCTACTGACCGGCCGACGGCCCGGCGAGATGACAGCCGCAGTGGATGCCGGCCAGGCCGGCGTTGCCGACGTTGCCGACGACAACGAACAGCGGCCGCCCGATGGTGCCGACGCACCGGCCTTTTGGGCGGAGCATATCCGGCCGCTGCTCCATGAAAACTGGTACATGGTCGTTGGCCTGGTGATGGTGATCTTCGGAGCATCGTTACTCGCCTACTTCACGTGGGACAAGCACTGGCTGATGCGCTACACGATCATGCCGGCACTGTTGGCCGGGTTGACGATCGGCTTTGCCGAATCCGGCGGCTGGCTGCAACGACGATTCGCCGAGCTGCGCGGTACGGCGATCATGATTCGCGCTGCCGCGATCGGCTTATTGCCGGTCAACTTCATGGCGGTGGCGCTGCTGAGCAACGACAGCCAGGTCGCGACGCATGCAAGATGGGCGCTGCCGGTCATGATGCTGGTGTACATGACGGTGTTCGGCTGGGGACTGATCCGTTGGTGCAGGGCGGTGCATCAACCTTCAGCCGGGCGGCTGTACCCGGCGCTGCTGGCACTCAATGTGATTGTGCCGGCAGGCGCCTCAAGCCGTTTTTTCCACGTCGCCGAAGGCACCGTCGTCATTCTCCTGGGCGTGCTGCTATACCTCGGCTTCATCGTCCTGGCCGGGACGATCCGGTCATTCGCGCAAAAGCAACTGACCCGCGAGATGATCATTGGCCGGCTGATCCCCTGGTTTGTCGGTGGAGTCCTGGTGCTGACCTATGTCGAGGTGTTCGCCTGGGTGCATTGGGTCCTGCACCTGGTTCCACAGGCCAGCCACTATGCCGTGCTGGCGGTGCTCGCCGGTGGCCTGATCATGCTGGTCGAGCGCCAGTATCACCGCAAGCTCAATAGCGATGTTCCGTACCTGCCGGAATCCTTCATCGGATATGCGGCGATCATTGTCGGTATCCTGATGGGCCTCGGCGATCAATACGTCCGTATCGCCGTGCTGGTGCTGGCAGGGGCCCTGTGGTTGTACCAGGCGACCCTGCGCAAGGGCGAAGTTCATCACTGGGTGGGGCTGACAATCCTGGCGATGGGCTGGGCCGCGATCGGCACCCTGGACGCCTTCCCCCGCCGCATGGAACTGAACCTGCTGCCCGTCCTCGGCCTTTGCATCGCCCTGGGAATCGGGGCGGTTCGCGCGCTGGCAAGGCGTTTCGGCAATGACGAATTGAGCGCTGCAGCGACGGAATTCCAACCCGCAATCCTGTTCTTGACGGCGATTGTGAGCATGCTGTCACAGTGGCATTATCGGTCGGCACCGTTGGCAACCGGGCTGACGCTGATCGTGATCGCCGCCTTTTTCGCCTGGCGCGCCTACCGGGCCCGGCGCTTGGGTTGGGTGCATTCGACCATGGCGCTCCTCGCGCTGGCGCTGCCGTACCTGGGTTGTGTCGACATGGCGGGGCGCAGTCTGCATGGGAACACGCTGGTGTTCGGGCTGGCCGTGCTCGGCTTCCTATGGCTCGCCATAGGGCATTGGGTACAGTCCGACTTGCTGCGCCGGGCCCGTTCCACGGTGCTGTTCGCGTACGGTGCAGTCGCGGTGGCGGCGATGGTGGTTCGCGTCGTGATGGAACGCGGCCGTTTCGGTGAGACCGACGCAGTGTGGCTGGCACTCGACCTGTGCGGGCCCGTCCTGATGACCGTCGTCCTGGCATTTGCCGCCTACCATTCCCGCTCGCTGATCCCCGGGTTCATGGCGGCAGTGATTCTGGCGGTGCTGTTTCCCGAGTTGAAGCAGGGGCTGGAGGAACGTTCGCCAATCTATGGATGGGGCTCCGGACTGGCCAGTGCGATCTCCGCACTGGCGCTGTGCCTGGTTGCTTTTCCACTAATCCGAAGCCGGCGACTCAAGGCGCTGGGTGAAGGCGACCTGTTCCTGGGACACCAGCCATTCCCCATGCAGCGACGGGATTACACGCTGTTCACTATTCCGATGCTGAGCGCCGCGATTTTCCTGGGCGCCAAGGTCAACACGTGGAGCCTATGCCGGAACCTCGTCGGGACGGACGGGGTCGGGCTGAAAACGGCGATCGCTTTGGCCCTGGCCGGCACGGCGTGGACAGTGCTGGCGGTACTGTTGCGACGGCGGCCGTGGTCGACGGTTATGGTTCATTTGGGCTGGCTCAGTTTCTTCTCGAGCATCACGGTGCTGGTTGCTTTCCATTGCGGCTTCACGCTCCGGCTGTCGACCCTGTATGGGCATCCCGAATGGCCGCTGGCGATCTTGTTCACCGGCATCCTGCTGCAACTGCTGTGTGTCTTGTACCACCACCTCGAACGCCGCCTGGAATGGCTCGGCTCAACACTGCGCACGCCCACGGAAACGGTTCTGCGGATAGGCAGCATGGCGGCCGGGGTCGGGCTCTGTGTCCATCTGATTGTGCTGGCATCGCGCCCCAGCGTGGCGGCGCTGTGTGTGTTTGTGGCGATGCAATTGTCCTGGAGCGCCTGCAAATCTCAAAAACGCCAACCGGCCGCGAGCCTCGAAGGGTGCCTGCTGTTTTTCCTGGCAGCGGGGTGCGTGCTGTCGTGGACCGCGCCCGGCACAGGTCCGTTGATCCCGCGCCTGACATTCGAGTATTCGTTCTCGCCGCTGCTGTTGCTGGTGATCGTCACCCAGCTGGCCTGCCTCGCCTTCGAACGGGGCCGTGGGCAATACCAGCGCTTTGCCCCTGTACTGGTGCCGTGGCAAGTGGGCACGTCCGTCCTCGCACTTTCGGTTGCCGTGGCAGCGGTTTATGACGTGCTGCTGCTGCCGCCGGTGACCATTACAGTTGGCCAACAGGTGCTGCTCGGCGCCGCCTTGTTATTGACTGCACGAACCACCGGATCCGGTGCCTTCGTGCTCTTTGCAGTCACCATCGGTTTCTTCATCGCCAACGCCGATGCACTGACGGAAATCGCGGGGCCGGTGGGCAGCCGGTCGGGCCTGGATGTCGTCTGGCGGCGCCTCGTCCACCTGATGACACCGTGGCGCGGCGCAACGTTGATGGCCGCCCTGGCCGTGACCGGCGCGCTCGGCCGCGTCGTGCATCAACAGCTTGCTGCGCGCTGGCTGATGATCGGTTCCTACCCGGCGATCAAGCGGTTCGTACCCGCCAGCAGCTGGCTCTTCGCGCCGGCGGTCATGCTGGCTTGGCTGCTGCCGCTCACACATGCCATGACACCGGTGTATCGCCAGGACCCGGCACACCTGTGGGCGCCGTACCTGGGGGCGTTGACCTGCATCGTCGTGGCCTGGTCGTGGCGGCAACAGGCCATGCTGCGGCACTCGCTCGGGACGGGCGCCGGCATCCTGCTGGCGCTCGCGAACGTTCACACGATCAACATCCTGTTCGGCAGTCACGGCAGGTTGGCAGTGCTGGTTGGTGATGCCGGAAAAGGCCTGTCACATATTCATGTCGTCTGCCTTGGTTTCGCCTTTACGATGCTGCAGACGTTGGGTTTACGCGCCGCTGTACGGCACGCCGGCAGTCGATGGATCATGACCTTCGGCAACTTGATCCTGGCCGCCCTCATCCTGATGTTGCTGGCCTTCAATTACCTCGTGCATCCCGATGTCAGCCAGGTGACATCGCTGCGCCTGGTGGTCTCGGGCCTGCTCGCTTTCGGTGCCGGGCATTATCTCCGCCACCTGTCGCGGTCGGATGCCCTGGGCGCCAAAGCGCAGACCGTGTGCAAGGGGTTTTATCACTGTGGCGTGACCTTGGCCCTCTGGTGCATAGTGTTGCTGATCCCGGCGATGCGCGACCCGGGCCACGCCCTTTATGCCCTTGGCATTGCCCCCGTTTATTTTTACCTGCGGGCGGAATTCACGCAGCGCAACGGCGGGGAGCAGACGAAAACGTTGCAGTACCACCACTCGGCGACGTTGCTGGTTTTTGCCCTGCTGGTGTTGTTCGTGTTCAAGGCCGCCTTCCAGATGATCCTGTTTCCAAACACGGCTGTCGACACCAGCCACTATCATCTCAACGCCCCGCTGGTCGTGCTGTTGTCGATCTTGCTGTTCCGCCTGCACGGCCTCGGCGGCACCTGGTGGTTGGCATTTTACGGCGGGGCGGCCCTGGTCACCGGGACATATTTCTCCATTACCTGGTATCCGGGGCTTTCACCGTTCGACAATTACATGGCCGCGGCCTGGGTTGCCGTCGCCGTAGCGCATTTGTTTACCCTGGCGAGCCATCAAAGGTCACCGGTACGGGCGCTGCTTCAAGAGATCGCACGAATCGACGGCGAGACGTGGATCGAATTGCGCCGGTCCTGGGGCTATTTCATTCTGGTCGCGTCACAGTTCCTGGTGCTGCTGGGGGTGCTGGACTTTCAGTCGGACACCTATCAAGTCGCGCCGTTGCTGGCGGCGGCGGCATCCGTCTGGATTCATCACGGGGTGATCCGGCGTTCGACCGTCTACTGCGTTGTCGCGGTGGTGCAATTGCTGATGGCGCTGCACATGGATTTCGTGATCGCCAGCCACCTCGACCGCGATCATGTCATCTGGGTGCTCCTGGCGCTGTGGGCGGGCATCGTGTTCGGCCACCCGCTCCTGCGCCGGCGCTTGCCATTGCACCAGCTCCGGGTGATTGGGCTGGCTTTCTTTTTTGCCTGCGTGCCGCACGTCATCTATCATCGTCCTGATTCGGCGGCTGGACTTTGGGCTGTGTTATTCATGGCAATCATCCTGGCATTCACCCCACGCGCCACTAAGCACCCGCAGGGCGGGAGCGCGTACGGCGTGGCCCTGGCGATGCTGCTGGCACCGCCGTGGCTCGTCTTTTTCATGAGCGTGGATTTCCCATCGTTCGGTCTCGCCGCAGTCGTGCAGCCATTACCGGTCCTGCTCACCAGCGCGGTTGTCATGTTCACCGGCTACATGGCGCATCGTTGCGAGGTCGAGTTCGCGCCGGCGCTTGAACGGCATGAAACGACGCAGCCACGCATCTGGCACCAGACCCTCGGGGCAATGACCCGGGCTGGCAGACGGCTGCAAACCCTGGCCATGGCACTGTCGTTCGTGGCGCTGTCCGGGCTGTTTGTGCGGCACTACAATCTGCCGTACTCGGGGCTCGAGATGATGCTGTGCGTCGGGCTGTGGGCGGCGCAGTCGGTCTTGTGGTTCCGCGAAGGGCGTCAACGCAAATCCATCGCTGCCAACGCCATTGCACAGGTGGCTGTCATCGGGCTGTCCCTGGTCATGCGGCGCCAGTTGATGCTGACCCATCCGGAGGTGTGGACGACTGAGTACGACGTCTGGGCGGCGCTCGCGGTGTCGATGTGTATGACCGGCGGCAAACAGCTGATCGACAAACAGGACAGGGAACTGCAGTTGCCGTACCTGGTTTCGCTCTGTGCGCTGCCGGTGCTGGCGATCGCATGGGTACTGGTGCACGGGCTGGGAACGGATATCTGCCTGATCGTGGTGTTGCTGTACAGTGCGATGTTCACATTCCTCGGCCGGGGGTCGGGCAACTCACCATACAACATCGTGGCGGTGGGCGGGTTTGTTGCCTTCGTGGCGATCCTTTTCTGGAGCAAGCTCGAGCTGCGGGCCTTGCACGCCTACGTGATTCCGACCGGGGTCGGTATTTTGGCGCTGGTGCAGATGTTCGGCAACGACCTCAGCCGGCGCTTGCGCATGCAGATCCGCGCCGCGACCCTTGCCGCGATGCTCGGCACGACCGCCTATTACGCACTGCTCGACGACCGTTATCAACCGGCGTTTCATGTCACCATGCTGCTGCTGAGCCTGGCGGTCATGGCCGGTGGCACGCTGTTCCGAATACGGGTCTTTCTATTGTTCGGCGCCGGCGGTGTCCTGGTCGACCTCGGCACGATCTTCTACAAGATCGTCATCCGTCTCGACGGCCACTACCAGATGACATCATTCGGCGTCGTCATCCTGCTTGTCGGGATCGTCCTCGTTGCCGGAACCGCTTACTACAAGACGCAGCGGCAACAATTCGAGGCGCGCCTGGACGCCTGGCGCGCCTGGCTCGGCCGCTGGGACTGAGTTCCAAAATCGTCCGCTACCGCGTGTCGTATCAGGTGGCAGCGCCCCGCCCGGCCGATTGTTCGGCACCTTCCGACAGCAGGTGTCTGTCAAGGCCGGCTGAACCAATCGGCGAAGTCTGGACAGACTAATTCGGACAGACTAATTTGGGCGGTTGCAGGGCAGCGGCAGCAGACCGCTTCATGACAGACCGATTGGAGACAACCGTGACGACGCCTAACGAACTGATTAAGCACCTGGCCGAGAAAGCGCGGTTCCTGCGGATCAATGCGCTGGCACTGAACAACCGCACACTGCACGCCGGCGGCGCATTGTCGTCGGCCGATCTGCTGGCCGTGCTGTTCTATCATGTCCTGCGGATCGATCCGCAGAACCCGGACTGGGCGGACCGCGACGTTTTCATCAATTCCCGCGGACACGCCTGTGAGCCACTGTTTGTGGCAATGGCGGATCTTGGTTTTTTCCCGTGGGACGATCTGCATAATATCGAGGAGGCCGGTTGCCACCTGCACGGCCTGAGCGCGACCACGACACCGGGCGTGGAAATTTCCATGGGCTCGCTGGGGACCGGCATTTCCATCGCGTCCGGCATGGCGTTGAGCATGCGCACGCAACAGCGCCCGGGCCGCGTGTACATCATCACCGGCGACGGCGAGCTGCAGGAAGGATTGTCCTGGGAAGGGGCGCTGACGGCCGCTAAATACGGCCTCGAAAACCTGGTAGTCATCGTCGACCGCAACAAGTACCAGTCGAGTGACCGCGGCACGGAACAGGTGATGCCGCTCGAACCGCTGGACGACAAGTTTCGCGCCTTCGGCTTCGCGGTGCGGCGCATCGACGGGCACGACATCGGGCAAGTCGTCGAGGCGCTCGAGTCCGCGCCGCTGGCCAGTGGCAAACCGACCTGCATCATTGCCGACACGATCAAAGGCAGGGGCGTGTCGTTTCTCGAGTCGGGACACATCCACTGCGGTCGCTTCGGTCGCGACATCGATCCGGAGCTGCTGGACCAGGCAATCACCGAGCTGGAGACCGATGCCGCCGCGCCGCTGCTGCGCATCGACGTGCGCCATCAATGTGATTCGGTCAGTGAGATTGCCCTCGGCTCGATCGCCAATGTGTTCAGCGAAAAGCTGCATGAGTGGGCTGCGAAAGATCCGCGGGTCTGCTATGTCGGTGTCGATACGATGGACATGGCGTTCCAGGAAAAGTATCCCGACCGCGCCTTCGACGTCGGCATCGCCGAGCAGGACGAGCTCGGCCTGGCAACCGGGCTGGCGATGCAGGGCATGATCCCGCTGATCCAGGCGTGGGCGCCGTTCACGCCGCTGCGCAACTTCGACCAGTTGCGGACCTATCTGTGCCGGCACAATTGCAACGCGAAAATCATCGGCTGGACGCTCGGGCTGGTCAACAACTCGCACGGCACGACACATCATGATCTCGAAAGTACCGCACTGTACCGGGTCGTACCGAATCTGACAGTGCTCACAGCCTTCGACGACGACCAGTTTCGCCAGGCCTTCGATGCGGCTATGGCGATCGACGGGCCGGTCGTAGTGCTCGGGCCGCCCGAACACTACGCGCCAGGTGCCGACGGCCTCGAGGATCTGCCGCTGCCGGCGCACGGCGACTACGTTGTCGGCAGGAGCCAGTGGCTGTGCCGCGGCAGCGACGCAACCATCGTCACCTACGGCCCGGCCCTGCGCTATGCCTGGCAGGCCGCCGAACAACTGCGCACCGACGGTGTGGCGGTCGGCATTATCAATACCACATCGATCAAACCATTCGACGCCGACATCATCGCCGAAGCAGCCGCAGCCGCGCCGGCGATGCTCGTGGTCGAGGAGCAGACAGTGATCGGCGGCGTCGGCAGCGCCGTTAGCGAGGTGATCGCCGAGCGCCGTCTGACGACAGCGTTCCGCCGCATGGGTATTGCCGATCAATTCGTCGAGGACGTTGGCGACTGGACCTACTGCCGAGCCGGCGTCGGACTGGCAATCGACGACGTCGTCCGAAATGTTCAAGAACTCACACAGGAGGGTACGTGATGCGGCTGAAGGACAGAGTGTGTGCCATCACCGGGGCCGGTAGCGGCATCGGCGCGGCGGCGGCCCGTATCTTCGCGCGTGAGGGCGCCCGGGTCGCCCTGCTCGAGGTCAATGCGGAGGCGGGCCGACAGGTCGCCGACGAGATCGGCGACGCCGCGGTCTTCATCGAAACCGACGTGGCCGATGCGGCCGCCGTGGCCGCTGCGTTCGGGCAGATCTCGACCGATTTCGGCCGCCTGGACGGGCTGTACAACAACGCCTCGGTGTTCTGGGGCGAGCGCGATGCCAAGGTCACCGACATCGACCTCGACGTCTACTCGCAGATCGTCGCCATCAACCAGCACAGCGTCGTGTACTGCTGCAGGCAGGCCATCCCAATGATGATCGACGCCGGTGGCGGCACCATCGTCAACACCGCCTCGAGCGCGGCGATCAGCGGCATCCCCGGGTGCACCGCCTACACCGCCGCGAAAGGCGCTACCGTGGCGCTGACCCGGGCCATGGCGGTGGAGTATGCGCCGCAGAAGGTGCGCGTCAACTGCATCGCACCGGCCGGGATCTACACGCCGATGATCCGCGAGAGCAACCTCGACGATCCGTCGTTCAACGAGGAGGCATTCCTCAAGCGGACGCCATTGCGCCGCTGGGGACAACCCGAGGACATTGCCAACACCGCACTGTTCCTGACCAGCGACGACAGCGCCTACATCACCGGCGCGATCATCACCGCCGACGGCGCCATCACGATCATGCCGGCATTCTGACCACCGGCACCGAGTCGCATGATCAATCCGAAATTTCCAGTTGTTTCCCACCGCAGCGTCTAATGCCCGGACCAGTGGCCGCACATTGTGCGGGACCGTAGCCGGCTGCCGCCGAATGGCGGGAGCAGCCAACGAAAATTCGCGATCCACGACTCGAGATGCTCCAGATCGACCGGCGGCTCAATCAATCCAGATAACGCGGCTGTTGCGCAATGTATTCGTCCAGCTGCGCGATCAGCGGCGCCGCGGCAACCGGCGGAGACGCCGCCAGGTTGTCGACCTCGCCGGGGTCGCGGGCCAGGTCAAAGATCTCGAGACGCCGGCTGCTGCGACGCGCGTCGGTATGCAGAATCACTTTCCAGCGCGCCGTGCGGATCGCGAAAATCTGCCGGTCGTCACCGCTCAGCGCCTGCCAGCCCGCCGGTGTCGTCTCGCTGAAGGCAACCTCGCGAAACGCCGTGTCCCCGTCGATCAACGGCAGCAGTGACTGTCCTTCCATCCAGTCGCGCTGCGGCAGGTCGAGCATCTCGAACAGCGTCGGCATGATGTCGATCTGCGAGACCTGTGCATCGACAACCGTACCGGGCTTCAGCCGCGGCGGGTAACGAAGGATCAGCGGCACCCGAATCGACTCGTCGTAGAGCGTCCCCATCAGGTTGCAGGAGCAATGGCCGACGTGCCCGCGCTCCATGAGCTCCTCGCCGTGATCGGCGGTGAGAATGATCAACGTTTCGTCGAGAATGCCCAGCACCTCGAGCCGGCCCAGCCATTCGCCGACCAGGTCGTCGAAGACCCGCACCTCGCCATCGTACAGCGCCTCCAAAGCGCCCCGGTCCTGGGGCTCCAGGTCGACGGCAGCAGCCGTGCGGCGGTGCGCCTCGTCGGCGTCGTCGTCCGGCAGCGGATCCGCCTCGCCCGCCTCCAGTTTGCTGATCATGCCGGAGGGATGAACGATCAGGAAGTTTCGCACGATCTCCATCCGCGCCATCGTTTCCGGAGTCGGCGTTTCGTCAAGAAACTGTTCGAAATACTCGGCCGGCGGATTGTAGGGCAGATGGGTGGGATACGGTTCCGCATAGAAGAACCACTTGTCCTGCCGATGGCTGTCGAAGTAGGCAGTAATCCCGTCGCTCCGGGTGTCGCGCCTGAAACCCAGCGGCGCCCAGCGCATGACCAGCTCACCATCGACGCAGTAGCCGGCGCGCTCGAGCGAATGCAGCGGCGTCTCGACGCCGTCCCAGGCACCGCCGATCCACTGTATGAAGCGCGGCGCATCGACGACCCCGTGGGTCGCCGGCCACTGGCTCATCAGCATTGAGACGATCGGCGGCAGCGTGTGGGCAGCGGTGGCAATGGCACCGTCGAAACGCACCCCTTCGCGAGCCAGTCGATCACAGTTCGGCGTCGTGTCGCGTTTGTAGCCGTAGCATCCCATGTGATCGGGACGCAGCGCATCTTCAAGGATCCACAGAACGTTCATGATGCCGCGAACCGCTCTGCCTGGCCGACGATGTCGACGCCGACACGTTCACTCCAGGCATCCAGCAGGCGAGCCGCCAGCGGGCCGGGATACGCATTGCCGACCGGCCGGCCGTCGATGCAGGAAATTGGCAGGATACAGAAGGAGGATGTCGTCCAGAACGCCTCGTCCGCGGTGTAGGCATCATACAGCGCCAGGTCCTCCTCGACCGCTTCGATGCCCAGCTCGCGGCAAAGTCCCAGCACGTACTGGCGGCTGGTGCCGATCAGGATGCCGCGGGCCCTCGGCGTGTACAGGACGCCGTCGCGGACCACGAAGATATTGGCGCCGGTGCCTTCCGCGAGGTTGCCGTCGGTATCGAGCATCAGCGCAAACGCGTCCGGGTCCGTGCGCGCCGCGGCGCGCTTCGACAGGAAGTGCGGAAAACGTGACCGGTTCTTCATCCGCTGATCGTAGGACTGCGCCGGCGGCGACCGAAAAAAACTGGTGACCACATGCTTGCCGGTCCGGTAACAGCGGGCGTAATCGCTCTGCGGCAGCGGCGCGGTGTAGCAGATGACCGTTGGCGTGGAGGGTGCGGCGCCGCCCATCAGCGGCATCGGAAAGCTTTGGCCGGGAGTCACCTGGATGTTCCCCCAGAGATCGTCGTCCGGGTCGGTGAACTGTTCGTTGGCCTCGAGCGTCCGCGCCAGCGCCTGATCGAACTGCTGCCGGTCGAGGAGGCCCTGCAGCCCGGCATAGGTCAGAGACTGCTCGAGCCGTCGCCAGTGTTCGCCCTGCAGGAACCAGCTGTGCTTGAAAGTTCGC
>JASLZG010000400.1 GCA_030754995.1 Lentisphaeria bacterium
ATCCGGAGACGGCGGCGCGGGTGCATGCGTTGATCTTCAAGATATACACCGAGCTTGGCTACAGCATCATCCGGATACCGGCGCTGCCGGTCGCGGCGCGGGCCGAAATCCTGATACGCTCGATACAGCCGCCGACCTGAACAGCGCCGGGAGGCCGCCAGAAGAACTCATCCGTGGCTGCCGGCAGGGATTGTGAAAACAGGATTCAACCCGCATAGTGTTGTTTGGCATCGGGACATGTCGGGAGGTTGCGAACTCCGCAGTTTGGCGGGATGCCGGGCGGGCTCGGAACCCGGCGGTCTCGCGAGGTGTCGAACGATGATCAGCTTGAATGACAGGAGGCCGTCATGCGCACGGTATTTTTCTTGACAGCGGCGTTTGTCCTGCTGACCGGATGCCTTGATCACGAGTCAGCAGCGAATACGGCCGACGACGATACCAGCGTGGTCCGGGCAACGGCCAACGCCGATGGAAAAGTCGTGAAGACCGATGCTCAATGGCGTGAGCAATTGACCCGCGAGCAGTACCGCATTACGCGCCAGGCCGGAACGGAACGCGCTGGATCCGGCAAATACAATGATCACAAGGCCGATGGCACCTATCATTGTGTCTGCTGCGGCCACGATCTCTTCCGCTCGGACACCAAATTCGAGTCCGGCACCGGCTGGCCGAGTTTCCACACCGCCGACGAGTCGAAAGTTGCCAGACGCACGGATCGCAGCCACGGCATGGTGCGCACAGAGGTGGTCTGCAGCCGCTGCGACGCCCACCTGGGGCACCTCTTTCGCGATGGCCCCAAGCCGACCGGTTTGCGCTACTGCATCAACTCGGCGGCGCTCGATTTCGTCGCAGCCAAGGCTGCAAAGACCAAGGCGGAGACGAAGGCGGCCGGTGAATAATAGCGCCGCCCGTCATGCGGGTTCCGTTACACCGGCCCGGCCGAACCATCCGGTACCAATCAATTATTCTTCCGAGCCCCCCACATTTCGACACCCTTTCACTGCCTGGACCGCCGGGCGCACGATGTAGTCGCCGGTCGCCGCGCTGAAGGCCATCTGCTGTACGGTGATGTCCATTTGCACCGACGCATCCCGGAGGATCGGCAGACATTCGGTTACCGATCCGGGCCGGCCCTTGCGCAGTTGTGACTGGACGCTTTCGAAACGGCCGCCAGACGTCGATTCGAGCTCGCCGCCGGTCGCTGCTGCCGTCTCGTCTGCCAGCAGGATGTAATCGTTGGTAACTATAATGCAGCCGTTTTCCGGTCGGCGAATCGCGTGTTTTGTCGGCGTTCGCTCAATGACCGCCATCTCGCCCTGCTCAGTTCCGGTAAGCAGCAGCATGCAGTCGGAGACGATCGGCGTGGTCGCCAGAGCCGTCACTGCATCATCGAAGGTTGCAACATTTTCCAGTACCGACCGGATCAACATCGGTACCGGGATCGAGAAACTTGCAGGCTCGTTGCTGGAGACAGCGTTTAGTGTCACGGTGAAACGCCCCGGAGCGATCGCGGAAAACGCCCCCAGAAATCCCGGCCACGTGACAACAGAGAAGCGTCCGGCCGGTGCCCCGGTGAAATGTGCCAGCATCGTGAAACGCGACAGAATATCCAGTTCGGTCCACCAGTCGAGATTGCGTGCGTGCACCGGCCCAGCCGGGGTGTCGATCGCGAATGCCGTACAGCCGGCACGGCTGTTTGAACCGAGGAATTTGATGACGTCGTAGTGCAGGTTGGCCAGGAGCAGTTCGGGCAGTGGCCGGTTGATGCGCTCAGCCAGGCCGACGATTTCTTCGTACATTCCTGGCGGTACATGGGTATCGACAAATTGCTGCAGCTGATCACCGTACTGCGCCAGGAAATTGGTGCCCCCAAGGTCGGCATTGTAAAGATCGAGCAGCTCGTGGGCCTGGCCTTCCAGAGCCTCAGGCAGGTGCCAGCGGTCGGCCGCATCGGCCGCAAGGTCGACATGAACTTCGGGGATCATGATTCGAGATGCCAGGTTGTCCTTCGACAGAACTCAGGGTCTGCGACAGGTGTCAGTTCAAACAGCGGGACAGATCTTGATCTTCTTCTCGTAATCTACTCTTTTCAATCGCAAGAGCAGAAAGACAAAGCGCCACAAAAAAAAGCGCTGCCGCACCGGTCGGGTGCCGCAGCGCTATGAGAACTTCCGGATGGCTAAGCAGTGTTACCTGCCGCTACCTTCGGCATTTCCCTGCTTGTCGCCGTCGTCCGCCTTAGCCTTGCTGCAGCCGGCCGCCGCCTTGGCCGCGCTGCAGCCGGCCGCCGCCTTAGCCTTGCTGCAGCCGGCCGCCGCCTTGGCCGCGCTGCAGCTGGCCGCCGCCTTGGCCGCGCTGCAGCTGGCCGCCGCCTTGGCCGCGCTGCAGCTGGCCGCCGCCTTGATCTTACAGCAGCCAACCGCCCCCTTGAACATGCCACAACCACCGCATTTGGTGCGATTTTCGGCATCGCAGCACTTGGCGGTGCCCTTGATCTCGCCGCAGCCTTTGCAGATGGTGTTCGGGATTTTGCAGCAGCCGACCGAGCCCTTGAGCAACCCGCAACCGCCGCACTTGGTGCGACCTTCGGCCTTGCAGCATTTGGCGTCGCCTTTGATCTCGCCGCATTTCAGGCAGATCTTGATGGCATCGTCCGCTTCGGCGCTGGATGCCGCCTGCTTGTTGCTGCCGTTCTTGTTGTCGGAGGCCAGCATTTGCGTGCCGGCGAGACCGAGGACGATAATCATGATGGACAGATACCGCATCACCATTCCTCCTTGATTGTGGGTTTTGAGAGTGCGGGTGAGGTACATGGTTTGTATTCACCGGGCGGGTCAATTTCAGTCATGCTGGGCAAAAAAATAAAGGCCGCTGTCGAGGAGGGCGTTGGTTAATAGTGCTTTGGCTGTCTAAAATAGCGCTTGTAAACCAGTTGTCACCCCCTTCCCAGCTTCGATCATGCGACGAATCTCCGCTCTGGTTATCCTGCATTTTGTCGTCGACAGCTACGCGCTGATGATTCCGGCGTTGTGGCTGCCGATCAAGCACCGATACGGCCTCAGCGCTGCAGAGGTCGGCATGGTCCTGGGGCTCTGCACGCTGCCATTCGGATTGTGCCAGCCGCTTTGGGGCATGCTGTCGGACCGGGTGGACGTGCGGCGACTGCTGGCACTTGGACCGGTGGTGGCCGTGCTGGGTATAAGCATGGTGATGCTCCGACAGCCGCTGCCGCTGTCCGTCCTCTTTATCATGATCGGTTGCTGCGGGGTCGGGTTTTTTCATCCGGAAGCAGGAATTACCGCGACGCGCCTGGGCCGCACCGGGATGTCCCGGACGCTCGGTTTTTTTCTGGTCGGCGGTTTTCTCGGTCAGGCGACCGGGCCGTTATGGATCAGTTATGTAGTCGAATTCGAAACGTCTGCAACGATTCAGACGACCCTGGCGATCGCGCCCGGGCTGGCGCTGATCGTTGTCGGCGCAATCATGTTCGGCAAACCGGCCGGGCGCCATACCCGCGACACTGATGAACAGGCATCATGGCTTCAGGCGCTGGCTGGCCGGCACTGGCCGGTATGGCTGCTTATCGCGATGAACACGACGCGGTTCTTCTGCCTGTTCGTGCTGTTGTACACCATCCCGTCCTACCTCGCTGCTGCGGGGCACGGGCAGATCATGGTCGGACAGTGGCAATCGATCTTCAACGGCTCACAGGCTTTCGGCCTGCTGCTCGGCGGTATGACCGCCAAGTTCGGGCGCGAACGGATGATCTGCGTCGGTTCCACCGCGCTGTCACTGGTTCCGCTGCTGCTGTTGCCGATTTTCGAAGGCACGTCGATGATCG
>JASLZG010000401.1 GCA_030754995.1 Lentisphaeria bacterium
GCGTCGTTTCTTGTGGTTCTTCATTAATGATGCGCTGGGGTGACCGGCAGCCTATACCTTCGTACCGCGGTGCTGCCATGCAGTGGAGAGATTCAGCAGAATGGCGACTGCATTGTCTTGCGATACACTGTAAAATCGCACGCGTACACTATAATAAACACGGACAACAAAAAGGAGTTTTTCTATGAGCACGAAGATCCGCTGGGGCCTTCTTGCTGCCGGCAATATCGCCCATGCTTTCGCGGCCGGCGTACAACACTGCGAGCTGGGTGTCCTACATGCGGTCGGCAGCCGTGACCTGGACCGCTCGAATGCGTTTGCCGACGAGTTCGACATTCCGCAACGCTACGGCAGCTACGACGAGCTTCTCGCCGACCCCGATGTCGACGCTGTCTACATCTCCACGCTGCATCCGCAGCATGCCGAATGGGCGATCAAGACGGCGGAAGCGGGAAAGCACATGCTGTGCGAGAAACCGTTGGCCATGAACGCGGCCGATGCTGCGGCGATCATCGACGCGGCACAGCGTCACGATGTTTTTCTCATGGAAGCTTTCATGTACCGCTGCAATCCACAGACGGCCCGGCTGGTCGAGTTGCTGCGGGAAAAATCGATCGGTGAGGTGCGGATGATCCGTGCGTCCTTCGGGTTCAATGTCGGGGACAACTACGAAGGCCGAGCGGTTGCTTACGAGCATGGCGGCGGTGGCATCCTCGACGTTGGCTGTTACCCCGTGAGTATGAGCCGGCTGATCGCCGGTACGGTAAGTGGCCTGGACTTTCTCGATCCGGTCGATGTCCAGGGGATCGGCCATCTCGGTCCGGCTGCGACCGATGAATGGGCCGCCGCTGTCCTCGAGTTTCCGAACGGCATCGTTGCGGAGGTCAGTACCGGCGTACGCCTGACCCTCGACAACGTGGTGACGATTTTCGGCAGCGACGGCATGATACACCTTCCTTCGCCATGGTTCTGCAGCGGTCGCGAAGGCGGCAGCAGCACGATCGAGATCAACCTCACCGGCGAAGCGCCGCGCATCGAAGAGTTGTCCTGTGACGGCTGGCTCTACGGCCTCGAGGCCGATGTTGTGGCGCGCAACATTGAGAACCGCCAGTCGCCCTCGCCGGCGATGAGCTGGGCCGACACGATGGGCAACATGAGAACGCTCGACGCCTGGCGCCGCTGCATTGGCCTGACCTACAACGATGACCTGCCGGAGGGCCGGCCGCGGACCGTCAGCGGACGATCGTTGCAGAAGGCGCCCGACGCCCCGATGCAGTACGGCACGATTGCCGGCCTGGATAAGCCGGTGTCCCGCCTGGTCATAGGCTGCGACACCCAGAACAACTATCCGCACCTGGAAGTTATCTTCGATGCCTACTTCGAAGCCGGCGGCAGGACCATTGACACATCCTTCCACTACGGCGAGCTCAGGGGGGAGTTGCTGGGCCAGTGGATGAAGATGCGTGGTGTGCGTGACGACCTCGTCATAATCGCCAAGGGTGCCCACTCGCCGAACTGTTTCCCGGATACAATGACCGAGCAGCTGGCGCAATCGCTCGAACACATG
Source organism: Lentisphaeria bacterium (assembly GCA_030754995.1). Lineage (GTDB taxonomy): Bacteria > Verrucomicrobiota > Lentisphaeria > JABSQK01 > CAJWLW01 > CAJWLW01. Next base: position 1,568 of record JASLZG010000401.1, read on the forward strand.
CAGATCGACTACGCCGACATCTACATTTTGCACCGTGACAACCCGGACGTGCCGATCGGTGAATTTGTCGATGTCCTCAATGAACATGCCGACGCCGGCCGCATCGGCATTTTTGGCGGTTCCAACTGGACGATAGATCGATTGCGTGCCGCCAATGAGTATGCCGCGGCCAACGGCAAGCGCGGCTTTTCCGTCGTCAGCAATCAGCTCAGCCTGGCGGAGATGAACGGTCCGGTGTGGGAGGGCTGTATCTCTGCCAGGGGCGAAGCATGGTCCGCCTTTCTGCAGGAAAGCCAGATGTCGCTGCTGCCGTGGTCAAGCCAGGCTCGCGGCTTTTTTGTGCCGGACCGGGCGGCGCCGGACAAGCGCGATGACGTGGAGATGGTGCGATGCTGGTACAGCGACGACAACTTCGAGCGGCAGCGGCGCGCCATCGAGCTGGCGGAGAAGAAGGGCGTCCTGCCGATCAACATTGCCGGTGCCTGGGTTCTGCAGCAGCCGTTTCCGACGTTCGCGCTGTTCGGACCGCGGCAGTTGTCGGAACTGCGTTCGTCACTGGGCAGCCTCGCCGTCGAACTGACGGCGGAGGAAATGGCCTGGCTCGACCTGGCGAAGTAACGCCAGGTTTTTATTTTTTGAAGGCGGCAGGCGGGTGCCTGTCTTCAGGCCAGGGGATTTCGCGGCACGACACCGGCATTGACGATGTTTTTCTCCGGCGGCATTCTCCCGGCCAGTACGGCTGCGGCGTTTGCCACCGCGGTGATCGACACATCCTCCCGGGACTGCTGTGAGTATGACGCGCTGTGCGGTGTCACGATGACGTTGTCCAGGTCGAGCAGGGGGTGCTGGAGCGGACATTGTTCGACGTCTGCGAAGACGTTGAACGACTCGAAAACGTCGAGACCGGCGCCGCCGATACGTCGTTCGCGCAACGCCTCGATCAAAGCCTTTTCATCGACGATCGCGCCGCGCGCTGTGTTGATCAGGAATGCCGTCTTCTTCATCTTGCCAATCGCTTTGCCGTCCAGCAGGTGATGTGTCGCTTCGGTCAACGGCAGGTGCAGGGAGATGTAATCCGATTGCGTCAGGAGCGTGTCCAGATCCACCAGCTCGACACCGAGGCTGTCGGCCTCCGGGTCCTGCGCCTCGCGCCTGCGACGGGTTGCGATCACCGTCATGCCGAAGGCGTTTGCGCGCTTCGCAACTTCCTTTGCGCTTTGCCCGAACCCGATCAATCCCAGTACGCTCGATGAGAGTCGCTGGTTGCAGTCATACTGCTCGAGCAGGTCCATGAACCGTCCTTCGCGGTGAAACGCCCGGCTCATCAGCGGCAGATTCCTCGCCAGCGCCAGCATCAGCATCATCGTGTGATCGGCCTGTTCGGGGACGCAGAAGTCCGGCACGTTGGTCACCAGTATGCCCATCTCGGTTGCTTTCGCTACGTCGATCTTGTCGGTACCGGCGCCGATGCGTGAGATCACCCGGCACTTTGACAGGCTCTCGATCACCGCGGTCGGCAGCGATGTCGATATGACATAGAGCACATCGCAATCCGCGGTGTGCTCTATGATCGCCGCCGGTGTGTTGGCCTCGACCGCGAGCAATTCGTAGCCCTGCTGCCGATGCAGCGCGGCTTCGAATTCACAGATCGGGAACAACTCCGAATTGAGACGTACGACTTTGGTGTTCATGGGTACAGGCAATATACGCGTCGAAGAAAGTTGCGCCGTGATTTTTTGAAAAGTCGCCATGGCCAGATAACCCTCGGCAGCTTGATGTTCGCCGACCGCCAGACCGTCTTCCGGTTGCCGACAAAGCCTGTTTGTATGAATTGCCGGTTCGAGAAGTATTGTTGATTCGTAACACATGTGAGACTCAGCTATGTTTGCGCGGCGGCGCCGTGACGGGGCTGGACAATTTCGGTGCGGACCTGACATTTTTCGATTCACACGGTGCAAGGAGTATAAGAATGTCAAAGCGTGACTGGTGGGACAAGGAATTTCGAACCCTGTTGACGCTCGGCGAAAGCACGACGGCCGGCGGTTGGTCGAGCTGTCGCGAGCGTTGCTGGGCCGCGCAGCTGGCAGGGTTGATCAACGAGTTTCAGCGTGTGCCCGTGCAGTTCGTCAACATGGGGATCGGCGCCAACGTGATCTCCACGAAAAGCCCGAAATACGAGACGAGCGGCAAGCCGGCCGCGGACGAGCGGCTCGACGCACACGTGCTTGACAA
>JASLZG010000402.1 GCA_030754995.1 Lentisphaeria bacterium
TGAACCGTCTTCCATCACGGTGGCGACGAACGGCCAGGCGATTGAGCCGGAGTTCGCGAGGTATCGGCCCCCTTCGCGGCGCACGAACGGATGGTGTGTATGCCCCATGACAGTGAGATCGAATTGAGGATCCCCGAAGATATCGGTCAACTCTTTCGAGGTGATCTGCCAGGGGACCGGCTGCTCCCCGTCCGGCTCCATGTCACCGTGTATCATCCGGATTTTCTTGCCGCGCCAGCAGACGTGGACCTGGTCGGGAAGTTCCTGGACAAACCGGTACCCTGCGTCGCTCAGCGCACCGGAGGCCTGCCCCCGTGAACCCGGGTGATGATTTTCCCCGGGCCGCGGCTTGGGAACGATGCAGTCGTCGTGATTGCCGCGCACTGCCCTTCCTTCGGCATGAGTGCGGACCCAGTCAACCGTCTCGACGGCGTCGATGCCGCCACCAAGTACGTCACCGGCAAAGAGCATCTTCCAGGTGCCGGGCAAAGCGGCCACGCTTTGTTCAAAACCTGCCAGTGCCTCGGCAGCGGCATGTACGTCGCTGGTCACCACCAGGCGGTCGATCGTGTCATCGATCTCGACATTTTCGATTTTCACCATATTGACCCGGCAATTGAATTTTGGACCTTGCCCCGGCGATCTCGCAGGCCCGGCTCCCGGGCGCAGTGTACATACGGCCCGTGGGATTTCACGCAGTTCGCAGCGGTCAACACCTGGCTCGGCGGCGACAGCGCACAGGGACGGTGCCGTTCAGCCGCCGGAACTCAACCGCTTTCTTCATCGCAGTTTCTCCGGACAACAGTGATGCACCTGGAAAAGGTTAAACATCGACTGCGGCCCGATTCGGCCACCCGGGTCTTTGACCATCCGATCTCGCTCTAAGTATGGTGCCTACGCCTTCGCCGGCGGCGAGACCAGCCGCTCGGCATTGCCGTGATACACCTTTTCAATAATCTCCGGCTCGAGGTCGAGGGTCGATAGAAAGGCGTGCAGGTCGCCGCCGTAGCAGTCGCGGCCGAACAGCAGCCGGTCGCGGTGCTGCCGGATGAACTCCGTGGCGTGCCCGGGATCGCGATCCAATGCGTACTTCGCCGAGCCGGCGGACAGATCGGCGCACAGGTTGTCATTTGCCTCGAAAAGATCGTACAACCGGCCCCGCCCCATGACGGGACCGCGCGGATAGACTTCCGGTTCGCTCGCTGCATCGCCGCTGATCTCACGCCAGAAACCGGGTGCATGGCCGATGAATGTCGTGTCCGGACACGCCTTGAGCGCGCGCTCCAGGTTCTCGATCGTGCCACCGTACCAGGCGGAATAGTATTTCGTCGTGCCATCGGCCTGCGGCAGGTACGGCACGTCCAGGTGCAGGACGACCGGCAACCCGAGCTCACCGGCGGCGCCGTAAAGCTCGAGGCAGCGCGGGTCGTCAAAGAGCATCTTGAACTTCCATTCGCCGCACACGCGGATGTCGTACATCTCTACGGCGTGGCGCAACAGGGCGGGTGCGCTCTCGTGCTTGGGATGCGGGCAATAGCCGACGACAAACCGCTGCGGGTACCGGTCTCTCGCCCTCAGCAGGTCGCTCAGCGGGATACCGGCGTGGGCGCCGTCGGGACGAAAGTGCACCGGGTTCAGCACGCTGTGGTAACTTTCACGATCCTCGTCGAACTGGATCTCCCAGCTCAGGAGCCAGGCGTACTCAACACCTTGCTCGTCGAGGTCGGCGACCAGGCCGGCGTCATCGCAGCCGTGCCAGAAGACGTGTTGATGCGAATCGACGACACGTGTCGGGGTTGGCATTGTTCACTCCATCAGTTTCTTGATTGCATCTTTCATGACTCCCTCGACACCGGGTGCGACAAAGGAATCGATCGGTTCGTAGCCGCCTTCATCGTACGACTTGTCCAGGCAAATATAGCCGGGACCGCAGTCGCCGTAGGACGGCACGGCGACCCAGTCGGCAGTCGAATGATCCTGGGCGAACAGCTGGTACTCGACAAACGACTCGCCAGGCAGATGCAGGATACAGGCGGTCTTGTCGATCTTCAGGCAGCCGAAGGGGATCGGCACATCCTGCCGCCGCAGGCCGGCGATCTTGATCGCCGCCTTGGTGCGGTCCTTGCCCTGGACCTCCGGGTCGGTCAGGATAGCCATCATGTCCGGCTCGTTCATCTCCGCCCCGGGCGGCAGGAACACCGGCTCGACATGCCAGTTCAACTCATCGAGCGGGAGGCGCTCGGCGTTCGCTTCGGCGGCGACGATGCCGCCATAGACCCGCTGCGTGAAGATCTCGCGGTTCGCGTGATCACCGTCGTTGTATTTGCCGGCGGTAACGTTGCCGGCGCATTCGTTGAAGAAGATATGCGCCACCTCCGGCTCGTCCGCTGACCGGCGCTCGCGGGCGAGCCCGAGGAAATCGCTGGTAATGACGCAATCGTAGTCGTAGCTGGTGTTGTGTACGGCGTAATAATGCATCGCCGCAAGCTTGCGCTGGTCATGCCAAAAGCTGATCGACTTCAGGTACGGATCGATCAAGCCCTCCGGCGCGGCCCGCACCTCGGGGTCTTTGGTTGCCGTCCAGCGCACCGCTTTCACCTTGCCGTCGTCACCCATCACCCGGCGGTTCGATGCGACCTGGTCGATCCGCGCACGGCCACAGGCGATGTGGGTGAACGGCTCGGGGCGCGCCGTCGCCGCCTTGACCGCCTGCGCGACGCGTGCCAACGCTTCGTGGCAGAATTCGGTCTGCATGACGTCGCGCACGCCATGCTCGCGAACCAGCGCCTGGGCGTCTTCGTCCGGCCACGGTGAACAGTGCGGGTGTGCCGTCTGCACGGCGACATGATCCGCATCCGTGCCGGCGGCGGCGGCCAGGGACTCACGCCACATGATATGGCTGCGGTTGCTGATCTCACACCAGTCCACGGCACAGAGCACGACCGGCTTGTCGGCACCGTGGAGAATCACGCCGGCGGCATACAGCGGATCGGCGAAACCAACGGCGGGGTCCTTCCAGCCGGCCGTCAGCGGATGACCGATCGGGCAGGTGACATCGACCTTGAAGGTTGCAATCTGCATGGAAGGGCCCTCAGCTGGTGTTTGGTCTACCCATTTCTCTGCCATGGGATTATTTCTTCTTTCCCCCGGGAGGTCCCGTTGGGGCTTCATCGGAGGAGATGACACCATCCCCGTTTTTATCAAAGCGGTCAAAGCGACGTTTGGGACCGTCAAACTCGTCCTCGGAGACCTTCCCATCCCCGTCTTTATCGAGGCGGGAGATGAACTTGTTTGCGTCTTTTCCCTTGGTTGACTTTTCCGCAGAGGGATCATAATCACTGTTATCGTCTGGAAGTTGGGCCTCGATTTCCTCCAGATATTCCTCCAGTTGCTTGTCGAGCCTCGACGCTTCTTCCGGGTTCTTTTTCGCAAGGTTGTTCTCTTCCCCGATATCCCGTCCGAGATCAAATAGCAGGAGTCCTCCGGTTTCATAGTTCCGGATCAATTTCATGTTGCCGACAAGGAGTGCGGATTGCGGCACCTGCGACTTTCCCTTTCCGTAATGGGGGAAGTGAAAGACGATGCCATCCCGCTTAAAGCCCCTGGCCCCTTTCAAAACGGGCGCAAGGCTAGAGCCTTCGATTCCAATACGTTCGGGAATCTTAACCCCCGCTAGATCACATATTGTCGGAAAGAGATCAAAGCCGACGACGTTTTCGTCGCAGTACGCCCCCGTTTTCACGTCCGGACCGCTGACGATCAACGGCACGCGAATTCCGCCTTCCCAAAGGGATCCC
>JASLZG010000403.1 GCA_030754995.1 Lentisphaeria bacterium
CGGCAGCGGCCACGATACACGCCCGGACTATAAGGCCATCAACGCCGGCGAAGCATTCCAGACCGGCGGCGAAAACTGGATGTTGTTCCCGCCGCATCCGTTCGGCCCGTTTGAAAGCGCCCGCATCGAAGACCTGGAAGAAGGCAACAAGGTGTACATGATCGTGCAGCCGAATCCACGCATCGGCACCGTCAACATCACCTCGGAATATAAAATCAGGAAAACCGGTGCCGCCGCCGATTTTTTCTTCGATTCCAGCCAAAAGTCACTGCGGAACCTGGCATTGACCGACTACTGGCCCCTGCCGCAGTCGATCAGGAACGGTGTCGCCGCCCGGTTCCAAAACGAAGAGGCACCCACCATCGATACGGTCCTGCGAAGTACGCAGGGGATCGAGGCGACCGTCGCGCTGTCGCAGTACAGGCCGCGCAAGCGGCCACCGCGCACGGTGCGACTGACCTTTCGTGAAGTGACGTCGGGCGAGTCGAACGAGCGCTACACAATCAACCGTCTGGGAAATATCGCCGAGAAACCAGGTCGCGTCTGGAACCGACTGAGCGAGGAGAAGCGTCAAGAGCTCACGGCGATGGCTGAAAAACGATTCGCCATGGTGCTCGACCCCATCAACGTCAAAATCGACGACCTCGAATACCGGTTCGAGTTCGAAAAAGAAGACATCGCCTTCCCCTACCGCCCCGCTACCGGTCACCCGATGGGCCTCGACAGCGCCGGACGCGATGTCCTGTCGCGCATTATCTACGGCCTGCGCATCGCCATGACCTTCGGGCTGGCGCTGGTACTGATATCGATGACTGTCGGCATCGCTGCCGGCGCGGTCCAGGGCTACTACGGCGGCCTCGTCGATATCTTCGGCCAGCGGTTCACCGAGATCTGGGCCGCCCTGCCATTCCTCTATGTGATGATCCTCATGGCATCGGTCTTCGGGCCCAGCTTCCTGCTGCTGCTGTTCTGCTTCGCGATCTTCAACTGGATCGGCATCTCCTATTACATGCGCGCCGAATTTCTGCGGCTGCGACGTCAGCCGTTTGTCGAAGCGGCCAAATGCATGGGACTGCCAAGCGTCAAGATCATTTTCCGTCACATCCTGCCAAACGGCCTGGTGCCGGTGATCACATTCTTCCCGTTTTCGCTGATTGGCGCGATCGGCGTGTTGACGGCCCTGGACTATCTCGGCTATGGCCTGCCGCCGCCTACCCCGAGCTGGGGCGAGCTGCTGTCGCAGGCGCAGGAATTCAAATGGGCCTGGTGGCTGGTGCTCTATCCGTTCGTGGCGCTGTTCGTCGTCATGCTGTTGTTCGTGTTCGTCGGTGAAGGCGTCCGCAGCGCTTTCGATCCGAAAGCGTTTCAAAAGATGGAGTAGGCTGTGAGCAACGCCCTGCTGGAAATCCGGAATTTATCCGTCTCCTTCGATACCGACGAAGGCCGCATCCGCGCGGTCGACGACGTGTCGCTGGAGATCCGCAAGGGCGAGGTGCTGGGACTGGTCGGCGAATCCGGCTGCGGCAAATCGGTCACCGCGATGAGTACGCTGCGACTGATCCCATCGCCGCCGGGCATCATCGAGGCCGGCCAGGTCCTCTACAACGATGCGGACATGTTGCAGATGCCGATCAAGGAACTGCGGCAATTGCGCGGCAATGATATCAGCATGATCTTTCAGGAGCCGATGACCGCACTGTCGCCGCTGCACCGGGTCGGCCACCAGTTGGTTGAAACGCTGCGTATCCATCGCGATCTGGACAAGAAAGAGGCCTGGCAGATCGGTACCGAATGGCTCGACAAGGTCGGGATTCCCGATGCCGACGAGCGCATGTACAATTATCCGTTTCAATTCTCCGGTGGCATGCGGCAGCGTGCGATGATCGCAATGGCACTGATGCTCGAGCCGGCACTGATCATCGCCGACGAACCGACGACCGCTCTGGATGTGACGATCCAGGCGCAGATCTTTGATCTGATTCTGAACATGAAATCACGGGACACCTCGCTGCTGCTGATCACCCACGACATGGGCGTGATCTGGGAGATGTGCGACCGGGTGGTCGTGATGTATGCTGCGAAAGTGGTCGAGGAGGGCCCGATCCACAAGATTTTTCAGGCCCCGAAGCATCCGTACACCGGGAGCCTGCTCAAATCGGTGCCGCGCCTGCACCACAAATGTGACCGCCTGGAAACAATCGAAGGCCAGGTGCCGTCGCCGGAAGAGTACCCGGTTGGCTGTCGCTTTCGCGAACGCTGCCCCTACGGCTGGGACCGCTGCGGCAGCGCCCCGCCGCCGCTGTACCAACTCGATGCCGATCAACAGGCGGCATGCTGCCTGTATGAAGGCGGCGGCAACATGCCGGTACACCCGGGAAAGGGACCGGCTGAGAAAACGGAGGAACGGGGATCATGACGGAGACCGAAAAACCGTTGCTCGAGATCAACAAGCTCCATACCTGGTTCCCGATCCAGCGTGGAATCATGTCGCGCACGGTCGGGCATGTAAAGGCGGTGGATGACGTCACCCTGAAGGTGTTCCACGGCGAAACACTCGGGCTGGTCGGCGAATCCGGCTGCGGCAAGACGACGCTGGGCCGGACGATAGTCGGCCTGGAGAAGGCCACCAGCGGTTCCGTCACCTTCGACGGCCACGACCTGTTGGCAATGTCGGAGCGCGACTTCCGGCCGTTCCGCAAGAGACTGCAGATGATTTTCCAGGACCCGTTTTCGTCGTTGAATCCGCGCATGACCGTACAGGAAATCATTACCGAAGGGCTCGCACAGTTCAGCATGCTCGAGGGCAGCCCGGCAGAGGCGGCGGCAAGGCTGCTCGGCGAAGTCGGACTCGACGACCAGTACATCCACCGGTATCCCCACGAATTCTCCGGCGGACAGCGGCAGCGGCTCAGCGTGGCACGGGCCATCTCGGTGCAGCCGCAGTTCATCGTCTGCGACGAAGCCGTCAGCGCTTTGGACGTGAGCGTGCAGGCGCAGGTGGTGAATCTGCTTATGGAGCTGCGTGATCGTTATGAACTGTCGCTGTTGTTCATCTCCCACGACCTCAGCGTAGTCCGGCACATTTCCGACCGGATCGCAGTAATGTACCTTGGGCGTATCGTCGAGTACGGACAGTCCGACACCATCATTGAAGCGCCGCATCATCCCTATACCCAGGCACTTATATCGGCTGTGCCGGTGCCGGGCGAACCGAAAAAACAGCGGGTCGTTTTGCAGGGGGACGTGCCGTCGCCGTCGGCACCGCCACCCGGCTGTCACTTTCATACGCGCTGCCCGTTCGCCCGGGACGAATGTCGCGGCCAGGCACCGGTCCTCGCCAACGCCCCCGGGACCAGCGACGGCCGCCATCTCGTCGCCTGTCATTTCGCCGACAATCTGCACAAAACCGACACCACCAACTAAACCCTGACCGGATGCCTGCGTATAAACCGGTACAATGGCATATCTCATCACGTCACAATCACGAATCTCAACGTAAGGAATCATCGATGAAATCGAACCACTGGATTGTCGCCATCCTATTGGCCGCCACCTGCACCTCCTTTGCCCAGCAAGCTGAACCGCCGGCACCGCGCGTCGACCGGGACGGTGCCCGTGAAGAATTCCGCCGGCAGAGAGAGGAAATCAAAAAGCGCATCGACGAGGCGCTGATCGCGGCAAACACCGAATTTAAGGCGTTGTTCGAGAAGGAAGACAAGACCAGGGAAGACAAGCAGCGCATGCGCCAGTTGAAGCGCGAGTTCATGAAGTCGGAAGCCGCCAGAGCAATCAAGCA
>JASLZG010000404.1 GCA_030754995.1 Lentisphaeria bacterium
CACTTTGCCTACCCCAGCGGCTCACGCAACACCCGCACCGACGAGCTGCTGCAGGACCACTACCGCTCGCTGCGGCTATGGCACTTCGAGCAACAGCCCGTCTGGAGCTTTACGGAAAACACCACCTCACGCTTGGCAATCGACTGCCAGAACATCGACAACACCGTTACCTTCGCTGACTTCGAGCGACTGTTCGAAGAAGCCTTTACCAATGGATAGGAACACCATGCGAATGCGTCTTGCCCAAGTACCCTGCCTGCTGTTGTCGGTCCTCGTCTTGCAGGCACAAGCCGACGACCTCGTGCTTGTCGACGACGGGCGCGCCGCCTGCACTATCGCCGTGCCGGACAAGGCGGACTCATTCACGCGCATGGCGGCGTCCTGGCTTGTCGACTACGTGGAGCAAATCACCGGCGCCACGTTGAACATCGTCGAGGAAAGTGCCGCACCGGATGGTACCATCATCAGTGTCGGGCACACCCGGATGGCCGCCGCCGCCGGCGTCACCACCGATGACCTCACCTACGATGCCTGCCGCATGCGCGTTGCCGGCGACGTGCTGTATCTGATCGGCCGTGATTCCCCGAGCCGCAGTGGGGCGGTCGAGCCGACCGAGGAGCCGTGGCAGTATTTCCTCGAATGCGCGCCGCTTCGACCGCCGCTGCAAGCAGGGCCCAAGGGCACCTGCCGCGCCGTCGCCCGGTTCCTCGAATCACACTGCGGCGTGCAGTGGCTGGCGCCGGCGGAGAAAGGTACCAGGGTGCCGAAAACGACGCGGCTGTCGGTGCCACGGGATCTGGATGAGCTCGACGCGGCAGCCTTCGGTTTCTATATCGGCACCTTCTTCTACGGCAGTCAGCTCAAACGTCCCGCCCCTTACGCCAACAGCATTCGCAGCGGCATCCAGGGTCGACACTACGGCGGGCACTCCTACATATACTGGTTCAATGCGGACTTTGAGAAGAATCCCGAGTATTTCGTGGAGTTCAACGGCGAACGCACAAAGGTCGGCCACCATGTCTGCCCATCGAACCCGGAGGTGCGAAAAATTCTGCTGCGCGGGCTGCAGGCGGAATTCGATGCCGGCTATGACTGGCTTGAGATGGGCCAGTCCGACGGCCACGTCCCATGTGAATGCGACCGTTGCCAGACAACGGAGCCGGACTCGAACCGGCGCATGATGCTGCTGCACAAATGGATCTGTGACGAAGCCGCCAAATCACACCCTGACAAGACCATTCTGATGATCGCCTACGGCCCAACGCGCAATCCCTATCCCGACATTCAGTTCGGTGACAACGTCGTCGTCGAATTGACCGGCGGCCGCCCTGAGCTGGTGGAAGCGTGGAAGGGCAACGGGCGCGGCATGATGATCTATCACTACTGGCTCGACGAAGCGCTGGGCATCGGTTTCGCGCCGCGTATATCACCGGCAAACATGTCGCAGATCATCCGTGACTACCACGAACAGGGCGTTATCGGCATCTTCGGCGCCGGCGGTGGCTTTGCCTGGGGGCTGATGGGCCCCACCTACTACACGCTGGGCCAGTTGCTGCGCGATCCGACCCTGGACCACAAGCAGCTGACCCGGACATACTGCCAGGGACTCTACGGCGAAGCGGCAGAGGAAATGCAGACTTTCTTCGACCTGCTCTACCAGCGAACGTATTGGCAACTCAATTTCCAGCACTCGCTGTCGCTGACCATGGCGGAAGCGCTCAAGCAGCTGTACCCGCCGCCCGTCATCCACGGCCTCGAAGAGCGGTTGCGCCGGGCCGAACAAGCCGCAGCCACCGAGCGCGAGAAACAATGGGTGCAATTGACACGGGACGAGTTCGATTACCTCAAGCACATGTCGACCATGCTGCATCTGTACGACGCGTACCTGATCAACAAGAGTCCGGCAATCTTTGCCGAGCTCGAGACCGCGGTCGATAGTTTTCAGGCCTGGCGCCGCCGCATCGTGATGCTCGAAGGCGATCGCATCACCAACTATTTCCCCGGCCACGGACACTTCGCCAAATTTCTCAGTACCGGCGCCAACTCCGGCTATTACTACCACGACTGGGGGCACCTGCGAAAGTCGACCGACTTCGACCGGCTCGACGAATCCGGCGTGGGATACCCGGGCAACTCGTCGGTCAGCCGGCCGATCACCCTGGACTTCGATGCGATCGGTGGCGGGCGCGAGTTCCGGCTGCGCCGGGCGACGGCGCCCCCGGTGCTCGACGGCAAACACCGTACCGGCGAATGGGACACGCCCGTCACGACGTTCCAGAAAAACGCCGCGACCCACGTCCGCGGCATGTATGACGATGCCAATCTATACCTCACCTATACCTGCGAAGAACCTTACATCGACAAGATCGTAGCCCATGACTTTTATCGCGACGGCGACGTCAGCCAGTTCGACTGTGTCGAGTTCATGGTCTCGTCGGAAAGCTCGGTGTACGCCACCCGCTATTACCACTTCCTGGTGGCCCCTGCCAAAGACGCAATCCTCGATTTACGGACCGGCTTCAAGGGTGGTCGCGATCAGGACGAAGCCTGGAATGCCGAGGGTTTCGCTTTCGACTATCACATTGACAAAATCAACAAGCAGTGGACTGTAGAGTTGCGCATTCCACTCCAGGACATCAACGCCCCGATACCGAAACCGGGAGACGTGTGGATGGGCAACCTGGCCCGCGAACGCCGGGTCCAAGGCACCGAGTTACAACTCTGGTCGCAGGGCGGCCGCGGCGGATTCACAGATCCCAAAGCGTTCGGCCGATTCATATTCGAATAACCACGGGAAACCCCCAATGAACAAAATGAAAATCCTGCTCGTCGTGACGATCCTATGTATTGCGGAGTTCACAAAAGCGGCAGAGTTCCTGGTCACCGATTACGGCGCTGTCGCCGACGGCACGACCGATTGCTCACCGGCTATTGCCGCCGCTATCGAAGCTGCAGGCGCGGCCGGCGGCGGAACGGTCGTGCTGCCCGCTGCCGACAAACCGTACGTGATCACGGACACCATTCATCTGCGAACCGACAATCTTCACTTCACCGCCGGCGGTGCCACTGTTTATCTGAAGGACGGTTCCTCGATTGGTCGCACGACGGCCGATAATATGCTGCACATAGTGTGGATTCACGGGACACCCGAACGTCCCGTGGAGAATGTCCGGCTCGACGGATTGTCCATCGATGCGAATTACTGGGGGCAAACTGGCAATGTCGCATCGTGGCAGGGCAGCAGAGCGGTGGCAGGCATCACGCGGGGCATCAAAATCCATCACGCGCGACATATAAAGATCGACAACGTTGCCATTCGGCGCCCGTTTGTGGGGATGACATTCGGCCTGGGCTCTCATTATTGCCACGCCAGCAACATCACCGTCACAGAGTTCCATCACGATGCATTCGGCGTAACCCCCGGCTACGTCACTGCCGGTGCAACGCATATCACCTACGAACGTTGTACGGCCGCGGACTCCATGAACGGTGCCAAGGGTGGTTTGCCGGGCATACGGATCAAGGGCTGGGAGATCGAGGAAGGCGCGCAGAACATAAAAGTCATCGACTGCACGGTCCGCAATACCAGCGCAAACGGGTTTTATATACGGCCGCATTCAGCCCACACCAATTTTGCAACGAAGAATATTGAGCTCATACGCTGTCGTGTCGAAAATGCCGGAGACTTGGCCTTCAACGTCCAAAGTGCAACCGCTGATCAGCCGGTCAGCAACGTCACGCTGACCGACTGTTCCACCGACACCGGCAACCTGGCGATGCAGATGAACACAGACC
>JASLZG010000405.1 GCA_030754995.1 Lentisphaeria bacterium
TTGCCGGCACGCTGGCTGCCAGGCCGGCTCCAGCGAAGGCCAGCAGGATCGTCCACGGTGGGCGCGTCCAGTAGTACTTGCCCTGCACCATCCACAGGAAAACGACGAGCCCCGTCCAGCAGCACAGCAGCGCGGTGATCATGGGGCCACCGCCGGTGCCGTTTCAATCTTCCACATGGTGGCGGCAATTCGCCAGGATTCCGAAAGATCATCGTGCGCCATGGCATCATCGTATGCTTCGCGGGCGCCGCGGTAGTCGTTTATCCACTGGTGGAAACGGCCACGCTGTACCGCCAGTGCCGGTTTATCCGGATAGATTTTCTCCAGATCGACAATGTCCGGCAGATAGTTCTCGACGTAGATCCAGTCGGGATAGTTGTCACGGAAACCGGCCAACAAGGACAGGGCCTGTTTGTCGTTGTCCAGTACGGTGTGAACAACCATCATGATGAAATAGACATTGCCCCTCATGCTGCCGCGCGTCGGCCACAGCTTGTCGGCGCTGACGATTACGGGCAACGCTTTCTCCGGTTCGCCGTCGAGCAGATAGACCAGCGCCAGGTTGTATTGATCCTCGAAATTGCGCGACGGATGACCGGCAACGAACTCCATGGTTTCCCGCAGCTTGGCGAGCAGCTCGGCATCGCCAGATTCGAAATGCCGCGTCTGCAGCGTGTCAGCCAGGAACCGCCGTATTTCATATTCTTCCACCGACGCGTCGTATGGAGCGGCGTTCCTGACGCGCGACCAGGCACTGTCGGAGTCGACATCGGCGCGCCCCATCATGATGTACTGGGCAAGCGCGATCTGGCGGTGCGCTATATGCTCGCCCGACAACGACCCGATGCCTGACAACTGTTTCTGCAACAACTCCCAGCCGGCCTCGTCATTCGCCAGGTCGATCTTGCGGACGGCACGGACGGTGGCACGCTCAGTCTCTGGAATTGCCCATCGATTCGGATCCGGGCGCGACGATGCCAGGAAACGCTCCAGCAGCGACGGCCGATTTTTTGTCGTCTCGTCAAAAAGCTGATCCAGCGGGTCGTCGTAGTCGCGCGGAAAGAAATACCATGACACGCACAGCAGCAATGCCAGCAGCGAGATGCCGGTGAGCAAAAAACGGAGGTAATGCTCACGCCGCCGCGGCACTTGATTGTGCGACGTCAGCGTGAACACAGCCCACACCAGCATGGCGACGAGCCACATGCCGGCCAGGGCGAACAGAAGGAGGATCATCATGGTCGTTGGTGCCTGGGTTTCACTGCGCCTTGATCGTGCTCATGTCCTCGTTGTATTCGCGAACGGAGTAACTCACATCGACCTCGCGGTCATCCGCGTGCGGGTTCCAGCCGACCTCGCCGCCACGCTCCTGAATAAACTGACGCAGATCCCGGAACGCACTGAAGCAGTCCGGCCACGTGTGAATGTCATAGAAAAATTGATCCGGCGGATAGCGCCGCATGATCCCGCGCATGGCGTCGGCCACTTCCCCCTTGTCCGCCAGCGACAGGCCGCCCTCGGGATACAGAATGTAGGAGAAGCGGAACCCGGTCAGGGTCGGCGTGGTTTCGACGATCGCTTCGACACCGTTCCGGTGAAGTTGGATCCATTGCACGGGTGTCCCCTTGGCGGCACGCTCGGAAATTTCCGTGAGCGCTTCCTTCTCCGGCAGCTCATACAGCCGGTCATACTTCATGCAGAGCGTCAGCGAGCGCTTCTCCGAGATATAGGACATCGGGTAGGAAATAGGTTTGCGCGGCGCCGTCGCCGGGGCTTCGGAATCCATCGTCTTGCTGCGCACGACGACGGCGATGCAGGCCATCAGGATCATCATCCCGGCAACGTTCGAGATGATGTCCACCAGGGCGCCCAGGTCGATCTCAGTCTTTTGTCGCATCATAGTGAATCAACTCGTTGGTACCGACAGGCAACATGCCGACACGCAGCGGCCAGCCATAAGAGTTCACGATATGACTGATCACCCTGGAGGTTGCCAGGCCGTCCGGTTCAATCCAGAGAATGACGGTGTTCTGCTTGTTGTCGAAGCTCAACTGCCGATTAGCCAGCACACAAGCCTTCAGGTAGTCGATCAGCCGTCCCGCCTCGCCGCCGGGCTGCTCGCCACGCAGCAACTCGATGAACAGCGGCTGCAGGGCGCCGTAGGGCGTGAACTGTCCGACACCCTTGAGATCGCGCCATTCGACCCCGGCGGCTTTGCAACGCATTTCATGCGGGACGAAACCCACCGGGACACCGGTGAGCTCGACACCGACCTGCTTTTCCGCCAGCCGCTGCCGCTCCTGGATCGCGGTGTGCAGGGTTACCAGGGCCATGACGCTCATCAGCCCGAGCATGATGGAAAGGAAGGGCATCAGCGGCAGCCTGTTGCCGGCGTTCCTTCTGTGCCTGCGTTGCGAAAGTCTCATGGATCAGACACCCAGCAGCGCCACGCGTCGCTCGTCGCTGACCAAGTCGTAGTCGCCGTCCTTACCGAGGATCCACATCTCGACGATTGTCTTGTCACTATAGACAACCGCGATGTGGGCATCGTTGTTCAACATCGGATTGCTGCGGCAGAAGACCAGCCGCTCCAGGTGCAGCACCGGCCGGGTCAGCGGGTCGCAGTCGCAGACCTTCGCGCCGAGCTCCGGCAGAATCTTGTCGGGATCGTTGACAAAGGTGTCGGTCAACGTCCGCGGGTCATTGACAATGCCGTTGAAATTGTCCTCGACAACGGTCACGGCTGAGGTCTGACCGTCACAGCGCGGGCACCTGAAGAAGGTGTGGATAAGGTCCTGCAGGTCGTTGAGGGGAGCCGAGTTTATCTGCTTCAGGCGCGCATCGAGAAAGTCGCGGCCCAGCGGCCCGTCGACCACCGCCGCTTGAGCCGGCAGCACCGGTGGCCCTGTCGGCAGCGGCTCGTCGATTGCCGGCGGCGGCGCGGGCTTGTGCGTATACAACGAATACGTCGCCAGGCGCAGAAAAAACTTGTCAATCTGCTCGAGCAGCGATTGCGAGCGACGGCGCAGCGCCGTTGTAAGTGCCAGCAGTGGAATCACTGCCGCGAGTCCCACCAGCGTCGTGTGAAAGGCGATTCCGAGATTGCGCGTCGTGTCTGTCAGGCTGCTTGCCAGGCCGAACTCCGAGGTTGTCGTTCCAATGACCGACGAAAAAGACTGCAGCGCGTGCGTCATGCCATAGACGGTGCCCAGAAAACCGGCCGTCGGCAGCAGCCAGATCAGAAACTGCGTCGATGCGAAGGAGTTGTCCAGCGCCTCCCAGTCGGCATCGGCATGCTGGCGCATCGCCTCGAGCACGCCGTCCGACGTCGTTGTCTGCTCCGAAGACGACACCTGGCGCAGCAGCCGCAATCGGTGAAAGGCAACAAAGCCGTTGAATGTGGCGGTGCCATCGGTGAGCAAAGCCTGTCGTGCCGCGGCGATCGTCTCGGCATCCACCGTGTCGGTCCGGGCGCAGCAGCGCTGGATGACGAGAAACGCCCGGGCCTGCCGCGCTGTTACCCGCCACTTGAACGCGACCACCACCAGCCCGTAGATCGCCAGTCCGATAATGACCAACGAGATCGCATCGATGCCGGTCGTCACAACATCCTGGGCGGCTGCCAAATGCGCCAGTCCAATCCAGATCAGCCACAGCACCAGCGCGATCGGGATGGCAAGCAGGCCGGCACCGCTGCGCCACGGACTGTCATCGACCACAAAACCCTGGCAGGCCGGACAGCGGATGAAGTCTTCGTCATGCGGTGCACCGCATTG
>JASLZG010000406.1 GCA_030754995.1 Lentisphaeria bacterium
CGACAAAAGGCCTTCGTCGCGCATTTGCCGTTCGATCTCTTCGCGGATCCCGGCTTCGATCCTCTCGTAGTAAAGGGCTTCCCTGACATCGACGTCGGGCTTGACCTCGTTTTCGATGATGGTCGGGACCGCGACAAACAAACCCCTCACCTTGAGATAACCGTGTTCGAAAAAAACACCGGGGGTGATTCTGGAGATCTGTCTCTTGAGGAAATCACGGCGCGGCAGTTCGTAATTGACTTTGACGTGGTGGGCGCGGTATTGCTTGTTCTTGTCCGCGTCGAAGGAGATTTCGGAATGGGGTTCGAGCAGGTCCTTGATCACGATCCAGCTGGTGTCGATCTTTATTTTCGTCTTGTTGGCGCCGCCAAAGGTGCCTTTGTAGCGGCGTTTCTGCGGGCCCACGACGACCTCGATCGGATCACCGACTGCGTAGAACGGGAACTTTGTCACGGCCTCTGCGATCAACTCTTCACGCAGCGGCGGCGGGTACTTGAGGTCACAACTTGCGTTGACGCGCTGTTCGATGACCGCCTTGACATTGTCGGAGGAGAGCATCTTCTCCGGTAACTGATCGAGGTCGTAATTGGTCAGTTTCAGCAGCAGCACGCGGGTCAAGGCATGGCGGTCGAAAGGGGTGACCGTGGCGCGTGCTTCGGCAAAGCGCTCTTTCGCTATGACCTTGACCTTCGCCAGTTGTTCTTCCGAGAGCTGCTGTTCCAGGCCTTCTCCGGCTTCTTCGGAGCCCCTGCAGCCGACCAGGAGCATCGTCGACGCCAGGAGCAGGGGAATGCAAACGAGAGTGACGGGGGGACAACGCATAACAACAACTTCTTTGCGTTCAGCTTGTTTGTCGGGTCCGTTTTGAGCCGCGGAAAGAAAAGCTCGACAACTCCGTTAATGTACGAACTGCGGGCCTGAAGATCAATGCTGTTTTTTCTTCGGGCGGTAGATGTGGGTGCTGGCGCCCCCGACCATTTCCGCCGCTTCCATGACCGTTTCCGACAGTGTCGGGTGCGGGTGGATGCTGAGTTTCAGGTCCGTGGCCAGCGCTGCCATCTCCACCGCCAGTACGCCCTCGGCGATCATCTCGCCAGCCCCGACGCCGCAGATGCCGACGCCCAGCACGCGTTCGGTCTCGGGGTCAAAAAGAATCTTGGTGAGCCCGTCCGGGCGGCCGATCGAGATGGCGCGGCCGGACGCGGCCCATGGGAACTTCGTGACGTTGACCTGGCGTCCCGCGGCGGCCGCTTCGGTTTCGGTGAGGCCGCACCAGGCGAGCTCGGGGTCAGTGAAAACGACGGCCGGAATCGCCTTGGCCTCGAATGCCACACGCTCGCCGGCGATGACTTCCGCTGCCACCATGCCTTCGTGTGAACCCTTGTGCGCCAGCATCGGCTCGCCAGCGATATCACCGACGGCGAAGATATTCGGCACATTCGTCCGACGCTGCGCATCGACGGTCACGAAGCCGCAGTCGTCGACCGCAATTCCGGCATTCTCCAAACCCAGGTCCCGTGAATTCGGGCGCCGGCCGACGGCGACCAGGATGTAGTCGTACTGCTGCGGCGTTTCGTCCGTCTCGCCATCGAAATGGAGTTCGAGGCCGCTTGCCGTTTCCTCGACCCTGGTGACCCGCGTATTGAGCATGATGTTCTTGAACTCCTTGGCCAGCCGGCCCTGGAGGACTTTCACGAGGTCCCGGTCGGCGCCGGGCAGCAGGCCGTCGGTCATTTCGACAACTGATACCTCGCTGCCGAGGCTGGCATACACGCTGCCGAGCTCGAGACCGATGTAGCCGCCGCCGATGACCAGCAGTGACCCGGGAATGACCGGCAGTTCCAAGCCGCTGGTCGAGTTGAGCACACGCTCACTGTCGGCGGAAATGTCCGGGACCCGGGCCGGGTGCGAACCGGCCGCCACGATAATGTGCTCCGCCGTGATGCTGGCGGTGCCACCGTTGCCCAGCGCGACCTCGATCGTGTTGGCATCCTTCAGCGTACCGCGACCCTGGACATGGTCGATGCCGCGGCTGTTGCGCAGTATGCCGAGGCCGCCGGTCAACTGCTCGATGACACGGTTTTTCCAGGCGCGCAACTTGTCGAGATCGATCTCCGGCTTGTTGAAGCTGATGCCCCAGTTGCCGGCCTCGCCTGCTTCATTGATCAGCCTCGACACGTGCAGCAGCGCCTTCGACGGGATGCAACCACGGTACAGGCAAACGCCGCCCGGGTTCGGAGCCAGGTCGATAAGTGTTGTCTGAAGGCCGAGGTCGGCGCACTTGAAGGCGGCCGCATAGCCCGCCGGACCGCCGCCGAGAACCGCCACCTGTGTCGTTTTTTCTGACATGTAACCCTCTGTATGACAGGAAAATATGAATCTTGCGAGGCTGGCGCCGAAAGACAAAAGACGGTGGGTGCCCAGCCTCACACACTGCCTGTCAGTTTAACGGCGGCTGTACGAAAAACAACAGCGGCAGCTGTTTTTTCGCTTGACATGAAAACGGACTTGTTCTAAGCTACGGACTTGTTCTAAGCTACTGTGTAGCGGCAACGACAGTTTGCTGATACCCGGAAGAGGCAGAACCATGAATCTCGACATCACAGCCGAGGCGCGCGAGCGCATCGTCAATTCCATTCAATCCGAAGATCAGTTCGTCCGCATCAGGGTCATTGCCGGCGGCTGTTCCGGAATGACTTATGATGCGACGATCGACTCCAACATGGCGGACGACGACGAAGTCGTTTACCAGGAAGGCAAGCTCCGCGTCGTCACCGACATGCGCAGCGGCCTGTTCCTTGACGGATTGATGATCGATTATTCTGATGACCTGATCCAGGCAGGGTTCCGCATCACCAACTCCAATGCTTCCAAATCCTGTGGCTGCGGCGCCAGTTTTGCACTCTGACGATGGCGGCTGAACCAAGTTGTTAACCATGAGCACTGAACCGGTTTCCCTGCTCGGCGGTGAATCCGTCTATTGCATCAACGAAGGCCAGTTGCGCGACGCCACGCGCCTGGCCGACGAGGATCCCGAGAGCAGTCCCAAAATTCAAGGCCAGCTGGAGACTATCGAGGCATCGCTGACGCGCAACGAGCGTGCCGCCTTGGCCTTCATCATTATCGAACGCTTGCGCAACTCCGTTTGATCGAACAACCCGTCGCAAACAAGCACCATGGCTACTGTCCCAGTCGAAATCAATCTCGAGTTCACGCCCAACCCGAACACGCTCAAGTACACGCTCAACCGGCGTCTGCTGGTCACTGGCGCGGAGAATTTCAAGACCCGCGACGAAGCCGAAGGGCACTCGCCGCTGGCCGTCAAGCTGCATGACCTCGACCCGGTCTCCGGCATCATGATCGGGCCGTCTTTTATCACGGTCACGCTGTCGAGCCAGGACAACCTGCGCGAGTTCAACCGCCAGATCATGAATGTCATCAAGGAACACCTCGAGTCCGGCGAGACGATCGTCACGCCGCGCGACCCCGGGGAGGCACGGGCCAATGAGACCGCCGCGGCGCGGCGCATCCGCGAGATCATCGACACCGAAGTGCGACCCGCGGTCGCCATGGACGGCGGCGATATTACCTTCGACAGCTACGATGAGAACGCTGGCACGGTCTATCTCTATCTGATGGGCGCCTGCTCGGGCTGGATTCGCGACGTGTTGGGCGAGCGGGCGAGCCAGGCGGTCGTGGTCCCCCTCGACCGCAAGGGCCATGGGATCGAGACGATCTTCGAGGCGATCGCGGCGCTCGTCGCCGCCGGCGTA
>JASLZG010000407.1 GCA_030754995.1 Lentisphaeria bacterium
CGCTTCAGCGATTGCGGAGTCCGCAACGCCGGGATGTCGTACTCGATGGTGCCGTTGCCGTCATCGTCCGGGTCCTCGTCGAGAATGTGCCATGCGGCCTCGGTGAAATCGGCGGCCGTACGGTTCTTCAATTCGATCCAGCCGCTGATATCGGCAGTTGCCGCAGTGCGATCGAGATGCATGGCATACGCCGCCGACCAGGACAAGCCGTCGGTCGCATAGGTCAGGTCGAAATCCCGGCGCCCGGCAGCCTTCGTTTCGACCAGCCAGGTCAACGTTGGTTCGAGCTTGAGGCGGTCGTCCCATTGTATCACGTTCACCAGGTCGCCGTTGAAGATCCACAATTCGTCGTCGGCGCGCATCATGGATATGCGTCCGTCCGCCACGCGCAGCAAAGTGCCCTGCGCCGTAATGTCCGCGGTCAACACCGAGGCGGGCCTGCCAATCGCCTGCTGCAGCAGCGCCGCCGGGTCGGCAAGATGGGACTCGAAAGACTGGCTCAGGACCACGGTGTCTTTTCCCGCGTCCAGCACCAGGCTCGAGACTGCCAGGCCATTGCTGAGCCCGCTCCAGGCGACTTCAGTGCGGCCGGCGGCAACATCGAACGCCCGCGACTCATGGACGACTGCGGCGCCGTCGCCGGACACGGAAATTTCAAGTGCCGCGACAGGGCCGGCCGCCATCAGGATGGTCACGGCAGCGCACATTAGTGTGAGGGTTTTTCTCATGATTGATTCCTGGTGTTGTCTATTGCTTGCGTATGTTGAATCGATACGATCGCGCCTTCTCGCGGTTGCCGGCAGCGGCATAGCCGCGATTGACGCCATCGACCGCCCGGTACACGTACCGTCCGCACCGGTCGGTGGCACGGGTACGCAGGACCACGATACCATCGGCGGCCAGCTCGAACGGTTCACGATAGTCCTGCCAGGCGCCGTCGTCGATCTGGAATTCGATCTTTTGCACCCCGAACCCGCCGGGCGCGTCACTGGCATGTATGCTGACTTTCAGCGGCGAGGCGACAAGCTGGCGGCCCAGCCTGCGACCGGTCAAGCTGAGGCGCGATACCGGCGGGGTCGTGTCGAGCCGCCAGCTCGAGTCGAAAAATCCGGCGGCCAGAAAAGTGTCCGGCAAATAACGGAAGGGAGCCTGCACGGTTGGTCCGGGCTTGCGGCCCTGGTCCCAGACGACATAATCCGGCCAGTAGAACGGCAGGCCCTCGAGGTCTTTGCCAAGGTTCGACACACCGTCGCCGGGACTGATGCCGCTCGACAGATAGCCGCGGGCAACGGCGACATATCGTTCGGGGGCCAGCGGATTTGCCGCGATGAAAAAGTAGCCGAGCTCACTGCCGCTGAACACCCGGTCCGCCACTTCAATGGCCGGCGTTCCGGCATCGCGCCGCAGCCGCAGCGGCAGGTCACCAGCCAGCTGATCGACGATCCAGTTGCTGGACGGGTCGCCGACAAGAATCCAATTGGCCTCATACGGCAGGTTCGCCAGCGTAAACTGTGAGTCCGGCAATGGAGTCACCAATGGCTGCTTCCCGGCGACATGCTCGCCCTCGGCAAACGGATACGGCTGCATCCACCACGGGCGGCCGGCGGTGTCCTCGTTGCCGCGGCCTGACCAGTGCAGTGTCATCCAGGCGTTCCAGTCGGCCGCCAGACGCTGGGCCGCCACCCAGTCCGGGTTGCCTGTATCATGTCCCTTGCGGGCACCGTAGATGATGACGAAGCGGGAGCGGAAGGCCTCGGCGATCGGGCCGGACAACTGGTGTGTCTTGCCGGTCGGCGCGGCCGCCTCGACGCGGGACCAGCCGATCACGCGATGGCGCTCATCAAGCTGCGCCCGCAGCACCAGTCCAGCTTCGGGACGGACACGGAACGGTTCGTGATCGTCGATAAAAATGCGCACGTGCCGCGACATGTCGACAAGGTCATCGGTCAACGCCAGCCGAAACTGCCGGACGTTGCTGGTATGGACAAGCAGGTTGTTGCCGGCGTCGATCATGGCGTCGATCCGGGTCCACTGTTTCTGATAAATCAGGCGGTCGAGGGTCAGCCACCAGGTCTGGTTGTAGCGCAACGTGTTGGTTCTGAGGGTCAGTGATTTCGGCGATTCCCGACGCCGTTTGCCGAAGAAGAAGCGGTAATTGTCGACGGCGTCATAGCTGCGGCAATGGCGGCCGAACCCCTCGTTGACCTGCACCCGCACATTGCCGATACGGCGCAACCGCGCAACGAAAGATTCGGCGTTGATCGATGGATTGACGCGATCGTAGAGGTCGTAGGTCACGTAGACCGGGCTCCAGAGTGCGTTGGCCGTCTGCCCCAGCGCCGAGGCCGTCTCCAGCAACGGCCGGCGCGCCGGGTCGACGTAGTCCGGCATGCCGGGTGATTCATCGGTATCGTACCAGTGCGGATAAAATTCGAAGTAGCTGGTCCAGCCGGCAGCCGGCGCGGTCGCCGCAAAGACGTCCGGGTGCCGCGTTGCCAGGCGAAAACAACCGTGCCCGCCCATGGAACAGCCTTCGGCGTACAAGCGCTGCCGGTCGACGTTCAGCGCCGGACGCTCGGGCGTCGGGCGCGCCAGGTCTTCGAGCACCAGGAAAATGTCGTCCTCGCCGATATAATCCCAGTTCTGGCTGCCGCGGCCGTCCGGCGCTACCAGCAGCCAGCCCGTGCGGTCGGCCCAGGCCTTGCGCCCCCCGTGCCCGAGCGGCCGCGTGCGCCCGCCAAAACCGTGCAGGAAGAAGGCGGCGGGCGCCGCCGCTGCCGGATTATACGACGTCGGCACATACACATGATACGGCTGCATGCTGCCGTCGACCGGTGACATGTAGGTGCAGGCGTAATCGCCGGGACGCGCAGGTTCATAAGCGATTGTCGCGGCGCAGCCAAGCAACCAGATCAGAATGATTCGCAGAGCGGGCACTATCCTGTCTCCGGGACTCGGGATTTTTTGCGGACGCTGACCAGATAGCGTACCAGGAACCACAGGAACAAGGTGTACTCTATCGCCGCAATCCCATAGTATACCTGGTCCGATGCATTACGGTCAACCGTGACCAGCGACAGGTAATACAATATCGTCACGAACATCAAAGCCACGACGACGGGATGCCGGGTGACCAGCAGAAACGGCAGCAGCCACACCAGGTACCAGGGATTGCCGACCGGTGAAATCAGAAAGAGGATGACCAGCATCCACGCACACCAGCGCCACAGGGATGGCAGGTCCCTGACTTTGCGGACCCCGCAGAGAATGAACAGGCAAAGCCCGCCGAAAAGGATCAGCTTGGCCATGCGGGCAGCGGCGCCGGGAGCGGCGCCGGCGGACTCGAGCAAGGCACGCCCGAGCGGAAACAGCGACGCGTTCATCTCCCAGCCATCGGCAAACGTCTTGAAGCCGCTGAACGGGTCCGTCTGCGCCCCGACATGGCAAAGCGCCACGCCGATGACACCGAGGCAGACGCAGATGAATCCATTCCAGGCCACCTGCCGGCGCTTGCCGGTTCGCCAGAGATAGGCAAGCAGCAGGGGCACCAGCAGGACCGGCGTGAGTTTCACGAAGGCCGCGAGCATCAGCATGAGCATCGCGATGCACCCACGCTGTCGGACCAGGGCAAGCACGAAAAGCGTCAACAGCATGGTGCAGACAATGTCGATGTGGTGGGAGTTGTTGATTTCCTTGAGCAGCAGCGGATTCCAGGCATAGATCAGAATCGTTGGCGGCGCCAGCTTCAGCCCGCGCACGACACG
>JASLZG010000408.1 GCA_030754995.1 Lentisphaeria bacterium
GGGCTGCGCCTGCCGGGCGGGCCGCCGCCGGAGCTGGACGCTGAACAGCAGTGGCAGGCGGCGCTGTGGCAACGCGTCCGCGATGGAGCAGGCGAGGCCCGGCCGCGGCACGAGCAGCTCGCATCGTTCACGGCGGAATCTGCCAACCTCCGTGACAGCGGCATCCATCGCCTGTTTTTTTTCTGCGTCGGCGCCCTGCCGCCGCTGCAGCTGCAGTTCATCGAGGCGTTGTCGCGCGCCGTGCCCATCCATCTCTTCGTGCTGTCACCGTGCTCCACCTACTGGACCGAAGACCGCCGCCCGCGCCAGGCCGAGCTCGAGGCGCAGGACCTTCGCGACAGGGGCATTGCCGACCCGTCACCGTTCATTGAGACGGGCAACCCCTTGCTGACCACACTCGGGGTGGTGTGCCAGGAATTCCTCCGCCGGATCAACGACGATGCCGGTGGTGCGGGACACGTCAATCTCGACGACCAGACGTGGATGACGCCACCGGACGGGCCGGGGCTGCTCATGGCGATACAGCGCGACATCTATTACCGCCGCGCCGCCGACCAGCCGCCGGACTCCGAGGAAGCGCCGCCCCTGACAGAGGACTGGAGCCGGATTGACGGTGACGACGACAGCATCGTAATCAATTCCTGCCACAGTGAACAGCGCGAGGTGGAGGTGCTGCGCGACTGGCTGCTGCGCTTTTTCGACGAGGCTCACGAGACCGCCGCGGATGCCGACGGCCAGCCGCGCGAGGTCAGCCTCCTCAAGCCGCGCCAGGTGCTGGTCATGGCACCCGATATCAGCCGGTACCTGCCGTATATCGAGGCGGTCTTCGACCGCAAGGCAAAGGGTGCGGATTCGTACATCCCCTATTCGGTCGCCGACCGTACCGCGACCGGGGAGAGCCTGGTGGTGAACGCCTTCCTGCAGCTGCTGCGGCTGCCGCAGGCGCGTTTCGATGCCCCGGCGATCATGGATCTGCTGGCGGTCGCCCCGATCGCCCGGGCCTTCGACATCGATACCGGCTCCATCGAGAAGCTGCGCTCCTGGGTCGACGACGCCGGCATTCGCTGGGGCCTCTCGGCAGGCCACCGGAAAAGCGTTCTGGCCCCGGCCGAATCCCGCGAAGGTGAGGGTACACCACTGCCGGACGGCCATGTCGGGACCTGGGAGTTCGGGCTCGACCGCATGCTGCTGGGCTATGCCATGGACGATGATCAAGGCGACTTGTTCGCCGACACCATCGCACCGTTCGGTGAAGTCGAAGGCGGTGCCGCCAGACAGGTCGGCCGGCTGGCGCACCTGATCGGGAGCCTGGCAAATTTGCGTGAAACCCTCGGTGGCGCCTGCACCGCCGAGGCGTGGTCGGTGAAACTGGCAGCGGTGCTGGACGAATTCTTCGCCGGCGACAACGAGAGCTATCTCGAAATCTACCTGATTCGGCGGGGCCTGGAAAAACTGGCCGCCACCGCGGCGGCGGTCGGTGCCACCAGCACCTTCGGCATCCGTGTCGCGTTGCAATATGTCCGCACCGCGCTGGAGGGCGAGTTCGTCGGCGGCGGCTTCTGCCGCGGCAAGGTTACCTTCTGCTCGATGCTGCCGATGCGCAGTGTGCCCGCCGACGTCGTGTGCCTTCTCGGCATGAGCGACGGCGAGTTCCCGCGCCCGGACCGCGCTGCCGGTTTCGACCTCACGTCCGGCCCGGGTCAGCGCCGGCAGGGCGACCGCTCCCGCCGCTTCGACGACCGCTACATGTTCCTCGAGGCACTGCTGGCGGCGCGGCAGAAGCTGTATATCAGCTATTTGGGGCGTGACATCCAGGAGAATGCGCAGCTGCCGCCGTCGGTCCTGGTGAGTGAGCTGCGGGACTATGTCGGCGACCACCTCAACGCCGCCGGTGCCACCGCCCTCGCGGAGTCGCTGCCGCAGGCCATCGACCAGCGCCTGCAGGGGTTCAACTCGGCTTACTTCGAAACCCCTTCCAACGATGCTGAAGCGCCGGCGGCGGGCAACTTGTTCTCGTATGCCACGAGCACCTGTGCCGCCGCCCTGGTACTGCAGCAGGCGCGCCGCAGCGAGCCGCATCGCCATGCCCTCTTTGCACAGGTGCACGCCGCCGGCGAGGCTGAACTGCTGCCGGAACTCGAAGAGGACAGCCCGCTGCGGACTGTTTCGATCGAGGCGTTGATCCGGTTCTACCGCAACCCCGTCAAATATTTGCTGCACAACCGTCTCAATATTTACCTGCGCGACGACCCGGCACAGCTGCGGGGCAGCGAGTCGTTCGATCCTGACGCCCTCGAGAAATACCAGATCAACCAGGCGATCCTGGACGAGCAGATCAGAACGCCGCCGCCCAGCATCGAGGACGTTTACAAGCGGCTCATGGCGCAGGGCCGGTTGCCGCATGGTGTGAGCGGCCGGAATTGGTTCAAAAAGCAGTGGCAGGATGTCGGCAGCTACCTCGATCGCGAGGTGCCGGACTCGGGTCGGGCAGTGCGCGATTTCATGGGGGCTCCGCCGACTGAGCACCTCCGCCGCAGTTTCCCGCTGCCCGACAACAGCTGCACCCTGACCGGGGTCCTGGAGCTGCATGACGACATACACTTCCGCGGCCGCTTCGGATCGCTCCGCGCCACGGACCGGTTCGACTCCTGGGTCCGCTATCTTCTGCTGTGCGCCACCGACAGCAACTGCCGGGCCGTTTTCGTTGACAAGGCAAACAAGAATCCGTTCGAGCCGCGATCCCTGTCTTCGGATATCGCAAAGACACGTCTCAACACGCTGCTGACGCTGTACCTGCGTGGATTGCGGCAGCCCCTGATGCTGGTGCCATCCGCATCATGGGCTTATGTCAAGGCGAGGGAGATTGGTGAGGGTCTCGAAAAGGCCAATGCCACCTGGCTGGGGAGTGATGAGTACCCGGCCTACGACGGTGTCCTCGATACCGCTTTCCGCTTCTGCTGGGGTGCCGGCCCACTCGACTGCTGGGTTACCGAACGCTTCAACGCCCGGGCCGTCGCCGATGACGCCATCGATACCGATGACGCCATCGACGCCAATGAGGTCAACCTCGCCGCTTTCGACGAGGTCGCCTGGCTCGTCTTTCGCCCGCTCAGGAAGGATGACAAGCGATGACTGCACCTGGCAATACAACGCATGCTTCTGCGGCGGCCCACCGCCCCTTCGGCGAGGCAGTCATCGACTGCCCGCTCGCCGGGGTCAGGCTGGTCGAAGCCAGTGCCGGGACCGGCAAGACGTTTCAGATCCAGACGCTGTTCCTGCGCCTGGTCGTCCAGGGCATCACCGTCGACCGCATTCTCGTCGTCACCTTTACCGAGGCGGCGACCAAGGAGCTGCGCGACCGCTTGCGGAGTATCCTGGTGAAAGCCCGCGGCCACCTCGACGGCGTGCCGATGGAGGCCGCGGACAACGATTTTCCACGGGTCACCGCCATCCTCGCCGCCGCCGGCGGCGACGAGGCGGAGCACCTGCAGCGCCTGCGTGCCGCGGTGCGTGACTTCGACCAGGCCGCCATCTTCACGCTCCACGGCTTCTGCGCGCGCGTCCTTGGCGAGGCTGCTTTCGAATGCGGGCTGCCGTTCGATACGGAGCTGGCGGAAAACCCCGAAGGGCTGATGAGACAGGTTGTCGAGGACGAGTTCCGCACCCAGATCTATACCATGCCACGGTTGCTGGCGGCGGCCGAGGTTTCCAAGGACGTGAATTTCGACACGATCGGTTCCCTGGTGAAGGGG
>JASLZG010000409.1 GCA_030754995.1 Lentisphaeria bacterium
TAGATCGACAAGTCGCCGGTGCCGTCGAGCACATTGATCGAGACCCGCTCGCGCTTGAGCTTCTTGATGGCGCTGTTGAGGTTCGACTGATAGAGGTTCAGGTGAAAGACCGCCCCGGTCGAAACCTTCACCGCCGCCGGCGTAATGCCGCTGCTGTTGCCCTTGTGATAAATCACGTGCCGCACGCCTAATCCCTCGCACACCCTCAGGGCGGCACCGAAATTGTGCGGATCCTCGATACCGTCGAACATGACGATCAGGTCGGCATCGATCGGGCCGTCCGGCAGCGGCGTCGTGCCGAGCGCTTCGCACTCGGCACAGACGCCCTGGTGGTCGGGTGATTTCGTCAGGCTGCGCAGGTCCGGCAGACGCTTGACCGGGACAGCGTTTTGCTTGGCCAGTTGCTCGATCTTGCTGATCGCCGGGTTGTTTTTGCGGCTGTCGATGTAGATGTGCTGCAGCGAAGACTTCGCACGCAGCGCCTCGATCACCGGATTAACGCCGTAGAAAATCATAAGATGTGTGTTCAGTTACCCGTTATGACCAACCAAACCCTTGCTCTCGATGCCTGGCATCAAGCTGCCGGTGCCAGGATGGTGCCGTTCGCCGGGTGGTCGATGCCCGTACAATACACGTCGATTCTCGCGGAGCACCGTCATACCCGGACGATTGCGTCTATTTTCGACTGCAGCCACATGGGGCAGTTCCGCTGCCGCGGCGCCGGGATCGCTGTCGAGCTCGACCGACTCCTGCCGCGCCGCGCCACCGATCAGCGGCCGGGAACATGCCGCTACAACTTCCTGCTCGCCGATGACGGGACGGTGATCGACGACATCATCGTCTACCGCATCGCCGACGACGAGTTTTATATCGTCGTGAACGCCGGCACAGTCGCCGCAGATGCGGCGCATATCGCGGCCGGGCTGTCGGGAGCCGCCACCTTTGTCGATGAATCTGCGGACACCGCAAAGTTCGACGTCCAGGGCCCGGCCAGTACCGAACTGATGCGGGCGGCCGGCATCGGGGCGGTCGACGGCTTGCGCTATTTCAACTTCGCGCCCGTGGAAATCAGCGGTGCC
Source organism: Lentisphaeria bacterium (assembly GCA_030754995.1). GTDB lineage: Bacteria > Verrucomicrobiota > Lentisphaeria > JABSQK01 > CAJWLW01 > CAJWLW01. The sequence goes on from JASLZG010000409.1 coordinate 1,080, forward strand.
GCCTGCCTGCTGAGCCGTACCGGTTACACCGGTGAGCGCGGCTTCGAGATCTATGTGCCAACTGGCGCGGCGGCGGCCGTCTGGGAACTGCTCGCGGCAATCCCGCAGGTGCAGCCAGCCGGACTCGGCGCCCGCGACACGCTGCGGCTTGAAATGGGCTATCCGCTGTACGGACACGAACTGGACCGCGACAGTACGCCGCTCGATGCCGGGTTCGGCGGGCTCATCGACCCGGACCACGAGTTCGTCGGCCGCGAGGCACTTCTGGAGCGCCGGCGCAAGCACCTCACGGCGGTCCGCTTCGAGAGCCGGCGTACGGCGCGCCAAGGAAGCGAAGTGGCAGACGCCGGCGGCCAGGTCATCGGCACGGTGACCTCAGGCGCCTTTTCGCCCTCGCTGGAATGTGCCATCGCCCTGGCCTATGTCAGCCGCGCCGAGCTGCCGCCGGGTACACCCGTGATCGCCCGGACCGGCCGCGCCGAGGTTCCCGGCGAAATCGTTGCACTGCCTTTTTATGGGGCCGGCACAGCCCGCGACAAATGAAATTGCCGACTTTGCTTGCCGACCCTTGATTTTTCTGAAATTCACGTTAATTCGGTTGTGCGCGGCTTCACTGCTCCGCGGTCGGCACAGCATCCGTCGGCGCGGTCATACGGCGTAGCGGAACAAACAATGCACCGCACAACAAATTCGCGCTATTAATCGAACCGGAGGAGCAATTGAAGAAGTACACCGAAGAACATGAATGGATCACCCTGGAAGAGGGCGTGGCAACGGTCGGCATCTCGGCTCATGCCGCCCACGAACTGGGGGACATCACATTCATCGAACTTCCGGAAGTCGACACGAATGTGAAGCAGGGCGACAGCATCGGCACGATTGAATCAGTCAAGGCGGCCTCGGACATATACAGCCCCGTCGGCGGTCGCATCTCCGCGGTCAACACGGACATCGAGGACAGCCCGGAGATCGTCAACGATTCACCGGAGGAAAAAGGCTGGTTGTGCAAGCTTGACGGCGTCAATGAAGACGAGATGCAAGCGCTGATGACCGACGCCGAATACGAAGAATTCATTACCGGCCGATGATCCGCGGCGCCGCTTATGCCGTACATAGCGAATACAGACGAAGACCGCCGGGAAATGCTCGCCGCTATCGGCGTGGATTCCATTGACACCCTCTGGCAGCGCGCCGGTGTCGCCATGCCGGCGCCTGACCTTTCGGCCATTCCCGAGGGCCGCTCCGAATACGAAGTGAACCGGCACCTCGCCGGGCTCGCCGATCTCAATGCGCACCACCTCACCTGCTTCATCGGCAGCGGCTTTTACGATCATATCATCCCGGCGGCGGTGGCGGAAATCACCGGGCGCGGCGAATTCTACACCTCCTACACGCCGTATCAGCCGGAAGCCTCGCAGGGCACGCTGCAGGCGATGTACGAATATCAGTCGGCAATCTGCCGGCTCACCGGCATGGAGGTCGCCAACGCCTCGCTGTACGACGGCGGCACCGCCCTGTTCGAGGCGATCATGATGGCGATGCGCCTCAGCCGCCGCCGCAAAGCCGTGCTGGCCGGGACGGTGTCGCCGATCTATCGTGAAATGATCCGCTGCTACAGCCGGAACCTGGACATCGAACTGGTCGTCATCGAACCGCCGGACGACGGCACCAGCAGCAATATCGAGGCGCTGAAAGCCGCCCTCGACGACACCACCGCCTGCCTGGTGGTGCAATACCCGAACGTCTTCGGCACGCTCGAAGAGTGGCAGGAGCTGGTCGACTGCGCTCATCAGCGCGGCATCGTGGCGGCATGTTCGGTGTATCCCACCGCCCTGTCCCTGGCACGGACGCCTGGGGAGATGGGCTTCGACATCCTCACCGGCGAGGGCCAGAGCCTCGGCATCAGTCTGTCATTCGGCGGCCCCTACCTGGGGTTCATGGCGACAACGAAAAAGTTCATGCGCAAAATGCCGGGACGCATCGTCGGCCGCACTGTCGACACCGATGGCCGCGACGGGTTCGTGTTGACGCTGCAGGCCCGCGAGCAGCATATCCGGCGCGAGAACGCCATGTCCAACATTTGCACAAACGAAGGCCTGTGTGCCCTCGCTGCTGTTGTCTATCTGTCCTGTATCGGCCGCAGCGGTTTCGAAGAGGTCGGGCGGCTATGCGCTGCCAAGGCCTGTTTCGCCCGCGAACAGTTGCTGGCGATCCCCGGTGTCGAACCGGTCGACCAGGCCGGCTTTTTCAACGAGTTCGTTGTCCGCCTGCCGATCGACGCCGCCGAACTGGTCGGCCTGATGATCGACAAGGGCTTTGCTGCAGGCTTTCCGCTCGGCCGGTACTATCCGAAACGCCGCAATGACCTGCTCGTGGCGGTCACCGAGAAACGTACACGTGAGGAAATTCGTGCCCTGGCGGTCGCCATGGAAGCAGCGCTGACGCGAGGATGAGAAACTACTTTCCGCTCAAACCCGAAACTTCAAGACGGCCTCCCGCGCCGCCAACCCCACAACGAAAACGGGAAAGTTCCCACGATGCACCTGATTTTCGATAAAAGCCGACCAGGCCGCACCGGTTCGACCTTGCCGAAGCTGGATGTGCCGCCGTGCGATGCTGTTCCAGACCCGCTGCGCCGCGACCTGCCGGCGCCGCTGCCC